>CAZOUP010000081.1:0-24764 GCA_964583035.1 uncultured Akkermansia sp.
TGATCGAAATACCGGCGGGAAGATCATTTTCGTGATTCTCAATTTCCTGATTCACCCGCGCCCGGAGAAACCTGCGGAGGTGAAACGGGGCAATGAGGAGATGGTTGAGCTTCGGCGGCTGATAGGAACGACGGAAAAAATCGAAGACCTTGCTCACGTCCTCACCGATTTCCTGATTGTAGGTCATCAAGAGGTGGTCCGCAAAAATACCGGCGGTGTCCTCGTTGAAATTGCCCGTCCCAAGGACTGAATAAAAACGATCCCGCCCCGATTCTTTCCGGGTGATGTGAATCATTTTACTGTGAACTTTAAGCCCCTGAACCCCGAGCTGCACCTGGACCCCGGCGTCACGATAGCTATTCGCCCATTTGATATTGGCCTCTTCGTCAAAGCGCGCCTGAGGTTCCACAAGGATGAAGACTTCCTTCCCGTTCCGGGCTGCGGATTGAAGGGCCGCCGCAATGCACGACGCCTTCGCCAACCGATACTGAGTCACTTGAATCCGACGGACGAGAGGATCGATCGAAGCCTCCTGCAGCAGGGTGATCAAATGCAAAAACGGCTGATAAGGAATATGAATGAGTAGATCGCGCTTCCGGATCGAGGCGAAAATCCCGATCTTCTTTTTGATCATTTTCACGGGAACCGTCTCGGCATCCTCATAGACGAGCCCCTTCTTGTTGATCTTCGGAAAACCAAGGAGGTCGCGGCGGTTGTGGTAGCGGGCCCCCGGGTAAAGCGAATCCGACCTCGCGAGGTTGAGCTTTCGGAGGACGAGGTTCAGGAAAGGCTTCGGAAACTCACGGTCAAAATTCGCCCGGACCGGCAGACCCTCCTTACGCGCTTTAAGACTGTCCTCAAGCTTCTCGTAAAAACTTTCCGTGAAGTCATCGTCGAATTCCAACTCCGAGTCCCGCGTGAACTTGATCGCGTAGGACTCAAAATGGTCGTAAGGGAAAGTCGTAAACACCTCGTGAAGACCAAACCGAATCACGTCGTCGAGATACATCACAAGCTGCGTCGATGAGGTCTTCGGGAGAAGAAGAAATCGCGGAAGATTCCCCGGGATTTCAATGAGCGCATGCATCGGACGACCACTGCCATCACCCTTCGATGCCCGAACCGCGAGATACATCGGGAGATCCTTCAACTGCGGAAGCTTTGAGGCCGACTTCAAGATGATCGGGAAAATATGCGGGCTGACTTCGGTGCGGAAATACTCAATGAGGTAGCCTCTAAGACTGGCAGGCACTTCGGTCTCGTCGATGAGCTTAACCCGATTCGCCGCGAGATCCTTTTTCACCTGAGCGTAGGCGTAGTTGAACTGCTCCGCCTGCGCAGAAACGAGACGCTTAATTTTTCTCAGGGTTTCGTTAGGGTCGGGAATGCTCAATGCCTTCCACTGCTCACCCAGTGATGCGAGCCGCTTCAAGGTGGCGACTCTGACCCGGAAAAACTCATCCAAATTCGAGCTGTAGATTCCGAGGAATTTGATACGCTCGTACAGGGGGACATCGGGATCGGCCGCTTCCTGGAGCACGCGGGCGTTAAACGAAAGCCAACTGGTTTCCTTACTGCGGAAGTTTCTCTCCATGAAATCTGGAACGTAACAACAGCCAATCGATATGCGAGTTGAACTTTGTGAATTTATTCAGTTAGCTCCGCCCTCGCCGCATTTACGAGCACTCCATTTTCATCGAAGAGCTCGCCGACGAATGCTTCATGCAAATGGATCACGATCTCTGGCTCGGCCCCCGTCACGGTAGCCACCCTCGTTTTCTCTCCGGAATCAATAAGTTCGTAAGGGATCTGATGACCGACGAGGTGAACTTCACCCCCTCCTTCGAGAATATTAATTTCAAATGTTTTCCGAGGATCAAAAAGGTTAATCCAGACTTTTGCTTCACCCGTTCGGATAGAAATTCCTCGGGTCCGCTGGATTGGAAACTGCACTTTTAGCTGCTGGTTTACTTCCGCGATCCAACCACTGACTCGATCAACGTAGATTAGGGCCCAATGATCCTCCATCTTTCGCTCTTCGTAGTAGGCTGCCAACTTTGAGGTGGGAACCCCATGTCCGTAAGCCTCGCCTGTGATGCGGAAGCTATCAGCACCAAGCAGATCGATATCTCCAAGTTTGAAATATAGCTCAAGCTGTATCTCACTCACCTTCGCTTCTTCGTTAAGGATCGGAAGGTTCCTCTTTGCACTGAAAGGAGTGGCAATCATCGCGGCGACAAACAACACACCTCCAATTGCCCATGTTGAAGCGAGAATCCATTTGGGAGTTTTCTCAAATAAATCAGACGATTTCAACAACTCACGATGGAGCCCTAATGCATAACAGAGTCCCATTGGCACAAACCAGCAGACCGCACCCGCCCAGACGACGTCCGACAAAAAATGCCCGCCCTGCATCATCCGCGCGATCCCGGTCAGCGTTCCTCCAATTCCGCCACCGATCAGAAACCACCACGCAATTTTTACGTGATACCGCCGGAAGAGAAAAAAACCACCCATGAAAAGAAAACCCATTGTGGCATGTCCGCAGGGAAAGCTCTTTCCTTCGCTTTCGCGGTCAATTGTCAGGACCGGCTCGAAAGCATAGTGCCCCCCGAGTCCCTCTACTTCACGAGGCCGCGGACGACCCCAGTTTTCCTTCAGAGCTAAATTGGTGACCAATCCCGGACCCGTCACCGCCGTGAGGATGACAAAGAGCATAACCCGTCGCCATTTCTTAAAGCCAGCCCTCGACCAACTGAGGGCATAGCCTGCAATAGCCCCAAGAGTGAGGATTAATGCCGGAATTGTCCCGTAATGATACAGCGTTTGCCAGAAGAAGTGCTCTCCAAGGGCCCACGACCCGCCCCCTTCCTCATAAATCCATTGTTGAGCCCGGAGATCAAACTCAAAGAACCTGATCACCAGCGTGCTCAGGGCAACGGTCACCAAAGGTATCCATGCCCAGCGCTTACGAAAGACAGGGCCAGACGGAGAGCTGGAGAAGACCCGCAACACCGATTTCTTAAGCGCCAGGAGGACTTTGTAAACGTCGGCGTGATCAGGCATTGTCAGGTCGCGCAAAAAATCCGGGGATCAAATTGCCCCGGATTTTAGGATTCATTCAATAGGGTTAGATCACTGACTTAACCCTGTTGAGTCTATCTGCGAGATAATTTTCAGTTACAAACCGACGAGAGGATACAAATTTTCTTTGCACCATGTCCCGTTCTGCATCGTGACACCGTCAGGATCTTCGACCGCGATGTGGGCCTCGTCCTCGCAGACGATCCAGCCTTTATAATCCCGAAGCGTGAGCCACTCGGTGATCTTATGAAAGTCGAGATGACCGGTTCCCATTTGCGCCCATGGCTCGGGCCCCATTCCATTGTAATCCTTGTAATGAATGTGGTTCACGAGGTGCTGCCACTTGTTCAGAGTCTCGATCACATCCATGCCACCACGGATGATGTGACCCACGTCAGGGGTCCATCCCGTCACGGAAGGGTCGAGCGAACTGAGGACGACATCGTAGTCATACTGCGTGCGGACGAGCGAGTCCGGCGGGCTGTTCGGGTGATACGAGCAGGTCAGGCCGAGGTCGGTGGCACGGGCTGAGACGCGGTTGATATTTTTGGCGATGTTAAGACGACGGCGCTGGAGGTCCTTCGCCCGTCCGCTCGGCAGAGTCACTGTGCCGAGCATGGCCCCGGGGAAATGCTTCAACATGTCCATCGTGAAATCAGCGGCGGCGCGTTCCTCAGAAGTTTCCTCCTCGTTGTCCCAGGCACAAACGAGAGCGAGACCGCAAAGGTCCATCTTGTGCTCCTGAAGCGTGTCCTTGAGTTTGATCGGGTCGCAAAAATCACCGAGCCAGTATTTACCGCAGCCCAAAGCGCTCTCGGAAATCTCAAGCACCATCGGCTCAATGCCGGTGAAGCCTGCCTCCGAAGCCACCTTGATCATGTGGTCGAGTTTGTTGTCATAGCTCTTCCCGGTTCCCTGCATGAACCAGGTGTAGACCTGTGATCCGAATTTGATGTTAGCCATTTTTTTAAAGTTGAAGAGGAGAGGATTAGAGGAGCTGAGAAGTAAAGGAGGAGAGGAGTAAAGAATGAGAGGGATCAGTTCGCTTTGAGCCAGTTACGGACGCGGGGGTTGAAGTCATCCATGACCTCCCAGTGGAAGGCGTGGCCTGCTCCGTCGTAGAAGTGGGACTCGGCGTTCGGAAGCGCGGCGGCGACTTCTTCCCCCATCCAGAGCGGGGTAAAGATGTCGTCTTTGCCTCCGATGACGAGGCAGGGCGCAGCGATTTTTCCAAGTTCGTCGAGGACGCTGTGATTCACACAGGCCGCGGCCTGCCCTTTCAATCCATGCAGCGGCTGCGGGGTCGGATTGCTGTCAAAATCAGCGCGGCCGGAAACCATCCCTTCGTAGGCATCGTCGTTGTCCCAGAAAGGCTTGGTGAAAATGAGGAGCTGAATCCACTCAAGGAACTGCTGGTTGTCGAGGTGAGCCTTGCAAACCTTCATGTGCTCGAAGACGGACTTGGCGTAGCGGTCGCAGCGCGCCCAGGGACACATGAGGACGGCGCTTTGCACTTTGTCAGGGTGACGAAGGCAGAGCTGCTGCGCGATGATCGATCCCATCGAGACCCCGACGATACGGGCCTTTTCGATCCCCAGCGAATCCATGAGACCGGCGTAGTCGTCAGCCATCATCTCGCTGGAGTAATCCCCCACCGGTTTGTCAGAAAGTCCGACCCCGCGGTTGTCAGGCATGATGCAGCGGAATTCCTGCGACCAGTCGTCGGCATGCGCCTCCCAGGTCGCTCCGTTCGCGGTGATTCCCATGATGAGAATGACCGGATCGCCCGAGCCTTTCTCTTCATAATACATCTGGATTCCGTTGGTTTCGATTAATGGCATAACAATCTTGGGGGGTAGGTTCGTGAGAGAGCAGAAACTTTCCACAGGAGGCCTCTTTTTGTCCAGCCTAATTCGGGTCGGGAAGAAGCAGGTTCAGTATCAGATCCCGCTCTCCCAATATCTAATTCATCCCCCGGGGAAAAATCCGACACGAAAAAATTTGCGTTTTTGTGCTCAGGCGGACTTTCAAAGCTCACGGATATCATCACACCAACGAGGCCCCGATTCGGCTAAAGTCTCATTTTCAGATAGTTATGAACCCCAACAATCGAATCAAGCCCTCTGAAATACGCTTAAAAATACCCGCTACGTTAAAACGCGCTATTTTTTTCGTGTTTTTAGTTGCCTAACTTCAAGTTCAACCGTAACAGGTTCACATCGCCGGAGAAACCCGGTTGTTGCAACCCCGCCGCAAGGCATCCAAACCAAACCTAAAATCCAAGTAAAATGAAAAAATCTCTATTCGCAGCCCTCGGCATCGCCTGCGCCGCCGCAGTCGCTCTTCCTATGATCGCCGAAGACCTTCCGATCACTGCTGAGGAGCAGAAAGCCCTCACTCCTGATGCAGTTCTTGAAGACCTCATGGAAGGAAACGCGCGTTTCGTCGCCGGTGAGCAGACCGTGCGTGACATTAAAGCCAGCATCAAAGCGGCTTCTACCGGCCAATTCCCCCAGGCCGTCATTCTCTCCTGCCTTGATTCCCGCGTTCCTGTCGAAGACGTCTTCGACCAGGGCATCGGTGACATCTTTGTCGGCCGTGTTGCCGGTAACGTCGAGAACGTTGACCAGCTCGGCTCCATGGAGTTCGCGGCGGCTGCGGCAGGTGTTAAGCTCATCGTCGTCCTCGGTCACGAGGCATGTGGCGCTGTCATGGGTGCTTGCGACAATGTCGAACTCGGCAACCTCACTGAGCTCCTCGCCAAGATCAAGCCGGCGATCGAGTCAGTCGAAGGCTACGAGGGCGAACGGACTTCCAAGAATGCCGCTTTCGTGAACGACGTTATCCACGCCAACGTGAAGCAGACTGTCGCTGATATCCGTGAGCGCAGTGAAGTGCTTGCCGGAATGGAAGCAGAGGGAAAGATCAAGATCGTTGGTGCTTTCTACTCTCTTCAGGACGGCAGCGTGACTCTCGTTGAGTAGTCCCTGACCGGGAACGACTTATTTTCCCTTTCAAAAACCCTCTCTCGCATGTTGCGGGAGAGGGTTTTTTTTGTCTAAAGACCGCGTATTCAGTTTTTCTTAGGAAAAAATTCAGGAATTATCCATCTGCAAAAACGCCATGAAATCAGCAATCCAAAGAACTTAAATCCCTCCTAATTAACAGCTTGTGAGATTTTTTACCTGATTTCACTCAAATTCAAGGTGACGGGGCTGTCACATTCGAGCAAACTTTGTCACACAACGACAGTTGCAGACTTGGTAAAATTCTCCATTCTCAACCTGACGCAGGAAATTGGTTCCCCCTGAAAACGGCGTGGCTGAAATGTCACAAAGGATTCATGGAAACAATTTCGGTAAGGAATTACCGGACCCTGTAACCATTCAAAAACAATTCAATGACACATAATAACCGCATCAATCAATTGCTTGCCGCTGCAGGAGTCGCCACCGTTTTCGGTGGAGTTTCCGCCGCAACCGCAGGTGACTATGGCAAAGTCGTCATCGACGACAAGGCGCCAATCGAGTCCGCATGGACTTTCTGCGATACATTTAACAAAATGTATTTTTACAAGGGCGATGGCTTCGTGAAAAGCGCACGCTTCCTTGGCCGCTATCAGGGCCAGTTCATCAGCCAGCAGGAAGATGTCAATGACACTCTGAATAATGGCTATCACGAGTATCAGCACCGCCGTTTCCGTCTTGGTTTCGAGGTTGAACTCGCCAACGACCTGACTTTCTACACCGAGGCAAACATTGCCGACGGAAGAGAGTTGACCCAGGATCGTTTTATCAATGACTTTCAGGATTTCTACATCGAGTGGGAGCCATCCGATGATTTACTGGTTCGTATCGGTAAGCAGAAGCAGCACATAACTCGTGAGGACGTAGAGTCATCCAAGCGAATTAAATCCGTCGAGCGCTCTGCGATCGTTAACGAGATCGCAGGCGCACGTGCTTGGGGTGCGGTCGTAGAGTTCCAAACAGGTGAGTTTCGCCACGAAATTGGCGGCTGGCTCTATGGGGGACACCGTGCCGATCCAAACTGGGTTGATTTTTCTTCTAACGGTGGATTCAACTACAACGTTGCATATCCAGTTAGCGACACGACAACCCTTCACTTCGACTACGTCTACGCAGACAACGGCGGTGGTAACTTTGCAACTGAAGGCGATGCAGCTACTGGTTTTGGACCTAACTACGAGCACGCTTTTGCGCTTGGTGCAGAGGTTGAGGCTGGTAGGTTCCAAATGATTACAGATGTGATCGTCGCACTAAACCGCACGGAAAGTGGCGCCCTCGGCAGAGCTGGCAGTATTCCTCCCGGCAATGACACCTGGGGTTTCTACGTTCAGCCCAGCTACGACATTACTGAAAAGCTCGAAGCTGTGTTTCGTTACGCTTATATGGATGAAGGTCAGGAACAGCGCACACAGCGTTTCCCCACCCGCCAGCGTGTGGAAAACTACCACACCGTTTACGCTGGACTGCAGTATTTCATCTGTGGCGAGAAACTCAAATTGATGGGCGGCTATGAGTATGCGTCCGGAGATATCTTCGACTCCAACAATGATGTGAGCGGTGGTTCATGGCAGCTCGCTGTCCGCAGCTACTGGTAAAATCTTTTAACACCTTTTCGCTTCGGCGAAATTCCCTTGGTGAAAGGCGGGACTTCGGTCCCGCCTTTTTTTGTTCGCGCCGAAAAGGTCCAGGCCTCATAGTTCTCAAGCCAACGCGATGCCAAGCACCCATTCCAAGACCAAGCCAAAAAAGCCGACCTCCGTTACGATCGGCGATTTTTACCGCCGCCATGCCCCCGAGCTTCACATGGAGCTGGTTGGAACCAAGGTGGGGTTCGACCGGGAGATCCTTGAGCCAACGATCAACCGCCCCGGTCTAGCCCTGACCGGCTTCTACAAGTATTTCGCGCTCCATCGGCTCCAGGTCATCGGACTCGCCGAACGATCCTACCTCCGCCACCTCAACGAAGAGAATGCCGAGAAACGATTCCACGATCTCTGCAAGCAGAAGATCCCCGGAATCGTCGTGAGTCGGAACCAGAGCCTGCCGGAGAAGCTCCTCACGATCGCTAATGACTGCGGAGTCTCGGTGCTCCAGACCTCGATGGTCACGATGAATTACATCAACGCCGCCACGGTCCGCCTCGACTGGGAGTTTGCCCCGACGACGACGGAGCACGGATGCATGGTCGACGTCATGGGAATCGGCATTCTCATCCGTGGAGACAGCGGCACCGGTAAAAGTGAGACCGTCCTCGCCCTGCTTCGACGCGGGGCCAGCCTCGTCGCCGATGACATGGTCAGAATCCGTAACATCGAAGACCGCGAGCTTATCGCGACAGCTCCAGAACTCGGACGCAGCTACATGGAGGTCCGGGGCCTCGGGATTATCAATGTCGCAGCACTTTTCGGTGTCGGCACGGTCCGGACTGAAAAACGGCTCGATCTCGTCGTCAATTTGAAGTGGGAGGAAAACATGAATGATGTCGAACGGGTCGGCCTCGACCGCGCTCACCTCGACGTGCTCGGCATGGAAGTTCCTCACATTGAAATCCCCGTCGCTCCGGGTCGGGACATGGCTCAGCTCATCGAAGTTGCTGCGCTCGACCAGAAATTGAAGGCCCTGGGACATGATTCCGCTGTCGAATTCAACAAGAAATTATTGAAAAGAATGCGGGACCAACGTAAATCGGTAGTCTGACTTTGATCACCTTTTGTCTCAACAAACCTTCGACATGCCAACCTGCGAACTGACGATCCCGAACGAGGAGGGCCTCCACGCCCGCCCTGCGGCGAAGTTCGTGAAGCTGGCGAATCAGTTCTCGTGCGAAATCTGGGTGGAGAAGGACGATGAAGAGATCAACGGCAAGAGCATCATGGGCTTAATGATGCTGGCGGCAGCTCAGGGGGAAATTATCACTCTTTCTGCGGAAGGAGAAGACGCTGAGACGGCGATCGAGCGCCTGAGCTCCCTCGTCAAAAGCGGGTTTGAGCCAGATTGTTAAGCCCGATCCCGCCGCTTCAACCCTCCCCTGCCCTTTTTGGGTGCATTAGGCATAAGGATTCCGTCGCCGGATCGTATTGATATCGTTGTAGATGAACCAGACCGCTAAGAAAGCTGAAGTAAGACTCGAAGGGATCGGAGTATCCCCGGGGGTCTGCTGGGGCCCGGTCGAATTTCTCGGGAAAACTCTCGAAGAGCCGGAAAATACCGAAATCCCGCGCAGCGGGGTCGACGCGGAGAAAGCGCGGCTCTCCCTCGCGCTCATCGCGACCCGTGATCAAATCATCGAACTGCAGTCCGAAATCAGCAACGAAGAGGACAACGAAAGCCACGTCGGTATCTTCGACGCCCACCTTCTCCTCCTCGAAGACTCCACCGTTCTCAACGAAGTGCTTCGCGTCTGTGAGACGCAGATGAAGTCGATTGAGTGGGCCTACTATTCCGTCGTCAAACGCTACATCGACTCCCTTCGGAAAATTTCAGACCCCTATTTGCGGGAGCGGGCCGTGGACATTGAAGATGTCGCCAAGCGGGTCCTGAAAAACCTTCGCTGGTCCGACGGCGAGGACGGGAACCTTCGCCTGCAGTCAGAAACATCGATCATTCTCGCCCACAACCTGACGCCTTCGGATACCGTCGGTCTTAACCGCAGCCGGGTGAAAGGATTCGCCACCGAGGTTGGAAGTGCGACTTCGCACACGGCGATCATGGCGCGGTCCCTCAATATTCCCGCCGTCGTCGCCCTGCATCAGATTCCCGATGTCTATAATGCCGGAGACATCGTCCTCGTCGATGGCTACCATGGTCGTGTCATCTTAAATCCGGCTGAGTCTACCCTTCTCGAATATGGAGAGTTAGCCCTGCGGGATGAGGAGCTCTCCGACAGCCTGAGCCAGTTCAAGGGCCGGGCCACGACTACCGCCGACGGGAAACGCGTCACTCTTTCCGCGAACATTGAATTCATCGAGGAAATCGAGGGAGTGAAGAATCAGGACGCGGAAGGCATTGGCCTCTACCGCACTGAGTTTTTCTACCTCCAGAACCGGGAGCAGCGAAGCGAGGAGTATCAATTCAGCAACTACAAGAAGGCGGCGGCGGAGACGGGAGAAAGTGGCGTCATCATCCGCACCCTCGATATCGGAGGCGACAAGCTCTACCCTGAGCTGATCGAAAACCCCGAGCCCAACCCATTCCTTGGCTGGAGAGGGATTCGCCTCAGTCTTGACCGGCCCGGTGAATTCCGGATTCAGCTACGCGCGATCCTGAGGGCAAGTGCCTTCGGAAAAGTCCGCGTCATGTTCCCTTTCATCTCCACCCTTGAGGAGCTTCAAGAGGCTAAGGTTCAACTCGAACTGGCGAAGACTGAGCTGCGCGAGGATGGCGTTGCTTTCGATGAGGCGATCGAAGTCGGTGCCATGATCGAAATTCCCAGCGCGGTCCTCATTGCTGATCATCTTGCGAGGGAAGTGGATTTTTTCAGCATCGGCACGAACGACCTCGTCCAATACACCACCGCCGTCGATCGCGTGAATGATCGCGTCGCGTCACTTTACCAGCCGACCCATCCGGCCGTCGTTTCGATGATTCAACAAACCGTCGAAGCCGCACACCGAAACGGAATCTGGTGTGGAATCTGCGGCGAGGCGGCGAGCGATCTCGAAATGACCCCAATCTGGGTGGGCCTCGGTGTTGACGAACTCTCGGTCGGTTCCGCGCAATTACTGAGGACGCGTCGTGCGATTTCGACGCTGGATTCCACGACCTGTGGCGAATGGGTCAAGACAATCACCGGTGTCGGCACCGCGGGAGAAATTCAGGAAAAGTGCCGCGAGATGGCAGAGGCACACTATCCGGACTTGCTCCTCTGAATTCTCAGGCTTCGATCCTCGTTGACCTCGTCCATTTTTCGACCACTATATCGCGTTTCCGGCATTCAATTATCCATGTCATTTCCCCTTCGACAGGCTACCGATTGGAAAAAGCAGCATCCCGGCTGCTGGATCATTGTCGCCACTCTTCTTTTCGGCAGTCAGGTTTCCTCTCCAGCTCCGGACCTGAAGCTCCCGCCGATGCCCGGTTTTTTCAAGAAGGCCGGCAACGACCTTCAGGAGACGGTGCAGGCCCCGACCGGGCCGGGCGGGATGTGCGTCCTGCCATCAGGGGACTATGTCATTTCCTGCCATCAATTTTTTCACCCCACCTTTCGGGTGATGCGACTCGACCGGAAAAATGGATGGGTCCCATTTCCGAACGAAGCGATGAACACGCCGGGATCCGGCGCCGCCGTGATTCTCGATTCCGTCCTCGGGGTGGCGAGCGACTCACGCGGTATTGTCTGGATGCTCGACAACGGGCGCCGCTCTGACACGCCTCCCAAACTTGTTGCCTGGGACTCGAAGCGCGATGAGTTTCACAAGGTTCTCCCGATCAACAATCAGGCGCTGTCCTCGAAATCTTTCCTGAGGAATATCGTCCTCGACCCCGTCGCTCCCTATCTTTACATCTCCGACCCGGCCGACGGGATCAGCTCAGCAATCATCGTCGTGAATATTGAGACCGGTCTCACGAGGCGGGTTCTCCAGGGGCATCGCTCGACGCAGATGGAACCCAACATTGTGCTTCAACTCGACGGTCGCTCTATCACCGTCCGCCGCCCCGACGGAGAGGTCGCCACTCCGCTTACCGGGGTCAGTCCCATCGCGGTGGACCGAAAAGGTGAATACCTCTACTACGGGCCACGGAACGGCGCTTCGCTTTTCAGGATCAAGACGGAACTACTCCAGCGTCCGGACGTATCAAAGCAGGCCCTCGAAAGCCAGGTCGATGGAGTTTCTCCGAAACCGATCGCCGACAGCATGGTGATTGACTCGCGGGAGAACATCTATTTTGGCGATATTTCGCGAGGTTCGATCGACTACGTCTTCCCTGATGACGATTATCTCGAGTTGAGGCTTTTGATTCAAGATCCACGCCTTATCTGGCCGGGCGGTCTTCTCGTCGGACCGGATGGCAATCTCCATTTTTTCAGCAGCCAGCTCCATCGCACCCCCTTCTTCAACGGCGGAAAAGATGTCACGGCCCCGCCCTTCTCCATCTTCAAGACCCGCCCGCTTCCGGGGAATCGCTTTCCTCGCTTCTGATCGCGTTCCTTCCCTCACATGGCCACCATTCTGGATACCCTGAAAAAGGGAACCGAATATCTGCAAAAGTATCAGGTCGAGGAAGCACGGCTCAATATGGAGCATCTCATTGCGCATGTCCTCAAGATGGATCGCATGCAGCTCTATCTCGATTTTGATCGCCCCCTTACCGAGGAATCACTCGAAAGCCTCCGCGAACTGACAAAGCGTCGCAGTCGGGGTGAGCCGCTCCAGCATCTACTCGGCACCGTCGAGTTTCACGGGCTTGAATTTAAGAGCGATTCCCGCGCCCTCATCCCCCGTCCCGAGACCGAGGAGTTGGCCGATTTACTTCTCACCCGCAAGGGCTTCAGCCCGGAGAGGGTTCTTGATCTCGGTTGTGGTTCCGGAGTGATTGGACTGACTCTTGCGGCAAAACTTAAGCCGAAGCCTGACCTCGTTATTCTCTCCGATATTTCTTCCGCGGCCCTCTCACTCGCCCGGGAAAATGGTGCCCTTCTGGCTGTCGGAGATTCAGTCACCTTTGTCGAAAGCGACCTTTTCAGCGGGATTCACCCCTCCTTTGATCTCATCGCCGCGAACCTTCCCTACATCCCTCACGAGGACGCGACCGACTTAAGCCGGGAAGTGCAGAGAGACCCGCCTTTGGCGCTCTACGGTGGCGAAACAGGAATGGAAATCGTCGAAAAGGCTCTCGAGGCGGCCTTCGAACACCTGCATCCCGGAGGTCTCATCGCCCTCGAGATCGGGATTGGGCAATCGGAAGCACTCAAAGTCTATGCTGAAGATCTCGGCTACTTTCCCGTCGAAGAGGTGAAAGACCTGAGCGGAGTGGATCGTTTTATTTTTGCTACCAAACCGGCCTGAATCTGCTAGGCTCCCCGCTTTCTCCCGGCCGATTACGGGGGGAGGCCTTTCACAGTTACAGCATGGAAAAATTCATCGTTCACGGCGGCAGTTCACTCTCAGGTAATGTCAATATCAGCGGGTCTAAAAATGCCTCGCTTCCGATCCTCGCCGCGACCCTGCTGACCCGGGAACAGTGCACGATCCGTCGGGTCCCTGATGTCGCCGATACCAATTACATGCTGCAGATTTTGCAGAACCTGGGGGCTGAAGTGGAGCGGGCGAGTGGAAACGTCGTCATCAAATGCGAAAAACTCCGCAGTCACGAAGCACCTTACGAACTCGTCCGGAAAATGCGGGCCTCAGTCTGTGTCATGGGTCCTCTCCTCGCCCGGCACAACCGCGCTAATGTTTCCCTTCCGGGTGGATGTGTCATTGGCGACCGGCCCATCGATCTTCACCTCAAAGGTCTTGAAGGACTCGGAGCCGAAGTCACCGTCGAAGGCGGCAACGTCAATCTTGAAGCCCGTTTTGGTCTCAAAGGGAACACGCTCGACATGGCGGGTAAACACGGGGCGACCGTCCTCGGAACTGACAATGTCATGATGGCCGCCGTTCTCGCGAAGGGAAAAACGATCATTAACGGGGCTGCCTGCGAGCCTGAGGTCGTTGATCTTGCTGACTTCCTAATCGCCATGGGTGCGAAGATTCAGGGAGCGGGAACGCCGGTGATCGAAATCGACGGCGTCACCGAACTTGGCGGCGTTGAGCACACCGTGATCCCTGACCGCATCGAAGCCGGGACCTTCCTCGTTGCCGGGGCAATGGCGGCGAAAGACACCATCACCCTCCGCCGTGTCAAACACGCGCACCTCACCGCCGTTCTCGACGTACTCGCTCAGTGCGGTTGCGAAATAACCACGACCGAGACAACAATCACGATTTCGAAAGCGAAGAACCCCGTCGGAGCCAACATCACGACGGAGCCCTATCCCGGATTTCCCACCGACATGCAGGCCCAGATGTGTTCGCTCTTTGCGGTCACACCGGGACTCAGTGTCGTCAAAGACACCATCTTTCCGCAGCGTTTCATGCATGCTTCCGAGATGAAGCGCATGGGCGCCGACATCGAAGTCGATGACGGCACCGCCGTGATCAAAGGCGTCGCGCAGCTCAGTGCCGCCCCGGTTATGGCCAGTGACCTTCGCGCCTCCGCCGCGCTTGTTCTCTCGGCACTCACCGCAAAGGGAAACACCAATATTTCCCGTGTCTACCACATCGACCGCGGCTACGAGCACATCGATGACAAGCTCATCGACCTCGGCGCTCAAATCGAGCGGGTTCCGGATTGATCAGGCGAGAATGTCACGGACGACGTGCCCGTGCACATCGGTCAGTCGAAAATCACGTCCCTGACTGCGGAAAGTCAGCTTCTCGTGATCGAAGCCGAGCAGATGGAGAATCGTCGCATTCAGGTCATGAATGTGAACCGGCTTCTCGACGGCATTGAATCCCAGATCGCAGGTCTCGCCATGTGAGTAGCCTGCTTTGACGCCACCTCCGGCCATCCACATCGTGAAGGCATTTGTGTGATGGTCACGTCCGTCGCTGCCCGTGCCCTGCATCATCGGAGTGCGACCGAATTCCCCGCCCCAGACGACGAGGGTGTCTTCGAGCAATCCCCGCTGCTTGAGATCCTGAATCAAAGCTGCGCAGGCCTGATCGGTGTCGAGGCAGTTCTTCGTGAGATCTTTCTTCAAGTTTCCATGCTGGTCCCAGGATTCGTGGAAGAGTTCGACAAAGCGCACCCCACGCTCCACGAGACGTCTCGCAAGAAGGCAGTTATTCGCAAACGACATCTCCCCCGGTTTCGCCCCGTAGAGATCGAGCGTCGCCTTCGACTCCAAACTGATGTCGGTCACTTCCGGAGCGACATCCTGCATCCGGTAAGCCATTTCAAAGGAACTCATCCGCGTCTGGATCTCCGGGTCAGCGACAGCATCGAAGCGTTTCTGGTTCAGCGCGTTGATCGCGTCAATCGCCGCCTTTTGGGAATCCCGTTTGATCCCTTTCGGCGTCGAAAGAAACAGCACCGGATCACCGACCGAATTGAAAGGCACCCCTTGATAGACCGAGGGTAAAAAGCCGGAACCAAAATTTGCCGAGCCGCCGCTGGGGCCTTTTTGACCCGAGGAAAGCACGACAAACGCAGGCAGATCCTCTGTTTCACTCCCGAGTGCATAAGTCACCCACGACCCCAGAGACGGACGCCCGAACTGCTGCGCGCCCGTGCTCAGAAGAACCTGCGCCGGCGCGTGGTTAAAGGCATCCGTGTGCATCGAGCGGACGAAGGTGAGATCGTCAGCGATGCTCGCCGTATGCGGGAGCAGGTCAGCAATTTCGACCCCGCTCTGCCCGTAACGCTGGAAGGGAAACTTGGGACCGAGAAGTTTGTTGTCCGGCTGGATGAAAGCAGAGCGATAGCCTTCGAGCAGCTCCGGCGGCGGGTTCGTGCCATCGAGCCGCGCGAGGGTTGGCTTGTTTTCGAAGAGATCAACATGGCTCGGGGCACCGCCCATGAAGAGAAAGATGACCCGTTTCGCGGTCGCCCGCTGAGTCGGAGGCTTCGCCGCAAGCAAATTGGGTGTCGCGGCCCCCGCCCCGTTCATGAGGAGGTGATTCAGTGCGATCCCGCCGAGGCCGACGCCGCACTTATCGAGAAACCAACGCCGACTCTGCGAGAGCCGGAAATCAGAGAGCGTCTTTCCATCAATCGGAATGCGTGGGGGAAGCGTCATGTGGGGGAAGCGTCATTTTAGAGTCAGGCTAGGATTTGGTGATCGTTTCGTCGAGATTAAGGAGGACTCGCGCCACCGCGAGGAAGGGATCCGCCCCCGCATCTTTCTCGTTTTTAAAGAGGTCAAGGAGCACGGCAAGCTCGTCGGACTCCGGGGCGCGGCTCGTGCACTGACGAAAAGCGCGGTGAATCGCTCCGCTGAGGTCGGCTTCTCCGGTTTTCAGCTGAACCGCAAGCGCCTCCGCCGCTTCGACCGACATCGGCTCGTTCAGGAGCGCGAGCGCTTGCAATGGCGTCGTTGAGCGGGGCCGCCGCACGCAGGAAACCTCGCCGGAGGGCGCATCAAACGCCGACAGGAAAGGCGGCACAACGGTGCGGAACCGGAAGGTGTAGAGCGCGCGGCGATAGCGACGCTCCGGAGCGGAATCTTCATCCCACTCCTTATAGCCATAGCTCGCCGGAGGATCAAAGAGGAACCTCGGAATCGGCGGCCTGACACTGTCCCCGCCCACGGTGCGGTCGAGGAGACCACTCGCAGCAAGTTGAATGTCGCGGACCACTTCGGCGTCAGGGCGGAACCTCGCCCCCCGCGCGAGAAGCCGGTTTTGAGGATCCATCTCGTCGAGAGAGCGACCCATCGTCGATGATTGCTGGTAGGTATCACTCAGGACAATGAGACGGTGGAGGTGCTTGATGTCCCAACCGGATTCCATGAACTCCACGGCGAGCCAATCAAGCAACTCCGGATGCGACGGCCGCGGTGACTGATGCCCGAGGTCCTCGACCGACTCGACAATTCCATTTCCGAAAAAAGCGGACCAGGTCCGGTTCACAAAGGTCCGCGCCGTCGTCGGTGAATCCGGATCAACGAGCCATTGGGCAAAGGTGAGGCGGGACTCGGGGTCACGTCCTTCGGGGAGATCGTGGATGAAGGCCGGGACATGCGGAGTCACGACATGTTTCGGCTGGTGCTGTTCCCCGCGATGATAAAGCCGCGTTTCACGGGGATCTTTCTGCTCCTGCAACACGAGCTGGGGAATCGGGGCCGGGTGCGCGGCGTGCAATTTTTCAATTTCGGCCAACTGAGGCATTGCCGTCTCCTGCGTCTTCAGCCAGGCATCGACAAGCGAATCCTTTTCCCCCGCTGACCAACTTTCTTCAGGTCTCGTGATTGCCTGCTGCAGGCCCGGGCTCAACGGTGCACTGTCGCCTGCGCTCGCCGCCGCGAAGGAAAAACGAAAGCGCCCCATGTTGCGATGCTGGTTGTCATTGCTGTTCCAGCCCCCGTGCTGACAGGCGACTTCGAATTGCAGATGCAGCGTCTCTCCTTCCGCCAGCGTGATCGGCTCCTTCAGGTCCATGACGACGACGCGAGGCTGATTTGAACGTGCCCAGCCCGCTTCGGTGGCCCAGGCTGTTTTTACGTTTCCATCGTTAATAAAGGCCGCAGGGCCCTCCGTCCGGTCTTCTTTCCCCCCGTTCTTCTGAGGGTATTTTTCCCCGTCGATCGCTCTCGCTGGAAGGTCGAGATCGGAAACCGCAGGCTTAAAGGCCACAGGCTTCAAGGCATCAGCCGAGACGCCTGCCGAGAGCTTCAGTTCACTGATCGCGACCGTCCCTTCGATGGAACGGCCCGGTCCGCCGTAAGTCAGGTAAGGATCCGTGAGGAGTTCAAGGCGAAGGCTTGAGATCCGGGTCAGCTTCGTCTCCCCCGCGAAACGCTCCGTGCTGCGGGCCGGCGAATAGCCCTGCGTGATAATTGACCCGTCGGCTTGCGCGTAGAATTTCTGGCCTCCATCACCGAGGTGTCGCGGAGTCACCGTGACCCAGTCCGGAGCCGCCGCGAGCTTTGCTTTTTCAGCCGCGATCCATTGCGCAAAGCCACTTTCCCAGTTCGGGATGCCCTCCAACGCCAGCTCCCGCTCTTGCTCGATTTTGGAGAAGAGCGTCTTAATCTGCCCCCGCACCGCCGGCGTGTGATAAGGCACCGTCGCTTCATGAGAACGGTTCAAGTAGGCGAACATTCCAAAATACTCATCGTGCGTGATCGGGTCGTATTTGTGAGTATGACACTGCGCGCACTGCGTCGTGAGCCCGAGGACCGACTTACCGATCGCATCCATGCGGTCGAAAATGCCCTCGACCCGGAACTGCTCGGCATCGATCGCGCCCTCTTCATTGACCATCGCGTTCCGCAAAAATCCCGTCGCGACCCGGTCGTCGAGGGTGGCATTTTCCAGCATGTCTCCGCCGACCTGTTTGATGATAAATTCGTCGTAACTCAGGTTTTCATTGAAGGCATCGATGAGCCAGTCGCGGTAGGGCCAGACGAAGCGGACGGAATCCTTCTCATAACCGTTCGAGTCCGCGTAGCGCGCCGCGTCCATCCACCACCGCGCCCATCGCTCGCCGTAGTGCTTCGATTTCAAGAGCGCATCAACCGCCGTCGCAAACGCGTCGGGAGACTGATCGGCAAGAATAGCGTCGAGCTGCGCGATCGTCGGCGGCAGTCCGGTCAGATCGAGCGAAGCGCGGCGAAGCAGGGTCTCGCGATTCGCCACCGGGGAAAATTCTACGGCCTCCACCTCAAGGCGTGCTTTGACAAAGGCATCGATTACCGCATTACTCCCGTTCTCCGGCACTTCAGGCCGCACCGGTTTCTCAAACGACCAGTGCTTCCCCCAGGCGGCACCCTCTTTGATCCACGTCGTGAGAATTTCCACCTGCGCGGGAGAAAGGCGATCCTTCTTCTCCGGCGGCGGCATGAGATCATCCGGATCATCACTCATGATTCGGTGAATCATTTCACTGCTCGCGGGGTCACCGACCGTGAGAGCGGCGCGGGCACCCTCCTCCGTGTCGAGGCGGAGATCAGCGGAACGCTGCTCTTCGTCGGGGCCGTGACAGGCATAGCAGTTCTGCGAGAGAATCGGCTGCACATCGCGGGCGAAATCGATTTCCCCGGCGGAAAGCGTAGAGGAAATCACAAAACAAGCTGAAACCGGAAGGAAGACGGACCATCGCATCTTATACCGTCAGGCTTTCTCCCCTCTCAACAAGACCGCGAAGACGCGAAGCAATCCGGTCAGTTTTACCGTAATGACAAAAACGGAGACGCACTCGCGCCTGAAATGTTCTTGTCTGAAAGAGGACTCTTCGCAACATACCCACATGTCGAAAATTGGAATTGGATTAGTGGGTGCCGGTTGGATGGGAGCAACGCTCCTGAAGCGAATCGTGGAACGCGATGACACGAAGGTCGTCGCCGTCTTTCAACGAAATCGGGAGCGGGCTGAAGAGGTCCTGACCTCGATGGGACTCGATCCGGGACTCTTCACCGATGACTTCGCCGACTTTCTTGAAACCGACGGTCTCGATGCCGTCTTCGTCTGCTCGACCAATGAAGCCCACGGCTCGCAATCCATCGCCGCGATGGAAGCCGGGAAGCACGTTTTCTGCGAGAAGCCCTGCGCGACGAGCTTTGACGAATTCGTTCGGCAAATCGAGTTGGAAAAAGCGAATCCCGAGCTGATCACAATGGTCGATTACCTCATGAACTTCGACACCCTCGAAGATGAGATCCGGGCGATGACAAAACGGGGCGATTTCGGAACGATCACCCAGATCCAGATCAATTACCGCCACCCCATCAACATCGCCGGCGACAAGGTCTGGAAACTCGCCGCTGACCGCATGGGCGACGCCATCGGGATGGGGATCATCCACTCACTCTCCGCAATGATGAACATCATGGCCGCTCAGGGGGCCAAGCCGATCCGCGTCTACGCGAGTAACTCCAAGCTTCACAAACGTGACTTCGAAATCCCCGCGGTCTGGAATCTCCACATCGAATTCGACAATGGCGCGACCGGCCTCTGTTTCGGCAATGTCGATCAGGCGAACGGCTACGACGCCTACCACAACATCCACGGCACCGAGGGCGGCCTCATTTTTGACAGCTACCTCGACCGACCGCAAAAGATTCGTTTCTGGTCGAACCCGAAGACCGACGGCAAGTGGGTCTACCCCCTCGATCCCGACCGCTGCCGCGCCGATGGCCTCGATGAGCATATCTGGCCCGAAACCACGACGACCCCGGACAGCGGCGATGTCATGAATCATCAGACCCACATGTGCGTTGCGCATTTCCTCGACTCCATCCACGCTGCCGAGCCATCTTTTCTCAGCTTTCTCAACTCCGCCCCCGTCGCCGAAGTGGGCTGGGCCGCGCAGATGTCGGCCCAACAAAAACGTGCCATCGACCTGCCTCTCGACTACAAAGAGGCTTCAGCATTTTTTGCGAACCCGGCATGATCCGTCTTCTTCTTCTCACGCTCCTGTTCGCGACCAGCGCGCTCCACGCAGAGACCCTCGTTTCCCCCAAACCGTTCCTCCAGGTTCAGGATGGTGAAACCGTCGTCTTCTTCGGGGACTCGATCACTCATCAAGCGCTTTACACTCAGTATCTTGAGGACTTTTTCTACACCCGCTATCCAGAGCGCCGGATTCGCTTTCACAATGCCGGGGTCGGGGGTGACAAAGCCGCTGACGCGCTCGCCCGATTCGACGATGACGTCGCCGCTTTCACTCCGGATCACGTCACGATTCTCCTCGGAATGAACGACGGGCAGTATGAGCCGTTTTCAAAAGAGACGCTCGAAACCTATCAAACCGGCATGGAGGAAATTCTCACCCGACTCGAGGCGATCGGAGCGGAGGCGATTGCCCTTTCGCCCACGATGTTCGATCACCATCAGTTCGCCCTTCGGAAAAATGACGAGACCTTTCGTTTCCGGGATCGGCCTTTTGATCCCGGCTACAACTCCCTCCTTGCCTACTACGCGAGCTGGCTCCGGCAAACCGCTTCCGCCCGTGACGTTTCTTTCGTCAATCTCTGGGGTCCGCTCAATGACATCACCTTTGCGATGCGAAGCAGCCAGCCCGATTTCACCGTGGTCGAGGATGCGATTCACCCCGGGGCAGCCGGGCATTTTATCATGGCGAGTTCGATCATTGAAAGCTCCAACCCGGAGCGCCGCAGCGTCAGCAGCATCACGATCATGCCGGACGGGGAAAAGTGGATCAGCGCTCGAAACCAGGGCGTCAGTGAGCTGAAAGTCACCGGGGATGGAAGCGAAATGTCATTCACCTTTCTCGCCAGTGCGCTTCCCTGGGTCGTTCCGCAAAACACAGCCGGTTACGATCTGAAATGGGGCCCCTCGGCTCCTGCCGGCCTCGGCTACGAACTCACCAAGGCAGGACACAAACTGAGCCGCGAGCTGGTCCGAATCGACGGGCTTCCCACCGGAAATTATGAACTCAGGATCGATGACGTCCTTGTCGGAACTTTCACCGACCGCCAACTCGGGGCGAAGGTTGAGCTTCAGAATTACCCGGAGACGCCGCAAAGCCAACAGGCTCTGAAAGTGGTCCTCCTTAACCAGAAAAAGAACGATGAGTTTATTCGCCCGCTTCGGGATGCCTGGTCAAAGGTGAAAGGACTTCGTCGAAAGAACGACCCCGAAGGGTTCGAGAAAAATTACCCCATTCTCAAAGCAGAAATCGATGAGCTCAACGCCGAGGCAAGAGCCATCGAGGAAGAGATCTATCGGGTCAATCAGCCGGTCCCCCGCCACTATCGGCTCACGCGTGCCGGGTAGGTCTTTTCGCGAAACGACGCCGGGGACGGAACAGGGTTACCTCTCCGACCCAACCCCTGTTCCATGCTTTGCGATATTCTGAGAGGCCGATCCTGCGGAAAGTGGTAGCGTTTCCGACCGTTTCCCATGCAGATTCTCTACGTCGAAGACTCCCCTATCCTGAGGCAAAGCGTCTCCACGGGACTGAAGCGGGCGGGTTACAAGGTCGAGTGCGCTGACAATGGGCCGGACGGGCTCGATCTCGCGATGGTGCATGAGTTCGATGCGATTATTCTCGACGTCATGCTTCCGGGGATGAACGGCTTTGAGATTCTCCGTCGTCTGCGGGAAGAGGGTAATGAAACCGAGGTGCTCCTCCTCACCGCCCGCAGCGGGATCGAGGATCGGGTCGAGGGACTCGATCTCGGGGCCGACGATTATCTCGTGAAGCCTTTTGCTTTTGAGGAACTCCTCGCCCGCCTGCGCGTCCTCATGCGACGTCGCTTCGGGCGCACCGTCGATGATCTCCACCTCGGCAATCTCAGGATCGATTTCGCGGCGCGGCGTCTTTTTGTCGTGGAAAAAGAGGTCTCCCTCCGCCCCCGCGAATTCGATATTTTTGAATATCTCGCGCAGCGCTCCGGCAAGGTCGTTTCGAGGACGCAGCTCATCGAGCACGTCTACGATCATGCGAAAAGCCTCAGCAGCAATGCGATCGACTCAGCGATCTGCAACGTCCGCAAGCACCTCACCGGTGCGGGAGCCAACGTCACGATCACGACGGTTCCGAAACGGGGCTACGTCCTCGATCCTCCCCGCTGAGCGCATGGTGAAACCGCAACAACGACCGAGCATTCAGCGCAATCTCGTCACCGCGCTCACGACAGGATTGATGATCCTTTTCGGACTCAGTGCGCTGGGGATCTATCTCCTCATGCAGCACTCCCTGCATACCCAACTGGACCGCCAGCTCACCCGCACGGCGGAGGATTTTATCGCGGAAACCCATGTTCTCGCCGATGGGAGGATCGAATCTGAGTTCCACAATTTCAACTTCGACGACTTTCGCCCAGGCGACCGGGCGAAAGGGTCCTTCTACGAGCTTCGCGACGGGAGCGGTGCGCTCATTCTGCGCTCGCGCTCTCTCGGCCCTGATGACTCGCTTCCTTTTGGCAGCGAAGGCGCGGAACGGAGCGGATTTGAAAAATTCGAATTATCCGACGGCCTCAAAGTCCGCGCTCTTCTCACCTCCTTCCCGCTCGCGAGAAAGGGAGAGGAAACCGATGGCGGGACCCGGGCCTACCTCACGATTGCCGACAGCACCTCCGATCTGAGCCGGACTTTTCTCATCCTCGCGCTGACCCTCGCGTTCACCGCCGTCCTCCTCAGCCTCGCGATCTATTTTCTCGTCTCACGGATGGTGAAACGCGCGTGCCGCCCCATCGTTGAAATCGCGGAACTCACTGCCGGCCTGGGACCTGATCAGCTCGATTCCCGGCTCCCCTGCGACGATGTCCCGGAGGAGCTGCTGCCCCTCATTGAGAAGTTCAACGAGTTCATCGGACGCCTCGACGGAGCGATCAAAAGGGAGCGCCGCTTTTCTATCGACATCGCGCACGAGATGCGGACACCGGTCGCGGAGCTTCGCACCCTTCTCGAAGTGGCCGGCGACGCCCCGCGCGATCCTGACTCGAACCCCACTGAAATTTTCCGCACCGGAGTCGGCGTCGCGGAGCGCCTCAGCTCGATTATCGAAGTGCTCACCGCGATTCATTGGGGGGAAACGCGAACCCTTCCGATGAAACGGGGCCCTGTCGTGCTTTCCGAAGTGCTGGCCGATTCTCTCGGGAATCTCGCCGCGGCGTCACGAAACCGCATCGAGTCGCCGCCCGCCGGTGACGAGACTTTTGGGATCCAAAGCGAGCCTGCCCTGCTCCGGACCGTCCTCGACAATCTCATCGGAAACGCGATTGCCCACTCGCCGCCCGACTCAGGGATCATGATCCAGTCGACCGCGAACTCCCTTTCGATTCGGAATGAGGCCCCGCTTCTCTGCGAAGAAGACCTCGCCTCGATCCGCGAACCTCTTTGGCAAAAGGATTCATCGAGGACGAAGGCGCAGCATTTTGGTCTCGGCCTCGCCCTCGTCGATGCCTACCTCCGCGTCATCGGCGGAACCCTCCGTCACACCCTCGACGGAGGAATTCTCACGACGACACTGGAACTTCCGCGTTGAGATCCGGGTCCGGCGTTTTGACTGCCCTAAAACCTAAAACAGGGACACGTTAATTATTGTGTGCGTTGTGAACTGAAGGAATTACTGAAAGGAATTCGCTTTTTCAAGGGTTGCTTATCGGCGCGTCGGTCCTGCTGATTGAGGGGGTGCAATGTGTCTTTACGGAGCGAGCTTGGCGCGAGCAAGGGCGGCCCGATATTGATCCTCCAAATTCTTCACCGTGCTTCGGATGAGCACCAGCTCGCCCTCGCCTTTAGCTAAATCGGCGGTGGCGAGGTCAAGCTCATCTTGATACTTTTCCATTGCCTCAGCTCGGTCGGCGGCGCTTGTCCGGATACCGGCAACGCCGGTGATGCCGCTGCTGTTCGTTCTGATATTTTGCTCTGAAAATTCAGGCGGAGAATCTTTGATTTGGTCGATACGGCGCTGAGCGATCGCCAATTTCTCGACGACTTCAGACTCAGTGATCGCCAGCTCCGCTTTCTTTGCGTGGTAAATTCGATCTATATCCTCAGTTCTAGCAGCGATCGCTGCAGCGTCGTTCGATTCACTCGCAATCCGCGCCGCCTCCTGCTGTGCGGCAAGGATGCTCGCCTCAGCATCGCTTAATGCTTCGTTTGCGTTGAGCCCGACCACCGCGAGTTGTTCAGTCAGCCGCGCGATGCGGGCTTCTGACTCGTCTCGGAGCGTCGCGAGATTCATCTCGGCGACGGACGCCGCCCTCTGATGTTCCGCCGCCTTTTTTTCGGAGGCTTCGATGGCGACCAGTGCAGCGGAAGTGTTTTGTTTTGCATTTTGATGCACCCAGTAAAGACCTCCAAGGGCGGCGACAAGAAGAAGAGATAACAGTGTTTTCATAGTGAGTTAATGATCACTTGAAATATAGGCTCCTTCAATTCCAAAATCACTCCGCGATTGGAATGTCCTGTTCGAGAAATACAGGGACAGTAGTATCAGATTGTTCAAGCGGATTTTTTGACGATTTTTTGGCGA
>CAZOUP010000082.1:0-24744 GCA_964583035.1 uncultured Akkermansia sp.
GGCTCATCCACGCTGTCTTTATCCCCCGATGTTTTACACCCTGAAACCCCGATCAGAAAAAAGCCCCCCAAACTGAGGAGAAGAATGCGTGAGACTGCTTGCACGCATCGAGAATGAGCGATAGCGGTTCAAAAAGCAAGACACTCCCTTTTCCATGAATGTTTTCGTCTACGGCACCCTTCTCGTTCCCCGGATTTGGGTACTCGTCACCGAGCGTCCCGATCTGAATTCGAGCAAGGCGCTATTGTCTGGACACTCGATCTGGAGAGTCAGAGAAGCCACCTTTCCTGCGATCCGCGAGGAGGACCCTGGCTATGAAGGCCGGGTAGCAGGCCGGGTCTTTTTTGACGTTCCTGAATCCGCCCTGCAACGGCTGGACCTCTACGAAGACTCTTTCTATGAAAGAGTTACGGTGCAGGTGCAGACTGCCGGGGGCCCTGTCGAGGCCGACGTCTATCGTGCCCCGCGAAAGAAAGCAGAAACCATCATCAGCAGCGACACCTGGAGCCTCGAATGGTTTGAGGCGAATGGCCTCGAGCGTTTTCTCGAAAACGTGTTCGATCATTGATCTCCGGCATCACGCCCCCGATTCGAGGTGGCAATGATATGGCATCGTTTGCAAAGTAGGAGAATGAAAACCCTCTTCTGCTGCCTGTTTCTTTTCAGCTTCACTTTGCTCCCTTCGCATGGAGCGGAGAAGCCAAACGTGATCTTTATCCTCGCCGACGACCTCGGCTACGGAGATCTCGGTTGCTTCGGGCAGGAAAAAATCAAGACGCCAAACCTCGACGCGATGGCGACGGGCGGCATGAAATTCACCCAGTTCTACGCGGGCGCCACCGTGTGTGCCCCCTCTCGCTGTGTCCTCATGACGGGGCAGGATACCGGTAACTGTTGGATTCGAGGCAATGGTGCGGCGGAAGCTCAGACCCTGCCGGACGCTGATATCACCGTGGCCGAAAAGATGAAAGAGGCCGGCTATGCCACCGCACTGATCGGCAAGTGGGGCCTCGGCGAACTCGGGTCCGTTGGGCACCCTAACAAACAGGGTTTCGACTACTTTTTTGGTTACCTGAACCAGCGGCACGCCCACAATTTCTACCCTGAATTTCTAATCCGGAACGACGAGGTCGTGACCTTGCAGAACAAGACCTCCCCTCTCTGGGAGGAGGTCAGGATTTCAACGCAGAAGCCGGAGGACGGCGCGGGTTTTGCCGCCCCGGAGGACAAGATCGAATATTCTCACGATCTCTTTGTCGAGGAGGTTCACAAATGGATTGGCGATCAGGCAAAAGAAGAGTCCCCCTTCTTTCTCTACCTTGCCCTGACGATCCCACACGCGAACAATGAAGCCGGCCGGGTCCTCGGCGACGGGCAGGAGGTTCCTGACTACGGCATTTATGCGGACAAAAACTGGCCCGACCCAGACAAGGGGCAGGCGGCGATGATCACACGGATGGATCGCGACATCGGGGCGATCGTAAAGCAGTTGGAGGAGCTGGGAATCGATGACAACACCCTCATCATTTTCAGCTCGGACAACGGCCATCATCAAGAAGGTGGAAACGACCCGGAGCTCTTCGATGCCAACGGTCCACTCCGCGGAATGAAGCGCGATCTAACCGAAGGCGGAATTCGCGTGCCGACAATCGCCTATTGGCCATCCGTTGTTGAAGCGGGATCAAGCTCCGATCATGTCGCCGGTTTCACCGACTGGATCGCCACTGCCTGCGACTTGGCCGGTGTCGAAGCCCCTCCAAAAACACAATCGATCAGTTTTGCGCCGACCCTGCGGGGTGATACAGAAAACCAGAGAGAGCACGATTTCCTCTACTGGGAATTTTATGAACGCGGAAGCAAACAGGCCCTCCGCTTCGGACCATGGAAAGCTCTTCGCGAGCCAATGTTCACCGGTGAGATCCAACTTTACAATGTCGAGGAAGACATCGGTGAGGAAAAGAATGTCGCTTTTGAGAATCCCGAAACAGTTGCCCGGGCCGGGGAACTGTTCAAAATCGCGCACACCCCGAACCCCATGTGGAAGGTGAAAAAATAATCGGGTCGGGCCAGTCTTCTCACGGAGAAGGCTGAAGCTCACGCCAACTTCCTTTCAGAACGTAAACCGGGTCCAAACCGATCAGTTCCCGAAGTCGTTTCGCAACCTCCTGACTTTTCCCGCAGGTTTCCGTGTCACAATAGACAACGACGGGCTGACCGAATGCCGCCTGCAGGGTGTCCATGTGCTGAAACATGAGATCTCCCCACTCTCCTAAATTCAGAAGAATCGCTCCCGGCAGGTGAGCTTCGTCGAACTTCTCACGCTCACGGGCATCCACCCAAAGAATTTCGGCACCTTCAGACAGTGCCGGGATCCCCGCCGGTTGAATCTGCCATCGCAGTTCCTCAGGACTGGAGACTCGATACCACGACGGTCGCTTCGGATGAAACACGGCGGAAAGTAGCGTCGCCACGATCGAGAGACCCACGATCACGAGAAGCTGCTTTCCTGTTCCTAAAGCCCTCATTGCACCGAAAAGTAGGCTAGCGGACGCGCGTAGGATTCAATTTCGCAGTCCGTCTCGATCCGGACGATTCCGAGTAAACTCCCATCCGTGGAATCCGGGGTGAGCAACAAATCATAAGCCCTCCCCTCTTCCACCGTGACCAGTTCACAAGTGACTTCCTTCCGCTTACTTTCCGCGCTGAGCACCCGGACCGGATCGGCGCGAACCACGCGGAACTCGACAATTTTGGTTTCCGGCTTCGATCCAATCTCCCACGAAGTCATCTCTTCAGTGATCGTGTAGACAGGCTCCGTCTCGATGCGGGTCGTGAGAAAAACCGGGCGGCTCGCCCCTTCAAACTCGATCGTGATTTTTCGCTCGGATTGCCCGCGGAGCTTCTCCGTGTCGAACAGGCCCGTGATCGTGGCCCTCGCTCCCGGAGGCACTGGATCCTGATCAATCTCGACAGAGAGACATTCGCATCCACTGACGAGACGCGAGACTTTTGCAGACTCAGTCCCTGTATTCTCAACCGCAAAAGTTACCTCGACATGTTTCTGCCCTGCCTCGGCGCGATAGACTTGAAAAGCAGGTTCAAAAACAAGGGGACCCGACTTTGCGCGGGCCTCGAGGACGGTGACCCGCTCACTGCTTTGCGGCAGAGCCTCCGATTCCGCGCCTTCCGCTTTCGCCGTGGGAGGGAACCAGACGTAGATGAAAAAATAGATCACCACTCCAGTCACAGAGACAAAGAGCCACGAAGGAAAAGTGTATCGGGCCAATTTCTTGTGCTTCTCAAAGTTGCCGCGCAGTGCCGCGATCACGAGCAGAACGATGAGGGGCACATTCACCACCGCAAGAATGATGTGAGGAATCAAAATCGACAGGTAAACCCGTCGCGCCACGGGATACTCCTTTGGAAACTCAGTGTGTCCCACCCCGTAATGATAGATCAGATAGCAGACCAGAAAGACTCCTGAAGTAGCGAGCGCACCCAGCATGACTTTTTTGTGCGCCTCTTTCTTCCCCGAGATAATGAGAAAGAAACCAGTCAGCAACAAAATCGTGCTGAGGCCATTCAAACCCGCGTTGATGGGTGGGAAAATCGAATAATCCATATCACTCTTTTTCAATTCCAAGATCAAAATCAGACAACTTCAATTCGGGGTCGAGAACCATCTTCAACTCGCGCACAAGACGCTCGTATTCCGTGTCCCCCCGCTGCACATTCATGACGTCGTAGTAACCGCGGATATTCGCCTCGCCATCGACAAGGGCGAGGCGGGTGTCGTGCATGAACTCGCCGACCGCAGCAATCTGCTCCGGATCGGTCACCTCCTCAGTGCCATAGAACTTAAACTCGGAGATCATGTATTTTGCAATCTCTCCAGCATCACCCGTAAGAAACCACCAGTCCTCCGAGTCAATTCCATGCTCCCGGACCCAGGCATCCATTTTTTCAGGGGTATCTCCCTCCGGATTCACGCTGATGGAAACGAGCCGGAACCGTGGGTCATCACCGAATTCCTCTTCAAGCAGTTTCATGACCGACGCCATTCCGAGGCATCCAGCCGGGCAGTCCGTGTATTGATAACCAGCGACATAGACTTTCTTCCGAAGTTCGCCAAGCGAGACGTTCTTTCCGTCGCGATTGATGGCGTCGAGATCAGTCTCAAGGCGCGCGATATGTGGGGGTCGCCAGTTTTTAAACTCGTAGTCGCGACGCAGAAGGTAGGCACGGGTCACAAAAATTGATCCGAACGCGATCACCGCGCACACGCCGATAATCGACGCCCACCAGGTGATAATCTGATTGCGACTCATCGCAGGAGCTTGTTCATCCATAGCAAAGTTAATTACGTTTTCACCAGACTTCAGAGCCACGCCAAATAGGCGGCGATCATCATGAGAGGCAGATAGAGAAGGGTATAGAAAAAGAGTCGGCGGGCATCTTCGCGGGTTCCGCTCTTTCGAAACTTGACCGCCAGAAAAAGCATCACGCTACCGAGGAGACCGCAGGGAACTGCCCCCCACCCTGCCAGCACGGGTGTCAGGAGCGGGAAGAGAACTCCGAAAAGAACCACAAGGATGGAGAAAAAGACCGCGATCTTCGCGGTCTTCGCGCCGGATTCATCATCGTTCGACCACATTTTAAATCCACCTTTGGCGTACTCTTCCCGATAAATCCAATTGATCGCAGCGAAGTGAGGCATCTGCCAGAGAAAGAGAAGCAGGAAAAGAAAGAGGGCTCCGAAGGTTAAGAGCGACTGCCCTCCCCCGGCCCATCCGATGAGCGGCGGTAGAGCACCGGAAATTGCGCCGACGACCGTGTTGAATGTCGAGACCCGCTTCATCGGCGTGTAGATGAAAAGATAGGTGACCAGTGTCGCTGCTCCCATTGCCGCCGCCATGACATTGACCATCACCCCCAAATGAATAAGGCCGAACGCGGAGAGCAACCATCCAAGTATGAATGCGAGAGGCTTAGGCATCCGGTTGGACGGAAGAGGCCGGTCGGAAGTCCGCGTCATCAGCTTGTCCGCATCCACTTCCATCAACTGATTGAAAACCGACGCACCGAAAGCGGCGAGGATCGTCCCTACCAGGGTATGCCAGAGGATTGCCCATGAAAACGTTCCGCTCGTTTTCGTGGCGACGAAATAACCGAACACCGCTGTGAGGACCACCAAAACGCTGAGGCGGGCCTTCGTCAGCGCCAGGAGATCGTTCTGAATTTCCTTGAGCAAGCCGACGGTTCGCGCCGGTTTGGAGTCCGTTTCCTGGGATGCCATGGTTAGTTGATCAGGATCTCAAGGTAGCGCCTGCCGGGGGATTAGCGAGGCCGGACTCTACGTTCCGGCCTCTCCAGGCGCGAACGGAAAAAACGAAGGAAAGCGCGAGAATGCTCAACCCGTTTAGGACATGAACATTCGTGACCCAGAAGCTTTTCTCAGTCCCAATCACGGAGAGGCCGAGAACAATCTGAAACACAATAAGTCCAACAATGAGAGCCATCAGCTGGAAGCCCCTTCCATCGCCCTGCTTTCTTTCTGTAAAAAGGCGAATCGCGATACCGAAAGCAAACAGGAGAACACAAACGGCGGTGAACTTATGGAGAAAAAGAACCGCAATGATCGGATCTTCAAAACCGGGAATCCATTGGCCTTGAGTCATGAACAAATCGTCATCAGGGACACCACTGCGATGAAAGTGCCGCATTTTTGCACCAAGGATAAGTTGAAGGAAAATCAAACCGGTAAAGAACGTTCCGGATATCCGCGTAAGCCGGAGTTGATCTGCACTCGCCGCAAATCCGGTCGACTGCCAGCCGCTTCCTGTCGCCATCGCGATGAGAATGAGAACACAAAAGAAAGCCTGGGCAAAGCACCCGTGAATCACGGCAAAAACGTCGGAAATTTCCGTGACCCTCAACCCGCCGAAAATTGCCTGAGTGGTCACCATCAAGAGAGCGAGAGCACTCAATTTCTGGACGAATGTCCATGATCTCGATCGCCAGCTCCAGACCAACCATCCGATCGGCAGCATAGCCAACCCGAGAGCGATCGTCAGAAACATCTGCTTCCGTGCCGCGTCAAAGCGCTCGTCACCCGCTGCGATAAAAACACCAAGAGTGACGGCCAGAAAGAGGACTAACAAGACGACTTCCAGCGCCCGCTTCCCGGAACGAACGTAGGCCCAGGAGAACAGGATTAGGACGAGAACACCAACCAACTTGGCCAAAAGCCGGTGACTGTGCTCGAGAAACGGCACCATGTAATCCAACCATCCGGGCGGATTAAATGAGCCGAGACTTAACGGCCAGTCTGCAAAGACCATCCCGGCCTGCTTCGTCGTTGTCGCCGCGCCCCACCAAATCAGGAGCACAGCCACGACGACGACAAGACGGGAGTAAATTTGAAATGCCCGACGAGGGGGGGGAGCATCGTTCATCAATACGGTCTTACGTTTCAAGTGCGGGAATAGAGATCTTCTCAGAAAACAAAATGGCGGAACGCTCACGCGATCCGCCACCCTAAAATCACTTCAAGCACGCAGGCTCAGGACTTTGGCAAGAGAGGGTTTTGAGCAGCATACCACTCATCGAACTCCTCAGAGCTGACCACTTTCACGTAAGCGACCATCTGCGCGTGACCGGCACCGCAGAGTTGAGCACAGACAATATTCCACTCACCTTCTTTCTCGGGGACGAACCACATTGGGATCTCGGAGCCGGGGATCGCGTCCTGTTGAATGAACATTGGCGTGATCGCAAGACCATGAATCACATCTTTCGAAGTCACCTGAATCACGACGGGACGCCCTTTGGGAATAACCAACTCGTTCACCGAGACAAAGTCGTCGGGCGCGTTTGGATCTTCCGAAACGAGCCCGACCGGATTGCTTCCCGAGAGACGCTCGTGAGAAGTCATCCCCACCAACTTGTCCTTACCGGCATAGTGAAAGGTCCAGCGATACTGCTCACCCACAGCTCTGAGGTTTACGACTTCTTCACCGGTCGGACGCTCCTTGGCGTCGGCCCGCTTTGCCCATAGAGGAAACGCAAAACCGAGCAGGAGGACGACTTCGACAATGACGACCCCGACTTCAACGTGGGTCGAAAAATGAGATGTGATGCCATTGTAGTTCGCTTTCGGGCTTTTCTTCCGATTGAACTTAAAAATTACCACGATCAGAAAAGCGGTCCAACCCACAAACAGGATTGCCATGAACCAGTGAATCAGGGCCAGCATGTGGTTACCCACATCACCATGGCGGGAAGCAACTTCGTGCATCCCGGAAATATCATTAATCCATTCAATCATATCAAATCATTCAAAAATATTAAGCGGCAACTTCACCGGGGACATCCCCCGTGAAATTTTTAGCACGCTTCATGAGGTAGAAAATGAACCCAAGAAACCCCATGAGGACACCGCTGAGGAGAACCAGCATCACGGCAATCGCAGAATTCGCCGCCTCAGCGAGCACGCCTTCGGCGCCACTCATGCACATGGGACAGGCCAGAAAAAAGGAATCAGGGAAGAATGAGTTCATATCTACTTTTTAGACAATTACGTTCTTAGCTTTCTTGAGGAAACGGATGCCGTAAATGAGAAGAAGAAGAGCGCCCGCGGCACTGATCCACCCCATGGCGGTGAACATCGGAGGGAGCTCAGGAATCAGAAGGCACCACGCTGCGAGTCCTCCCGTGAAAAGGACACAAATCGTGATGAAAGCGATATGAAAATTCTTCAAGGACATAACGGAAACTATTCCTGCTCAGTTAATTTACCATTCGTGGTCTCGAACGTGTCATACTGCTCGCGGATGGGATCGAACCCGGCGAATAAAGTAAGACCCATCAGAGAGATGAAAAACAAGACCGTGAAAACAAGGGTCTTGTAAATTAATCCGCGTTCATGGTTGAGGTGCATAAAAATAAGCGCCACAAGACTTGCTTTCGTCGTCGCGACTCCCAAACCGAGAACATAATCACCCGGCGTCGGTCCCGGAGGGCCTACGTCCAACCAGGGAACGAGCGCGAGAGCAATGGTAACTCCGGTGAAAAAGAAGAGGGCAATCCCTACCATCAGGTAGGTCTTCTTATGCTTTCCCCAGTCATGGATTTCTTCCGACATAGTAACAAAAAGTAAGATTCAGATTAAAGGAGATACATGATCGGGAACAAGAAGATCCAGATCAGGTCAACGAAGTGCCAGAACAAGCCGCCCACTTCAACGCGGTTGGCGAGATGCTCAGGATTCTTCAAAAACATTTTCTTTCCAAAGACCACAAAATACAAGAGCACGAGGGCCCCCCCGACGACGTGAAGACCATGGAGAGCGGTCATCGTGAAGTAGATCGCGTAGTAGTTGCCGTAACGAGGACCATGGTTACCCATGAACTTAATCTTCTCTCTCGGGACGGTTATCGTTCCGTGGTGACCGGTGTCCTTTTCCAGCTTTGAAGCCGACGGCTTGGTCTCACTGGTGTGAACTTCATCACCGTGAGATTCTTCGCCTTCGTGCTTCTCACCCTCGTGGTCATGACCATCGCTATGCTCACCGCCGACATGGACATAATGAAGATTCAGCTTGTGACCGCGAAGCATCTTCTCAGGAATTGTCTCGCCACGAGGCTCGTAGTAAGCGCGCATCGTCTCGTAATACTGGTGCTGCTTCGTGAAAAATTCCTGCTTCGCATACTCGTCATCCACGACCTCCCAAAGGATGGAGTCACGCTGCTTGGTCGGCATCACGAGCTGCATATCCACCTCGTGAATTTCAAAGAGCACATCATCGCCAGTGAGAGTCCCATCGACTTTCGATCCGTCACGATAGTTCATCGAGGTGTCGGAGTGCCCAATCACAGTGCGTGGATTCCCGTTAAGCTCGAACGGCTTTGCCGCCGTCACCATCGCACTCGTTGAGACTGAGACAGGCGCCGGGTTCTCAACTCCATCAGCAAGCTCGGTGCGGTAACGTTTCCGCTCCTTCGCGAGGTCAGATGCCGTCTCCCGCCGAGCCTGATAAAACCACTTTTTGAATTCCCCCTTCGAAGTGAACGCCACTGCATCCTCCCCGTCGGCGACTTCAAGCGTCAGCTCCGGAAACTCATCCCCCGCCAACTCGCGCAAAAATATCGGTAAAGCTCCCTGAAGACTGAACGAAGCTTTGTCGCCCGAAAAACGAATCTTATCGGTTCCATTGAGGATTGTGCCCTCCATCACCGAATTATCGAGCAACTTGATCCCGTGGTGCTTTGTCAGCTTGCTGTTGTACTCAATCGACTTGATGCACATGAACGCCACCGCGCAAGCAACGACCCCATACATCAGAACCTGAAAGCGACGCCAGTTCCGCTCTTTCAAAGCCACCCAGGCGAAGACCACGCCAACACTCGACCCAATGAGGATCAGGGTGTTGAGAAATCCGAGCCAGACGTAGCCTTTGTGAACATTCAATCCCCACGGCCATGGATTATCGACACCGTCCTGAACCCCGAGTCGGAGAAAGACATAGCCAGAGAAAAGCCCTCCGAAAAGCATAACCTCTGAGGCGAGGAAAAGCCAAATCGCGAGCTTGGAATTGTACAACCCCGTATCGCGGCGAGGGGTTACTTCATAGGGAATCTCCATAGTAAAAACGCAAACCTGTTAGTCAGAAAAAATGAGTGATCTAGTGCTTGGAATCGACGGCGACCTCCTCCTCCTCTTTAGCCGAAGCCAAAGAAGAAGGGTCACTCTCGAACTGAGGACTGAAATCTCTATCGGCACCAGGGACGCTATACTCGTAAGGCCCGCGATAAGCGACCGGCTCGGTGGTGAAGTTACCGTGCGGAGGTGGTGTCGGCGTAGCCCACTCGAGCGTCGTCGCATCCCATGGGTTGTCATTTTCGACCTTCTTACCTTTGAAGGCGCTGAGGAAAATGTTGATGATAAAAGGAATTTGAGCCACCGCGAGAAGCCACGCAGAACCTGAGGTGATGATGTTCAGATCGATCATGCGCAGTGGTGCGTCAGGCTCGATCACCTTCATCATCTCGCAAAGGTTCGAGATGAAAGTGTTCGGCTCCGAAAAGACCTGACTGCTGATCTGCTCGTAGGCTTTACCCCCGTCGAAAGCGCGGCGGTGGAAACCTGCCATGCCCTGGAAGAACATCGGCGCAAAAATTCCATTCATGAAAATGAGAGACGGCCAGAAGTGCAAGTGCCCCATCCACGTCGACATCATGCGTCCGGTCATTTTCGGATACCAATGATAGATGCCCGCAAAGAGCCCGAAAATGGTTCCCGGAGCGACCACGTAATGGAAGTGCCCGATCACATAATACGTATCGTGCAAATGAAGGTCAGTAAGACTGAAGGCAAGCGGGAGACCGGTCAGTCCACCAATTCCAAACATCGGAATAAAGGCCGTCGCAAAGAGCATCGGCACAGTGAAACGGATCGATCCTCCCCACATTGAAATCAGGAGTGAGGTAATTAAGATTACCGAGGGTATCGAGATCAGGACCGTCGTCGTCTGGAAAAAAGTCGAAACCGCAGGCCCCATTCCCGTGATGTACATGTGGTGGGCCCAAACGATGAACGCCAGGAAACCGAGAACCATGACCGCGTAGACCATCGTTTTATAACCCCAAAGTGGCTTCCGCGTGTTACACGGAATCACCTCTGAAACGATCGCAAGGGCCGGCAAAATGAGGACGTAAACCTCCGGGTGAGCCAGGAACCAAAAGAGGTGCTGGTAGAGGAGCGGACTTCCGCCCCCGGCTGCGTCAAAGGACATCCCGCTGACATTCAGACCCGTGGGAATGAAGAAACTTGTTCCGGCAAGACGGTCCATGAGCTGCATAATCGCTGCGACCTCAAGAGGTGGAAACGCAAGGAGGAGGAGAAATCCCGTCACGAGCATTGCCCAAACAAAAAATGGCATCCTCATCCATGTCATGCCGCGGCACCGGAGGTTAATGATCGTGCAAATGAAGTTCACCGCACCAAGGAGAGACGAACTGATCAGAAAGACCATGCCCATGAGCCACTGTGTCTGGCCGGTCCAAAATAAATCCCCATAATGAAGATCAGTCGTCGTCGCCAGAGGCGAATAGTTCGTCCAACCTGCCTTCGCCGCACCTGAAGGGAGAAAGAAACTCACAAACATGAGAACTCCACCGAGGAGGTAGAGCCAGTAGCTTGCCATATTGAGACGGGGGAAGGCCATATCCGGCGCTCCGATCTGCAAAGGGGTGACGTAATTTCCAAATGCACCGAAGGCCAGAGGAACGACTCCCAGGAACACCATGATCGTTCCATGCATCGCCCCGAACATATTGTAGAGGTCGCCAGTAACCTTGCCACCATCGTCAAGCCACGCCTGAAACCAGGGCCAATCAGCAAGCAGCGGGACCGCACGGTCCGGGTAGGCAATACTCCACCGCATCACCATCATGAGAAAGAATCCGAAGGCCAAAAACACCAACGCGGTGAAGCCATACTGAATTCCAATCGTTTTGTGGTCGGTCGAGAAGATGTATTTTTTCCAAAACGGCTCATAATGATCGTGGTGATCATCGTGCGTCTCTTTGTGCTTTTCTGCGGTTGCTGCGCTCATACTTCTGGAAATTTCGCCGGAACAGACCAATTAAATCAGTTTCGGGCGAAGGATATCAATCAAACATTAGGGAGAAACCCTCAGCCTTCACTGAGCGGCTCGCCGGTTTCCAAATCTAACTTAGAACCTGGTAAATTTTCATCAGCCGGAATTGCCAACAATTCGTCCTCAGTGTAAGGGCCACTGTGGCTGCCGAATTGCTCGCGCGCCGCTTTGATCATTTCGATGGTTACTACGCCGTCATCCCCCTCCTGGAGACTGCCAAATTCACGACGAATGTAAGTGACCACCTGAGCAATTTTTTCATCATTCAAATTATTCCACGCAGGCATCAGCTGATTGTAGGTCTGTCCCGCGACCTTGAAGGGACCGTTGATCCCATGAATCATGATTGCCCCGAGGCGAGAAGTGCCCTGATCAACCCACTCTGATCCTACGAGGGGTGGAAACTGGCCGGGGATCCCCAAACCTGAAGCCTGATGGCAGGCGATACAGTTATTGTAAACCTTCTTACCGTCACTCATCCAATCTTCGATCCAGGCGACTTGCTCTGCAGCCGCTTCATCCCCACCGAGTGACGGACGGGGCTCCGGCTGGTAGTTATCGCTGATGTAGATACTGGAGCTAAAGCCGTTGCTCGAGCTGAAGAGATGGCCGCCACCAAGGATGAGAATCAACGCACCGATCACCATCACGGTAATTCCGACGGTCCCTTCGCCACCTTCTGAGAGCGAATTTTCACGCTTCACCGAATCATGAAGGTCAATCGCGCCGGGAAGGCCCTGCTCGTAATCAAGGTTCTTTATCTCTTCTGCCATCTGGGTTCTGCTTGAGACTTTAAATTAAATTATTTCACCGCCGGAACCGGCTGATCTTTCTTCAGGGAAAGAAGGTAATCGACGAGGGCCTCTGCCTTCGGGGTCGGGACGAGCCCTTCGCCGTAAGGGGACTTCTTGTAAAAATGGAGATAGGCAGGCATTCCACTGTCAGGGTCAAGGCTCTTCGGATCGGAGAGGTGCCGGTGCATTAACTCCCTTGTCGTGATACGATGCCCAACGTTTGAGAGATCCTGCCCGATACGCTGATATCCAAGCGGCGCCACCTCTTCGAGAGTGTAATCAAGGGGCTGAGTTTCCCGGGCAAGACCGTCAGCCTCGCGACCTCCCCACCCCGGACGCCACATGTCCGGCCCCGCATAGGTCGGGCGTATTACCTGCGTATGGCAGTAAACGCATCCCTCGGCGGCATAAATCTGACGACCGTAATCACTGGAACCATGGCGGTAAAAAACGCTGTCTGGATAGGCCGTGACTCCACCCTCAACTTCCTCCCCCTCAAGATAAGGAATCGGCTCGGCATTTGAGGCGGCGACAAACGGGATCAGGATAAGAAACACCCAGGGGAAAAGGAACGCCAGTGCGAGCCCCCCGATCAGTTTCAAAAATGTGTCAGATTTCATTCGAAAGAAATTTGGGTTAGTGGTCAGCTCAAACCTGCGGCCGCCTTTGCGCTCGCAGCCGCTCCCGGCTTGGCATGGATCAACGTCGGCCCCTCGGACTTACGCCCTTTTCCGATAAACATGAGAGCAAGTTGATAGAGGAACAGAAAATTAGAGTAGGAAATCAATGCCCAGGCCACGGCGCGTCCTACCACGTAGGCTGACGAATTGACGAATGAGGTGGAAAACTCCTGGTCCCAGACCGCAAGGTTTCCTCCCTGAGCGATGCCGCCAACCAGCATCGTCACGACGAGAGTCATGATCCCATAGGTGCTCCACCAGAAGTGGGAACGAATTCTGGCCCCGGAAGGCCACTCAGCACCGGTGATGCGGGGAACGATAAAGTAAATTGCACCGAAGATCGTCATCGAGAAGAACCCGTAAAAAGCCAGCGTGTCCATGCCAACGATGAAATGGCTAAACTGAAGATCTTTACCAAAGTAAAAGGTCGAACTCATCGCAGCAAGAAGCGCATAAAGCCCCAGCATTAACATCCCAAAGACGGTGAATCGTAGCGATGGGCTATACTCCCATATCTTCGAACAACCCTTCAGGGTGAGCATCAAATTCGTCACCGTCGCGAGAATCGCCAGGAGAATGAAAATCGCAGCGGCACCGCTCACCCCCGGCATCCATGCTGGAAACGGACCACCCATGAAGCGGGAAAATCCCGTCCACCCGGCGAGAAACGCGAGCAGCCAGAAAGTCAAGTGAGCCAGCGGATAACTGTAAATGGGGCGACCCGCGATCTTTGGAATGATGTAATAAGCCACCGCTAGAGCAACCGGTGCCATCCAGAAATAAATCAAGTTGGTAATGTACCACGCATCAATCCCCGCACCCATCACCGGAGCTGTCCCCTTGTTGATGAAAATATTGGCGGTGAGAAAAATCCACGGGAACCAGACCGCCGCTCCGATGATAAACATCTCCGAAACATAGACTGCGGAATTGCGCCGCGAACGAAACATGGGGATCATCCAGACGACGATCAACGAGTAGGAAATTGCGACAATCGGCCAAATCCACCTGGGGAAATCCAGAAGAGGAATGCCGCGTCCGAAGCCGAACCAAACACTGAGAACCATCAAAGTCACGGCCGCATTCCAAACATGACCGACAACAATGATCGTCACACCATGCTTTAATTCGTTCCGGGTGAGACGCGCCATGAGCCAAAGCATCACGCCAATACCGGCCTGCATCGCCCACCCGTAGACGAGGGCACTCATGTGCGCAGGAAAGAGACGACCGTAGGTGAGAAATTCGCAACCATCCCAAAGCCCCGGGAGTCGGAGCTTCAATGAGCTGAAGAAACCCAAAAGAGTTGCTGCCAGCAACCACGCCGCCGCACTGGTGAAGAAAAACATCACAGGATACCGGGTAGAGCGATCAATCGAGGCGCGCTCTGCCATTTCTTCCGGTGTCGGTTGGGGAACTGTCATAAAATTTTCTCGTTTCTGCAAACGTGATTCGTCACTCACTGAGCAGGTTTATCAACCGCAGGAGCGGTGGGTGCCGCTGGTTTTGGTGTCTCGGCTGCCTTTTCAGGGGCCGCTGCCTTTGGCGCAGGTTTAGCCTCAACTACCGGTGCAGGCTTCGGCGCTGGCGTCTCTTTCGGAGCCTCTTCTTTTTTCGGCTCGGCAGGCTTCGGCTTCTCCTCTTCTTTCGGAGCCGACGCTTCTTCCATTTGCTTCATGAATGTCGGAGACCCTGGAACAACAATCGTGGACGCCACTGCTTTCGGAGCTCTCTTAACGAGGGCGGCCATTTCTATTGCGACCTTCTCCTCATCGAGAAGACCTCCCTGCGCTGTCTCGATTTCCTCAAGATTTGCCCAGCGCTGCTGAATCGTTTCCGGATCGAACTCCCCCATGTAGGCGCGATCTTCAATACTCTCATGCCCGGCGTATCCCGACAGGATCAGCGCCAAAAAACCAAAGAAGACAAATACCCCCATCGCCCCGAGGAATACCTTGAGCGGAGAGGAAGTTGATGATGCCTGATTACTCATGAAAGTCTTAAAAATCCAAGTTAGTTCACCACGTTGAGAGACTCATCAAGACGAGGGTCGCGACACGGGAAGAGACTCGCGGAACCCAGTTGACGGAGGAGGAAAAATCCGAAAATACCAGCGACCGAAACAAAGGCGAGAATGTCGAAAATCCAAGCTCCCGGGATCGTCATCTGAATGTCACCACCGGCCGCAGCAGAGAGTGAAATTCCCCGCTCCGGAATAATGATCCAGTAAATATCGCAAAAGTGCATGATCAGGTTCCACACCGCGACTCCTGACAAAACCAGCGGCATCATTTTCACCTTTTGAATGAGGAGGATTGCAAACGGAATGAAGAAGTGGCCGACGACGAGGCAGACGATCGTAAAGGTGTTCCAAAAATCCGTGTTCCTCGTCAGGTAGAATTTGGTCTCCTCCGTGATATTTGCATACCAAATCAGGAAATACTGCGAGAAAGCGATGTAAGCCCAGAAAATCACGAAGGCGAGCATCAACTTACCCATGAGGTGGTAATGCTCGAGAGTGATGACATTCTTAAGATACCCCGCCCGACGCAGCAGCGTCACCATGATGACAAGCAGCCCCATCGAGTTGAGAGCGCAACCCGCGAAGAGGTAGACACCCCACATCGTGGAGAACCAGGCGTAATCGAGCGCCATGAGCCAATCAAAAACAAGAAAGGTCCAGGCGGTCGCAAAGAAGGGGAGGAATCCACAACTCCAACGGCGCATCCAGCGAAACCATTTTGGGTCAGGATCAGAATCCTGGCGAACCGACCAGCGCTTGAGCGTGTAGGCAATTCCGACAAGGGCGATGAAATAGCACCAAAAACGTAAGTACCATACATTTTCATTGAGGTAGGCTCGCTTCACGTAAAGGAGAGCCTCCTCCTTCAGGAAATACTTATCGGTTAATTTTTTCTTCGCTGCCTCCTCAGTCACTTCCGTCTCATACAAGTCCTCGATCTTCGATTCCAGAGAAGAGATCTTCCTCTCAAAATGAGCACGGTGTCCAGGGCTGGGAGAATCAATCGCCGCGAAGGCTGTTTTCGTTTCTTCCAGCTCAGCCGTGACTTTCCCGAGGGAAGCGCTGTGCTGTGCGACATACTCCGCCTTGCCCTTTTCAGCTTTCTCAGTTGCGACCTCCAACGCGGCAGCGCGTTTCGGGAACCACTCCCAGAGAGCATCACGAAAGCCCATTTGCGGAACGAGAAGAGGGAGTCCAAGCACGAGACAAACCAGAACCATGACGCCAAGATTCTCCATCAGTCGCCGGATCACCGTCCCCCAACCCGAATTACTCGCATGATGGAGCAGAGTCCAGAACATACCTCCGATCGAGAGAGAGAGAAAGAAGACCACAGCGAAGAGCCAGCTGTAACCCATCGCACCGGCCTTTTCAGGCATGAGAAAGCGCAGAGCAAAAAAGAGGACCAACCCACCGACCCCAACTGCGAGGCAGATGAGCTTCAGAAGAGTTGGCGACTTGAGAAACTCGCCGTCTTTGTAATTGTCGCCGTCCTTTAAACCAGCCATGAGAAGTAGCACAAAAAAATCGTAATCAGTTTCCAGCAGCTCCTTGAAGAGCTTTCACATAGGCTACAACCGCCCATCGATCGCTCACTGAAAGAACTCCATTGTAAGGACCCATCAGTCCCTTGCCGTGTGTGATTGTCCAAAAAATTTGCCCCTCGGGCATCGCGGAAACTCTCGCGTCAATTAAGTTGGCGGTTGGCGGGATCGCCCAATATTTCGAAACCACTCCTACTCCGTTGCCGCTATCGCCGTGGCAGGGGGTGCAGGTGATCTGGTAGCGCTGCTTTCCACGAGCGAGAAACGCTTCATCAAGCTTCAATGTCTCCGGATATCCCGCTCCATAGAAGTCACCGTAGAGCCCAGTGTCTCCGTAGCTATCTCCACGACTGAAGTCGAGAGGCGTCGTCAGGTTATCCTGATTGCCCCCGTGAGGAAAAGTAAACCCGAGTGGAACGGTACCTTCGACAGGCTTCCTCGAACCCTGGCCGTCTTCGAAGAAGTCGCTCGGCTTCTGGTAATTCACACGATACTGATGGTCCATATCCGGAAACAACTCGAAAGGAGGGTCCGAGAACTTTTCACCACGCGGACCCAGCGCATACACTGTTGCCACTACCGCGATCGCTAAAATGAGGAAAAACCAACGCATTCTTAATTATTCAGTTCAGTGTGCGACCTCTTCAATCTTCCCGGCACCAATTTCCTGAAGGAAATCATGCGTTTTCTCTTTCTTAAACTTAGGATCACGGGCTTCGATCACCATAAGAAAGCCGTCGTCTGTCGCCTTTTCGAAAAGCTTTGAGTTGAAAAGCGGATGATTCCAGCGCGGCAAAGCGATGACAGCGAGGAGGCCAAACAAAATCGTGAAGCCGGAAAAAAGAATCGTGAGCTCGAATGTCACCGGGAAGAACGCCGGCATCGTAAAGAGGTTCGTCGGCTTACCCTGCACCACGGTCGGATACAAAGACACCTGTGTGAAGAATTGAAGAAATAGCGCAAAAAGAAATCCTGTTGTTCCGCCAACCAGGACGGCCGCCGAGAGCCAGCTTTTTCCGAGTCCCATTGCGTGATCCATCCCATGGACAGGGTAAGGGGTGTGGACATCCCAGCGGCGAAACCCTGCCTCGTGCACTTTCTCGGCCGCGTGATACAAATCACTCGCGGTCGAAAACTCTGCCACGTAGCCAAAAAGGCTCTTGGAGTTGTCAGATGATGCGCTCAAAAGATTCAGTAGTTCTCAGTTAATTAAATTTAGGATTCAGCCTGCCGCCGTTTCTCCCGAAGCTTTTTCCAATCCGGGAAATGAGGATCACTTTGCGGCAAGACTCCTTTTACCTCAGACATCGCGATGACGGGAAGGAAACGGATAAAGAGGAGAAAGAGCATGAAAAACATTCCGAAGGTCCCGGCGAACATCAGCTTCTCAGTTATTGAAGGAGAATAGTAACCCCACTGTCCCGGCAGGAAGTCCCTTGCCAGCGTCGTCGGGATGATGACAAAACGCTCAAACCACATTCCGAAGTTCACGAAGTTCGCGACGATGAAAACGACCCACAAATTATGGCGCGCCCACTGAAACCAGAAAATCTGCGGAGCGATCACGTTACAGAAAAACATACAATAGTAGGCCCAGGTGTAGGGGCCGGACAAAATCCGGAGATGAAACGCATCGGTTTCAAACTTATTCGCGCCATAAAAGCTGATGAACAGCTCCATGATGTATGCGTATCCCACGATCGTTCCCGTGAGGAGAATGATCTTCGACATGTTGTCGATGTGCTTGTGCGTAAAGAGGTCCTCAAGACCGTAGAGCTTGCGCACCGGAAGCATCAGGGTCAGCACCATTGCGAAGCCCCCGAAAATTGCACCGGCCACAAAGTAGGGCGGGAAAATAGTGGTGTGCCACCCGGGAACAACCGAGGTCGCAAAGTCAAACGAGACGACCGAGTGAACCGAAAGAACGAGCGGAGTCGAGAGAGCCGCAAGCAAAAGATAAGCCATCTCGTAGTGCCTCCACTGCCGGTTCCCGCTGCGCCAACCAAGGGCAAAGAAGCCGTAGAGGAACTTGGGGATCTTCTTCGTGGCACGGTCGCGAAGTGTCGCGAGATCCGGAATCAACCCGATATACCAGAAGATCACCGAAATCAGAAAGTAGGTCGAAACCGCAAAGACATCCCAGAGGAGTGGACTCTTAAAGTTTTGCCAGATCGCGTTGGCATTCGGCACCGGAGCAAGGAACCAAACCATCCAGAAGCGACCAACGTGAAAACCGGGATAAATACCGGCGCACATCACAGCAATGAGCGTCATCGCCTCTGCGGCTCGGTTCACCGAAGTTCGCCACTTTTGTCGCGTCAGGAAAAGAATCGCAGAAATCAGAGTCCCAGCGTGACCGATACCAATCCAGAAGACGAAGTTCACAATCGCCCATCCCCAGGCAACCGGCTGGTTGTTCCCCCAGACACCGACTCCGGTCGAAACCAGATAAACGAGCGTCCCCATAAGGAGACCAAACAACATTGCCGCAGGAACAAAAAGCACCCACCAAATAAAAGGCTGCCGATTTTCAACGATCCCACAGATGCGATCCGTGATCCAGCTCATGGGGCGGTCATTGAGCACGAGCGGTTCACGCGCCACTCCCTCCGCCTCGGATGGGTGCACTTTTTTGTCAGCTGTAGAAGTTCCTGCCATTACCAGTAAAAATCAGATTAATGCATCTTCGAAGTGACCGTTCCCACCTTCTCCGCACCCGGCATTTTCGGGTTGGGATTTTTGATCCGCGCGAGAAAGCTCGTTCGTGGAATCGTGCCGACATACTTCAAAAGATCGTAGTTGCGAGGGTTTTTCTTCGTCGCGTTCACTTTATCACCTTCAGCCTTAAGATTACCAAAAGTGATTGCTCCGGCACCGCAGGCGTCCTGACAGGCCACGGTGAATGAATTTGCCTTCACTTGGATATCCTTCGAGTCGCGAGCCGCTGCTTTCGCCGCGATTTTCGCCACACTGATCCGCTGGACGCAATAAGTGCATTTCTCAATGACACCGCGCATCCGGACAGTCACATTAGGATTCTTCTGGAGACGCTGGGTTGTTGTTGCGTTCCCCGAAGCCGGAGCGAGTGGACCGTGATAAAGCTTATCAAGCGGGCGCTTGTTGTAATCAAAGTAATTGAACCGTCGCGCCTTGTAGGGGCAATTGTTCGCGCAATAGCGGGTGCCGATGCAACGATTATAAGTCATCGCATTTAATCCGTCGCTCGTGTGCACCGTCGCATTGACAGGGCAAACCGTTTCGCAGGGAGCATTTTCACACTGCACGCAGGCAACCGGCTGCGAAATCATCTCGATGTGATCATCATCGACAGTGCGCTTCCCGGGCTCGTCCTTCGTATTCTCAGCCCCGGTCAGATAATCAATCGGACCCCCGCGCTCAGCGACGATTTCACTGTCCTTCGGACTCGTGAAGTAGCGATCCATACGAATCCAGTGCATTTCGCGCCCCGCCATGACCTGATGCTTACCCACGATCGGGATATTATTCTCAGACTGGCAGGCAATGACACAGGCATTACAACCGATGCAGGTATTCAGATCGATCGTCATCGCCCACTGGTGATGCGGATCGACGCGGAAATTATGCCCGTCAAGAACCGGAATCAGACTTTCGTCAGGGTTCTCCCCCGCCATGTAGTCCGGCCCTTTGTAGAGCGAAATATTTTCAGGGATATGATGGTCCATTCCCTGATGACCCGCGAAGTGCTCATCCTCTTCGTACATCTCCACGGTTCCCTCACGGGCGATGGCGCGACCCTCCATGCTGTAATGCTCAGCAGTCAGCGCGAGGTCATATTTTGATCCAAGCTTCCTCATCAGTGCGCCAGTCACCACGTAAGGCTGGGCCGAAGTCATGAGAGGATAGACATTGAATCCGGCACCTTCTGAGACAGCCCCTTTGCCGAGATCCCCATAGTAACCCAGCGCAAGACTGATCGAAAATTCCGCGTGTCCCGGACTGCGAAGTGCGGGAGCGGTGACCTTGCGATCGCCTACGGAAAGCTCAATGAGATCGCCGTCCTCGAGGCCAAACTCCGCAGCAGTAGCAGTGCTCATGAGCGCGGCATTATCCCAAGTCAGCTTCGTGATCGGATCAGGAGCTTCCTGCATCCAGCCATTGTTGGCAAAACGCCCGTCGTAAGTGGCGCTTCCCACCGTCAGCGAGACCTCAAGCCCTTCCGCATGCGGAAGATCGGAAACACGAGCCTTATCAGCCTTGATCGCCACCACACCAGAGAAGGGTTTCGTCGGCAAATTTACCCCGGCCAGAAAACCATCCCGCAAGACAACAGACCAATCCTTTCCTCCAGCGGCAGCGAAACTCTTCTTCACCTCGCCCAAAACAGATTCCGAAGTTACTTCAGAAGAAAGCAGCGAAAGGAGAATCTGAATCTCCGAAATACCGCCCCAGAGAGGCTCGATCATCGGCTGCTGGACCGAATAGACGCCCGAAGAACTGTTGTAGTCACCCCAGGATTCAAGGTAATGAGCGCCCGGAATGTGCCAGTTTGCCAGCTTCGCGGTTTCATTGATGCGGTAGCCAAGATGGACGATTTCCTCAACCCCGGAAAGAAGACTTGCAAGGCCGAGATCCGAAGGAGCATCGAAAGCCACATCCCCCTCATTCAGAACGAAAAGCCGCTTCACAGCTCCTTCTTTCACATCGCGGGCAAGAGATTTGATATCTGCAAACTTCGGCAACTTGTGGTCAACGATCGTGATGAGAGGACCGTAGGCAGCTAGAGCCTGATTGATCGCAGCAACGAGGAGGTGCACCTCTTTTGCCTGGCGCCCTCCGGCGAGCACAATTGAAGCACCCTTAGCTGCCGCAAGATCCGCCGCACACTCTTTGATCCACTTCAAATTGTAGACGTCAGGAACCACCGCAGAAGAAAGCGATCCAGCCAGAGCCGTCAGCGCTGCATCACCGGCGAGAACTCCGACCTCCTTCGCGACGAGGACAGCAACAGGAAGCACCTGAGAAGCCGGAAGGCGGTAACGATGATCTGCCTGACCGCCCGTGACCGTGAAAGCCGACTCGGCCGAATAGAGGCGGCTCATTTCGCCGTCAGGATCACGAGTCGCCGAAAATTCAGCAAGTGAGTCCTGACCCACCGGATCATTGCCGAGAAAATCGCAATCCAGGGACAGGATCCGCTTTGCCTTGGTGAGATCCACGACCGGAAGAACCCCGGCACCATAGATCTCCTCAGACGCAGCAAGCTTGCCCGCAGGCATGAGCGCCTCATAAGAATAGACCTTAGATCCCGCATACTTCTTCGCCACCTCGGAGAGGAGGCGATTCCGCGTTGGGGACGTCGAAGGCGAGACGAGAAAGGCCACCCCTTCTCCGGAACCGGCCTCACGGAAAGGCGCGAGGAAGGAATCTTCAAAATCCTGTGAGACCGTGGCTGAACCCTTTCTCAGGAATCCTTTCGAGCGATCCTGATCGTACATCTCAAGGATCGAAGCCTGAGTGAAGGCCGTCGATCCGCCGGTGACATGGGGATGAAGGCGGTTCCCATCAACCTTCGTCGGCCGGCCTTCATAAGTCGTGACAACCAGAGGCTCACAACCAAGACCGCCCAGCGCGGGCTTTGCGGTGGAATAATACAAGGCCTTCCCCGGCACAACCCATTCGACGTGCTCATTGTAGGGCACAAGGTGCTTGAGCGGCCGCTTGCACGCCACTCCGAATCCTGCGAGGGCCGTTGAAGCACCCATCAACTTCACGAACTGACGACGCGAAGTCTCATCAGCCTCCATTTCAGCTGCACCCTGAGGAAACTCACGCTCAAGCCAGCCATTAAATTCCGGAGAATCTTCTAATTCACCAAGACTCCGCCAATGAACACGGGATGTTTCCGGCTCGGAAGGATGTTTCCACTTACGCTTCATTAATCAGATAAATTCCAAAAGTTCCCCATCTCCCACTCTAGCGGTGGCACGCGGCGCAATCCTGTGGAGGATGCACATCCCACGCCATTTGGAGGTGTGCCCCGATGAGCTCCTGCCCCCACTCCTTGCCTTCGTCGCCTTTTTTCAAGTCCTCCGCGCTCTCTCCGGTCTTACCGGCGACATAGGCATAAAATTCCTCCGGATCGAGGTCGTCCGGAGTCCAGTCCAAATTGGTGATCTGATCGAGAGGGCGCAGTGCACTCTCAGGATTCCGATGACAGTCAAGACACCAGCTCATGCTCAAAGACTCAGCGTGGTAGACGACCGGCATCTCATTGACCTTCCCGTGACACTCAACGCAACTCACCCCGCGATTCACGTGCACTGAGTGATTGAAATACGCGTAGTCGGGAACCTTGTGAATCTGGACCCACTCGATCGCTTCGCCGGTGTATCCTTCGTAATTCTCATCCATCGCCGCGCGGAGAGGCTCCAGCTTTGGCGAATCCGATTTCACTTTTCCCGGACCATGACAGTTCCAGCAGACTTGAGCGGTCGGAACGTTCGAATGAGGGGAATTCTCAACGAAGGAGTGACAATAACGGCAGTCCATCCCCAACTGTCCGGCATGGAGGCTATGGTCGAAAGGAATTGGCTGCTGCGGCATGTAACCGACTCGCGTGTATTTCGGAGTCCATGAATACCAAGCGACAGCGACGACACATGTTCCCAGTGCGCCGACGCACAGAAGAACCTTGATTGCGAGGAGATTACTCCAGCGTGGAAAAATGTTGCCCATCGTATAGAAAAACGGCCGTTAGGTCGCGGAAGACGCCCCATTTAATCGCTTGTGAAAAATTTCACAAGCGATTTTTGGGAGAAAATCCCGATGAATTACCCAATTTTCCGGAAGGCGAAAAATGAAACATGTTTCATGCTGCCGCCGTCCTGACAGTGCGACATCAAAATCAGCAAAAACAGTTCCTAATTCGGTCTGAATTCAGAAATCTGACCGTTGTAGGGATTCACCTGAAGGCAGAGGTAATTTGGCGGGTCATCGTTCTGGAGCGCACCCTCGCCTTGCACGAGAGTCACATACCAGGTATCGCCACCACCCGAACGAAACGGGAGGTCAGTTGAACCATCCGGCCGAAATCTAAAGGCCATGTACGGGGTGTTCACTTCGGTTCCGCCAAATCCAACCGGAGCGGGATAGTTACCCATGTGCGGCGCGACGAAACCAAACTTCCGATCGTTGCCCTGAGCCGCTGAACTTTCAAGAAGAGTGCTCAAATTTTCATGAATCGCCACCGGGGCACGAATCCTGAAAAAGCCGCTGACCGGCTCCATCTCGCCATCACGATTGTATTGGAACAGCTGATAGGCGCGGTAGAGTGGCTCGCTACTCGCGCCGGAAGGGTCATCCGTGTAGAAAAAACGAATCTCGACGTCGGCACTCTTCGAAACGGCGGTTTGCTGAGCCAGGGTCAACTGGTTCCGCAGCAAGGTCCCTTCCCCGCTCAACGAGGTGGAAGAGATAAGACTGAACAGGTTCGGCGCGGCAAATGCCATCAGGAGCCCGACAAGCCCTAGCACAACCATCATCTCGATCAGGGAGAAACCCCGGCGCTTAATTGAATTACTTGAAATCATCATGGGTAGAATTTCTAATTGTAAGATCAAGTGCTCCACTTCGAGCTGCGTAGCATCACTACCGTGCTGAATACTTTATAGTTAATATTCTGCTCTCCAAAGTCCTCGCTAATATCTCGGAGGTCGGCATCGAAGTTTTCGGTTTGCTTAAAATAGGTTGATAGGTCCAACTCAGCCGGAAGCGTAGATCCGTTTTCAAACCTCGCCGCAGCTTCCTCATCGATCGCAATTACTGTCAATCTGATCAAGGGAGGCACCTGCTGACTGAAGGCCTCAAACCCTTCACTGCCGTCATTCGAATCAAAGACATAACTCGGAGCGATTAAAGAATAGGTTTCTCCGCGCGAATCACCGGCGTTCGACAGAGTGTCGCGAGGAGAAATAATCAGCGTCAGGATGTTCTCCGCAAGAGGATTAAGATGGTCAGTGAAACTTCCACTGCCAACGCCGAGCCCCTGTTTGAACCATTGGTC
>CAZOUP010000083.1:0-19652 GCA_964583035.1 uncultured Akkermansia sp.
CGATCCAGTCACGGGCGCGCTCGGCCCATCGCTGCGTGAGAGCGAGGGAGTTTGCGGCGTAGTCCCGTTCGCAGGGAAAGGGAGGGCATTCGTCGAGAATCATGCAGATGTCGCTGCCGATGGAGCGCTGAATCTCAAGAACGGACTCGGGCGTGAGAAAAAGCGGGCTGCCGTCGATGTGACTCTGAAAGCGGACGCCTTCTTCCGTGATTTTGCGGAGCTTTGACAGGGAGAACACCTGGTAGCCTCCTGAATCGGTGAGGATAGGACGGTCCCACTGCATGAAATTGTGCAGACCGCCGTATTCGTCGAGCACCTCCGTGCCGGGGCGGAGGTAGAGGTGGTAGGTGTTTCCGAGGATGATCCGGCAATCCAGCTCCGGGGTCGTCAGCTCCTGCGGATGGACGGATTTCACGGTGCCCTTCGTTCCCACGGGCATGAAGGCGGGCGTCTCGACTTCCCCGTGCGCGAGCGTCATGCGACCGCGCCGCGCCGCGGTTTGAGAGTCGGTTTTGAGGAGGGTGAACATGGGGAGTCGGGAGTATCGGCGGAGAGGCCAAATTCGCAACGGGATGATTAGTGTTATCATAATGCGACTAAAATACTTTACTAATGAGTATGAATTGCGTATAGAAGCTGTATGAAGTTAACGGTAAATCTGGAAGAGGCACTACTGCTGAAAGCGGTCGAAGTGACCGGGGCCTCAACCAAGACTGAAGCGATCACGACGGCGTTGCGAGAGTTAACAAGAAGATCCGAGTTGAAAGCGGTTTTGCGGCAGGGAACCGGTCTAACTTCTGATGAACTGAAAGATTCGCTCGATCCTTATTCGGTTTCGGAATTTCTGCGGAGTCGGAATCTGAGCGAGAATTTTCAAATCGCGAGCCGACTCCCAAATTCTGCGGAATCCAGCTGATGGCGCGTCTTGTTTTGCCCGAATCCTCCTGGTATATCGGAACCGTTCGAGCCGGAAAAGATCCGCTCGAAGGGTTGGCGATTATTTCAGAGAGTCGCGACATTGCAGTGTGTGGCATCATTAAAGCGGAGGTTGCGAGAGGTCTTCGCTCGACGGATTTGCTTGATCGCTATGCGGCGGTATGGGAAAAAATGTTTTACATTGAGGATGGGTTTAAACGGTGGGAGGACACTCTCAAGCTGGCCTGGGCACTGGATCGGAAGGGAATCATTCTCCCGATTCAGGATGTCCACATCGCCGCCTGTGCTCTTCACGCCGACGCGGTCGTCTTGACCTACGATCAGCATTTTCAAATGATCCCCGGCATCGACGCGACGGATACAATTTATTGAGGCGCGTCCGTGCGCGTGCTGGACAGTGTCCCTGCTATCCGTGCCGGTCCGGCGGCAAAGGCATCGCGGTCGAGGTGGAACTCGCCCCTCCAGGTTACGCCTTCGGGCAGATAACCGCTCCGCAATTTCTCCACACACTTTCCCAATCCATTTCCGGGGTATCTCTCGACAAATGCGGTGCAATCGTTAGGCTTTCCCATGCCCGATGCCCCTACCTCACACGCCGGCCTCTTGGCCTGGGTCGAAGAATTACGAGAGCTTTGCCAGCCACGCGACGTCGTCTGGTGTGACGGATCAGATGAAGAATATGACCGCCTCTGTGGCGAAATGGTCGCGGCGGGAACTTTCATCAAGCTGAACGAGGAAAAGCGCCCCAACAGCTACCTCGCCTGGTCCGATCCGAAGGATGTCGCCCGCGTCGAGGACCGGACTTTCATTTGCAGCGCCCGCCAGCGAGACGCCGGCCCGAGCAATCGCTGGACCGCCCCTGCGGAAATGCGTGAGACATTGACCGATCTCTTTCGCGGCTGCATGTGGCGGCGCACGATGTATGTGATCCCGTTTTGCATGGGGCCGATCGATTCGGACATGGCCATCTTCGGCGTCGAAATCACCGACTCGCCCTACGTCGCGGTGAACATGAAGTTGATGACGCGAATGGGGCAGCCGGTCCTTGATCGCCTCGGAAGCGATGGCGATTTTGTTCCCTGCGTCCACTCCGTCGGCATGCCGCTGATGCCCGATCAGGAAGACGTGCCCTGGCCTTGCAACGAGGAAAAATACATCGTCCACTTTCCTGAGGATCGCGAAATTTGGTCCTACGGCAGCGGCTACGGAGGCAACGCGCTTCTCGGTAAAAAGTGCCTCGCCCTGCGAATCGCCAGCGTTATCGCTCGCGACGAAGGCTGGATGGCGGAGCATATGCTCATCAGTGGCGTTGAAAATCCTGAAGGCGAAAAACGCTACGTCGCGGCCGCTTTTCCCAGTGCTTGCGGAAAGACAAACTTCGCGATGCTCGTTCCGCCGCCGGTCTACGCCGAGAAGGGTTGGAAAGTGACGACGGTGGGCGACGACATCGCCTGGCTTCGCCCCGGTTCCGATGGACGACTCCGCGCGATCAATCCGGAGGCGGGCTATTTCGGCGTCGCGCCGGGGACTTCCGAAAAGTCCAATCCCAACGCGATGGCCTCGCTCCGGGGGAATACGATTTTTACCAATGTCGCCCTCACCGAAGACGGCGACGTTTGGTGGGAGGGGATGACAAAAGAGCCGCCCGCGAAGCTCACGGACTGGAAGGGTAACCCATGGACGCCATCCTCCGACACACCCGCCGCGCATCCAAATTCGCGCTTCACCGCACCTGCCTCGCAATGCCCGGCGATCGATCCCGATTGGGACAATCCGGCTGGAGTCCCCATCGATGCGATTATTTTCGGCGGCCGCCGCGCCACGACGATGCCGCTCGTGTTTCAGGCTTTCAACTGGGTCCATGGCGTTTTCCTCGGGGCCAACCTCGGATCGGAAATGACCGCTGCCGCTGAGGGGGCGATCGGGAAGATTCGCCACGACCCCTTCGCGATGCTGCCCTTCTGCGGTTACAATATGGGGGACTACTTTTCGCACTGGCTCGGGATGCGGAAGCACATCGGCGATCTCCCCCGGATCTTTCACGTCAACTGGTTCCGGAAAGGAGCGGACGGGAATTTCCTCTGGCCCGGCTTCGGTGAAAACATGCGAGTCCTCGAGTGGATCTTTGATCGTGTCCGTGGTCGCGCCAAGGGACACGAAGCGCAGCTCGGCTGGGTCCCGCGCTACGATGAGTTGAATTTTGAGGGACTAGATTTCACCGAGGAGCAATTCGCCGAACTCATGAACGTGAGTCAGGAGGAATTTCGCGGCGAACTCCTTTCCGAGGCGGACCTTTACCTCGATCTCTACGATCATTTGCCGAAGGAATTGATCTTCCAGCGCGAGTTGCTCGCGGGGCGGATGTGATTTCCCCGGGTAGTGGTGATTTGTAGTCGCCATTTGAACAGGCCGGGCCAATGCGGTGGCGATTTCAAATCACCACTACCTTGTTGTCAGAGCATGCGGAACTTCCTAATCGTCACATATCCGCATTGACACCGCACCTTCATGCTTCTTTGCTTTCCTCATGCTGGAAGAATCGGAAGCCTTGCGACGGATCCTCGAAAAAGTCGAGCCGGGTGCCGTGACCTGGATGCCGATCGAATTGGCGCTCGATCAAATTTTGGCGCAGGACATGGTCGGAGTGATTGACTCTCCGCCATTCGATAATTCGAGCATGGATGGTTACGCCGTGCGCGCCGCCGAAACTTTGACAGGGGACTCGCTCGAAGTCGCGCTCTCCGAACAGGCGGCCGGCGTCGATCTCCGGCTTCAGCTTAGCGAGGGCGAAGCGATTCGCATTTTCACCGGCGCGCCGATTCCCGATGGAGCCGACGCCGTCATCATGCAGGAGGATGTGAATCGGGCAGGGGCCCGGATCGAGATCATCGAGGGCGTCGTCGCCGGGGAAAATATTCGCCGTCGTGGGGGTGATGTCTGCGCGGGGCAGAAGCTGCTTCGTCGAGGCGATGTCATCACGCCAGCCCGGATCGGTCTTCTCGCGTCGCAGGGGATCGCGGAGATTCCCGTTCATGCGAAGCCGCTCGTGCAGATCGTGACGACAGGAGACGAGTTGGCCGCTCCGGGTGCTCCGCTCGTTCCAGGCGAGATTTACAATAGCAATGGCCCAATGCTGCGAGCGGCGGTGGAGCAGGCGGGCGGCGTGAGCGTGGCCTGTCACTCCATTGATGATCGACAGATTCTCGAAGACACCTTGCGAAATGCCTTCGCCGCTGCTGACCTCGTCGTCATCGCCGGAGGGGTTTCCGTCGGCGAGCGGGACTACGTCAAAGCGGTTCTCAACGAACTCGGAGTCATCACCGATTTCTGGCGGGTGAAGGTCAAACCCGGGAAACCCTTTGTCTACGGTCATCACCCTGACGGAACCCCTGTTTTCGGATTGCCGGGAAATCCGGTTTCAGCCTTTGTGACCTTTCACATTTTCGTGAAGCCTGTCATCCGCGCGCTCCTCGGCCATGGAGAAAAGTGTGTCGATGAAAGTCTCGTCGTGGCCAATGCCGAAGAGCTGATGTCGAATGCGGGAGATCGCCCGCATTACCTGCGCGGGGTGGTGAAAAACGGAGAGGTCTCACTGTCAGGAACGCAACAGTCCCATGCGATTTTCGGGCTCAGTCAGGCAAATTGTCTCGTGAGGCTCCAGCCTGAGGAGACGGTTGCCGTGGGTGATCCCGTTGAGGCTTTGATGATCTAGTTAATGATTTCCAACTCTCATTTGGAACTGCTGAAATCAGTCTCCCGGTCTTTCTACCTGAGCATCCGCTTTCTCCCGCCGAAAATGCGGGAACCCATTGCGCTGGGGTATCTCCTTGCCCGGCTCACTGATACGGTCGCCGATGCTGAAGGAATCAAAGAGGCGGACCGGCTCGGAAATCTTGAGGCGATTAAGCGCGTCATCGAAGGGCAGTCGGGAGCGAGCTGCTCTCAGGTTTCAGCCCTCGCGCCGACGATATCCCATGCCGGGGAAAAAGCCCTCCTCCAGCGTACCGACGAACTGGTCGCCTGGTATGAGACCATCGATGCGGCGAACCGCGGGCATCTCAGCGAAGTCATCCTGACCATCATCCATGGCCAAAGCTGGGACACGACTTTCTTTGAAGAGGGCCGCGTCACTGCCTGTGCTAGCGGCGACGATCTCCTCCGCTACGCCTACCGGGTTGCCGGATGCGTCGGGGAGTTCTGGACCACGGTGGGATTTACCAATCTGGGAAGTCGGTTTTCAGATCCTGACAAAGCCGCACCGATGCTGGTGCAGGGAAAAAAACTTGGCCAGGCTCTCCAGTTGATCAACATCCTTCGTGACCTACACGAAGACCTTCCGAAAGGGCGCGTCTATCTTCCGGGCAATGAGCTGCGGTCCGCTGGATGGGACGGGTCTTCGCCCCTGATTGCCGGGCAAGTCGAGCCGGTCTTTCTGAAGTGGTTAGGTCAGTGTGAGGATTTCCTCAAAGAAGCCGGCCCCTACGCGCAAAGCATCCGCAGCTACCGTGCTGCTTTCTGCACGCGATTGCCGATGGAGCTGGCCGTCAAGACCGCCGCGTGCCTGCGCGAAGCCGGTTGCGAAACGGTGATGCGTGGGAAGGTGAAAATTCCGCGGAGTGAAGTGTGGCAATCGATGGCGCGGGTGGGGTTGGGGTAGTGGTGATTTGTAATCGCCATCTGATCAAGCCGAGGCATTGGGGTGGCGATTTCAAATCACCACTACCGGTTCGGAGTGGTTTGAACCACGAATGGACACAGATGCACACGAATATGTTGGCTCCGCAGCAGTCCTGATTCGTGAAAATTGGTGTTTCTTCGTGGGCTTATCCCATCAAGCCGGGGCAGCACCACTAACACAACGCTTCCCCCTAATCGGCATCCAACTCTTCCCAGTTCCTCGTCGATTGCCGCGTCTTTCTCCGATCCGCGCGATGCTCGATTTGTCGCAATTGCTTGGGCGAAAGATGATCTTTCCTCCGCCACGGTTGCGGTCCGCCATCACCGGCCATGAGACAGCCTAACGGAGTGACCTCCGCGACGATATCGGCAAGCTCAAACTGCTCGATCTGAGCGCGAACCTGCTCCGCCGGTTTGTAACCGACCGGGCTTTCACTGAGGTCGCCCTTACCGTAATACCAGCGAATGTCGAGACCCTGTGTCGCGTCGGAAATTGCCTTCTTCACCGAGGCGTCATCAAGTTCGCCATTGGCTTTCTTAAAGTCGCGCATCGTCGCCGTGCGTGACTGATTCCTCCCCGCGCCATGAGGTGCGAAACTGAGGAATTCTTCATTGTCACGTCCTACGGTGACCAGGATAGGAGCCGCCATGTTGAGCGGAATGAGGCCGAGCAAAGGCCGCCCGTTCCCGTCCCGCCAAGCTGGAGTCGCTCCCTTTCCGTGAAGAAACTGGTCGCCGCGCTTCCAGACGAAGTTGTGCTCGTTTCCAAATTCAGTGACCTTCTCCGCGCCGGAGCGCTCTAGGAAACGTGCGTGGATGCATTGGTGATTCGCCTTCGTCCAGCGCCCGATGTATTGGAGCGCGTCCCAGTAGTCCGCGCCGATCTCCGTTTCCGTATCGAGCCACGCCGCTGCCTTCGGGATGCCTTTTGCGATCCGCGCGGTTTCTTTGATCGCCGCCTTGTGACCGCGTTTGTAAAGATGAGCACCAAGGCCACGCGAACCATGATGAGTCACAAGCGTGTAAAAAGTCACGCCGTCAGTGTCGTCGAGCCGGTCCCCGGCGCGGTCGTGCAGGTCGCGGGCAATTGTGTCGTGACCGCTCGCCGCGAGCGCGTCAACAAAGGCCCTCGTTGCACGGAGTTTCCCGAGGTAGGCAAAGTGATTTCCATCACCCTGATCAGCAAGATGCATCGCCGCATGTTCTTCGAGGCCAGTCAGGAAGGGGTTCGACCAGACCGTTTCCTCGAGAACTGGATGATGAACCCTGTCTTCCCCTTTGCGCCCGCCGAAACCAAATCGCGTCGAATCGACAATCGCATCGAGCATTTTCGAAGTGCTTTCACCACACTCGAAGAGCGTCGCATACATCGAGCAGCAAATGTCCGCGCTGTGAGCTGCTGGCAGAATCGCATTCTTCACCGAGATCGCTCCGCCGACCGGGATTGTCGCTTCCGCTGAACCTGCAGGGCACGCGTCCGGCATGACCGCTCCGCGCTCGATCACCGGAGTGCGGAGGAGTTGATTCATGAAACGACGGACGCCGTCGATGTTCTTCTCGTCGAGTACGCAAGTCGCCTCGATTGCTTCCGAGAATGAAATCGGCGCGTCACGCATCACCAGCTTGGGATCTTCCTTCACGAAATCCCGTTCGAGCAGTTTCAGGATGTAAGCCGGGTCGGTGATGCCGCGGGCTTCAAGGGCATGCGCCGCCGCGAGCAGTTCCTGAAACTTCGGACCCTGCGGCCAGTCGGCGTCGATGAGGTCTTTTCCGGTGAAGCTCATGTCGGTTTCTTTTCGTGAGGGGGGCTGGATGTGACAGGGGGAATTACTGGCCGCTTAATTGCATGATAAGTCAATCTGACCAGCAAGCCGGGAAGCCGACGCCGCGAAGTTGATCTGGTCTCGCTTATCGGAAGAGATGGTCTGAGAAGGAAGTGCTATGGAGAAGAAGATAGGGGAAGTTGGGTATTTGGCGAGAGTTTGCGACCGTGCTGACTTGGAGACGGAAGCGTATTTCGGAATTGTTTCCAATCCCACTACCTTTTTCGAAAGCGCGTCCGTTCCCGAGCATGTAGCGAACGGCGTCAGTCTCCCGACCGCAGTACCCCTGCAAATCCTCAGTCCCCTGACGCCAATTCTACCGCCTGGGCAAGGCTCGCTTCATCAAGCCTGCTTTCAGGCACGTCGGCTCGTTTTCCGTTTTCGAGAAGGAGGCTCACGACGCCATTTCGGTGGCTCAGAAACCGAGCCTTGATCTCTTTCCCGTCGGAGCTGGTCCAGGTTTGAGGCTCAGGCTTCTCCGCGAGGGATGAGGAAGTGCCTCCAGATTTCATCGGTTTATTTTTCACCCACTCTTCCTCCTCCTCGGTCGGGTTTGCGGCATCGATCACGGCCCCTAAGCTGATCCATTCCTCGATCTTTTCAATTTCCCCGGCGGGAATTCGATCCGCTTTTCGGGGCATGAAATCGTTATGAGAAGTATCGAGGGTAAGCCGCTCGAGAAAGTTGCTTTCCTCCGCATTTCCGGGACGGATGAGGTTGTATTTGCCGATTTGATAATCCCGCACTTCTTCGAGGTCATCCAGCGCGAGGCTTCCCTTCACTTCGTTCTCGTTGCTGTGACAGTCCCAGCAGCGCTCCTTCATGATCGGGAGGATGTCATTTTTGTAATCGACCCCGAATCCGGGTGATGTGAAGAGGAAAGCTAAGAGGAGGAAAAACGGGAAGCGTTTCATGCTAGCGAGATAACACTGATCTGCCTTTCTGTTACTCGTTTTCCCGGTGGTTGAAGGAAAAAGAAAAGGACTCGAGAATTAAATCCGTGAGGCAATCGCGGTCGTCACGATCGAGCTGAGGGGCATGATGATCGCGGCGAGGAGCGGATTCATGAGGCCGATGAGACAGAGGCTGATGGCGCAGAGATTGTAGGTCAGAGCGGTTGCGAAAAGGATCGCGACGAAGCGGTTTCGACGCTTTGTTTGGTCGAGGAGATGACTGATCGCATGAAAGCCGCGGCCAGTGAAGACAAAGTCGGACTGACTTTCGATGGCGCGGATCCCGGTTGCGGGGGTTCCCGAGGCGGCGGCGGCGGCGAAGGCGAGGCTGTCATTGCCTCCGTCCCCGACGAAGAGGGTGCTTCCGGGAGATTCTTCCCGGATTTTGGCGGCCTTGGCTTCGGGGCTGAGATCGGAAAAGACGTTTTCGCGAGCGATCCCCAGTTCGCTCGCGGTGGCTTGAACTCTGGTCGTGTCAGGGTCGCCGCTGAGGATCATGAGCCGGTAGCCATGCGCGGCGAGGCGACGAAGCTGACGGGCCGCGCCGTCACGAATCGCTTCGGTGAGGGGAAAGACGAGCACGGCGGTTCCGTTCCGCGAGAGCGTGCAGTGGTTCTCTGCGGCGGCGGATCCTTCGCAAGCCCAGTCGCGCCGACCGAGTTTCCACGAGATTCCGTTTAGCGTGGTCGCGACCCCGGAGCCGGTCGATTCGTCGATGGGGGCTTCCTGAAGTTGTTTCGGCAGTCCGTAGCGGGAAATGATTTCTTCGTGGAGAGCTTTCGCGGCAGGGTGGTGATTGGTCGCGGTGAGGTGTCGCAGGGCGCGCAGGGTTTCGTCATTGAGATCGGCGACGGTCTCCGGATCTTTTAGGCGTTTGACCGGCTCGGTGAGGGTGCCGGTTTTGTCAAAGGCGAGGACCTCGATGGATTTAAGTCGTTTCCAGATCGAATTTTTCCGAATGAAAATTCCTTCGTGCTTCAGCTTTGAGAGCAGCATTTCGTTGAGCAGGGGGAGGGCGAGGCCGAGGGCGCAGGGGCAGGAGACAACGAGGATGGAAATGAAAACCTGGAGAGAGGCGGCGATCTCGGCACCGCGGAGGATCCATCCGCTTCCGCCGGCGAGGGCGACGAGGATCACGGTGGCGAGGTAGTATTTGAGGATGGGGTGCGCCCGCGCTTCGTCTCCGGTGAGGTCGCCGGTGCCGGTGTTGAGCAACTGTTCGAGGAAGGAACCCTCGAAGGCATTTTGCGCGGTGACTTCGACCCGGGCGGGGTTGCCGTTTTTCGCGCCGGCGGGGAGGCTTTGTCCGGCGCGGTAGGGAACCGGTTCGGGCTCGCCATTGATCCAGTCGAGGTGAAAACGTGCCGCGCTGTCGATCAGTTCGGCGTCGACGGGGACCATCGCCCCCGGGGCAATTTCGAGGCGGTCGCCAACTTCGATTTTGCGCAGCGGGATGCGTTCGCGTCGGCCTTCGGGATCGAGGCGGAAGGTCGCGGAGAGGTCGCGTTCGCGCGCCCAGAGTTGGCGGCGGTTGCGTTCTAATAAACGCAGATGGAGCCAGCGCCCGCCGAGCATGAGAAAGGCAAACATCGCGACGAAGTCAAAGTAGAGCATGTCTTTGACGCCGAAGATGAGACCCCCGAGGGAGCCGAGATAAGCGGCGACGAGTCCAAGTGAAATCGGCACGTCCATGTGGAGTGACCGCATTTTGAGAGCGGAAAGCGCCCGCTGGAAAAAATAGGAGCCGCCGACCGCGAGCGCGATGCTGGCGGAGGCAAAGGCGACCATCGTGAAGAGTCGCGCGAGGTCGTCGGTTGTCTCCATCCCGAGGTAGGAGGGAAGGGTGAACGCCATTGTGTTCATCGCGAGTCCGGCGGTGACGCCGAGACGGGTGAGGAGGGCGCGGCTTTCCTGCGGGGCGTCGTCCTCGAGTTCGTTGACGAGGCTCGCGGGGTAGCCGTATTGGTGCAGATCTTTGACAAAAGCAATCGCGTCGAATTCGCCGGGATTCCACCAGAGGGTGAGGGTGGAACGGGCGGTGTCGGCGGAGCTTTTAAGCGCTCCGGAATGCTGACGAAAAAGGTGGTCGATGAGCCAGACGCAGGCGGTGCAGGAGAGGTTGCCGATCCGGAGCTTTAGCTTTGCGGGTGACGCTCCGTCGCTACGTGAGGTCTCGGCGAGGGTGATCGCTTCTTCCAACTCGGCGATTTGATCGGCGGCGGGGTCGGCGTTTTCGGCGGGTTGGAGGACGCGGCGCCCCAGCAATTCGTAGAATGAACTGAAGCCTCCTGACTGAATCAGTTCGTAGACGACGCGGCAGCCGGAGCAGCAGAAGGTCTCTTTTTCAAAGCGTGGCTGAAAGGAATTGCCACAGTGAATGCAGCGCCGCTTCTCGTCGGTCGCGGTCGCCCTTGTGACGTCTGCGGCGAGAGTTTGGCTCATTCGACTTCAAGCGTGCAACGGCAGGTTGTCCCGTCGGCATCTTCGCCGGCGGGGGCTGCTCCGATGAATGAGAAATGCCACATGAGAGAGAGGGCTGCCGTCGCCGCAAGGGTTCGTTTGGCGATGAGAAATCCTTTCGCTCCAAGCTTCTGGTTGACCCAGGCGGAGCCGATTTGCACGGCCCAAATGGCGGGGAGGGCACCGAGGCCGAAGGCGAGCATGATCTCGACCCCGCGAATTGCAGATCCGCTCGCGAGGGCGACAGCGAAAATGGCGTAAAGGGGGCCGCAGGGAAGAAGGGGCGTGGCGAGTCCAATGATCGCGGCCCGCGTTGTGACGGGAAAGTTCAGCGTCTTGATTTTGATCTGCATGACGACTTTCCCGAGGCCGGGAATCGCTCCGAGTCTCTTGTCGAGACCGAAGAAAATCGCGATGAGAAAAGCGATGAGAAAGATCGGCAGCCATGGGACCCCGGAGAGGGAGATATTTAATCCTAGCTGGCTCCCAATAAATCCGAAGGTCGCTCCGGCGATGCCATAGCCGATGAGACGGCAGGCGTGGTAAATGCCGACGGACGCGAGGGCGGGCCCGCGACCGGCGATGCCAAGGCCGCAAGTGAGAAGGCCACACATCCCGGCACAGTGCAGGCTCGTCGCGAGGCCTGCGACGAAGAGTCCACCAAGAGTGATCGTTTCAGCGTTCAGGCTCGTCATTTTTGATGATGGTGATGATTTCGACGGACTGCGGACGTTTCTCTCCGGCAAGACGGAGCAGGAAGATCCAGCCGGTAATGAGAATCACGAAGGCAAAGACAATCCATATCCAGGGACGGTCGCGAAAAAAACGGATCATGGGGCGGGTTTTTTGAGAGTGTAGGGGCTGGGGCCGAAGAAGTCGATCATATCGCTGATCGTGAAGTCTCCCGGGGAGACGTCAGCTTCGATCGTGAACTCGAACTCACCTTTGTAAAATTCGGTTGGAACCTGAACCAAAACGGTTTGCATTGTTTCTTTGGCAGGGTCGAGGACGATCGAGTCACCGAGGCCGGAAACGCTGGCACCTTCGGGAAGCCCCTTAAAGCGAAGCGAGAGTGTGGTTGGCACATTCTGTTTCGTGATGAGCTGGACACGATACTGATTCCTCACTCCGTCATCATTAAAATAGTAAGGTTGACCCACCATGCGAATGATCTCGATTTTCGCCGATTGCAGTCCGCCCATGACGATCCCGACGGCAGCAAGGCCGAGGCAGAGAAAAGCGGTGTATAGGGCGACGCGCGGGCGCCAGATGCGACGTTTCTTTCCTTCAAGGCCGTTGAGTGAATCGTAGCGAATGAGACCTCGCGGCTGCTTCGTCTTGTCCATGATCCCGTTGCAGGCGTCGATGCAGTTCGCGCAGCCGATGCATTCGAGCTGGAGTCCGTTTCGGATGTCGATGCCGGTCGGGCAGACCTGGACGCAGCGGTTGCAGGAGATGCAGCTGCCGGTCTCAGGGTCGGAGAGTTTTCCGCGAGGCTCGCCGCGTTTTTCATCGTAACCAATTACGATCGTGTCGTCATCGGTCAGGGCGGACTGGATGCGCCCGTAGGGACACATGATGATGCAGAACTGCTCGCGGAACCAGGCGAAGGAACCATAGAGGCAGACCGTGAGAAACATCATGATGCCAAAGGCCTTGGCGTTGTTCGCCGGCGACTGCTGCATGTATTCATACAGTCTCGGGATCGAGATGAAATAGGAGATGAAGATGTGCGCGAGGCTCAACGAGATGAGGACGTAAATCCCGTGTTTGATGACCCGTTTGACGACTTTGCTTTTCGTCCAGGGGGCGGCGTCAAGGTTACGGCGCTTCACCGCATCGCCATCGACCCAGCGTTCGACGCGACGATAGAGTTGCTCCAGAAAGACGGTGTAGGGGCAGGCCCAGCCACACCAGAGCCGCCCGAAGAGAGCGGTCACATAGAACAGCGAAAATCCCAGCCCGCTGAAGAGAAAGAAGCCGATCCAGAGATCCTCGGCGAGGAACGTCAAGCCGAAGAAATGAAAGCGGCGCTCCGCGATGTCCAGGAAGACAGCGGGGTATTCTCCGACCGGAATCCAGGGGAGGAGGACGTAGATCGCGAGCAACAGCCCCCCGAACAAACGCCGCCACAGGGTGAACTTTCCTTTGACGTCGGCCGGGTGGAGAAAGTTCCTCGATCCATCCCGATTGATTGAGGTGAGGGAAGTGAGGTTGGGTTTTGAGACGGTTGACATGACTGGGAGGAGAGAGGAGTTAACATAGTGTTAGGACTGTTTGCTGAGGATGTAGGCGACAACCTGAGCGATCTCTGCCGGGCTGAGTTGCGTGTTCCAGGCGATCATTCCTTTCGTGATGTCGGGGGATCCGTTCGTCACGATTTCCATGATGTTGAGGGGCTCAGATCCATAGAGCCACTCATCGTCGTTCAGGGCGACACCGGGGAGCTTAATACCACCCATCATCGCAGAGAGATCCTGCCCATGGCAGGCAATGCACTTGGCTTCGAAGATTGACTGGCCGGATGAGGTGTGATCCATGTCGAGGCTCATCTCCTGCAGGGACTCGTTATTGATCGAGGCCATCATCGTTTCGAGTTCCTCCTGCTTCTTATTTTCGATCAAAGCCATCTGGGAATCGATCTTTTCATGCTGGGTCGGAATTTTGAAGGGAAGCTGATAATAGGCTACCCAGGCAAAAATGAACCACACGATGGTGATGTAGAGGGTGAAAAGCCACCAGTTCGGCAGCTTTTGGTCATACTCCTGAATGCCGTCGTAGACATGCTCTTTCAGGATGATCTCGTTTTTGTTGGAATCACTTGGCTTCATCAGATTGCTTGTCGATGGATGATTGGAGTTCGGCGTCGTCTCGTAGAGGCATGTTAGAAAGGTGTTCGATCTCTCCCTTTTTCATTCGGAGAGCGCGGATGAGAATAAGGATGAAAGCTCCGGCGATGAGCGCAAAGCAGAGGTAGGGAACAAATTCCTGCCAGCCTTCGAGGTTAACGCGTCGATACATAAGTCAGTTTAAAATTAGGGTTGAGTCGCGAGCGTTGGCGGAACGTCAGGGAGTGAGGTCACGGCGGGCGCTTCCACCCGCTGCTTGTCCGGAATGCCCGGCTTGATGAGACGAGGCTCGACCTTATCAGGAACGTCGTCAGGAACGACTTCTTCGAATGATCCCAGTTTCTGGAGGTAGGCGATAATCGCGATGATCTCTTTACCCGCGAGGTGATCTCTGGCCTCGGCTTCGTTGCTCGGCTCTTTATCTCCTTTCGGAACCTCAATTTTGACCTGTTCGGCAACGAGACCTTCGGCGATTCCGAGGGCTTGCTCACGGGCATGCTGCTCGATCTCTTCCGGAGTCATGATGGGGAAGGGAACACCGAGGCGCTGCTGGACGGCGACCTTGGCAGGGAGATCCTTAAACTTGGTCTCCTTTTGGAATAGCCAGGGGTAAGCCGGCATTCTTGAACCGGGGTTCATTCGCGGATTACGCATGTGAAGGTAGTGCCACGAGTCACTCCGCTTGCCGCCTTCGCGGGCAAGATCAGGACCGGTGCGCTTTGATCCCCACTGGAAGGGGTGATCGTAGATCGATTCGCCGAGGCGTGAGTAGTCGCCGTAGCGAAGCACATCGGGAACGAGGGTCCGGATCATCTGCGAGTGGCAGTTGTAGCAACCCTCACTGATGTAGATGTCCCGTCCTGCGAGCTCAAGCGGCGTGTAAACCGACTGGAGTCGATCTTCGACGTTGATGGCGCGGTTCACGGTTACCGTCGGAATGATTTGAATCGCTCCCCCGAGAATTACCGCGATGAGAACGAGGACGGAAAATGGCAGGTAGTTCTCGGAGAGATTGTCATACCAACTCGACCAGGTCTGGGTGTTCTTTTTGAATTGAAAGACCGCGTAGGCAACAAACCCGAGAGTGACTAACAAAGCCATGTGGCTCGCGCCGGGAGGAAGGAAAAACCAGAGGATTCCGAAGAAGAGGCCCCAGAAAGTGAGTGCAATCGGCTCGTTGCGGAAAGCTGCCTTCCAGGTCATGGCATCCTTCTTCATGGCCGGATCCTCGAACACCTCGCGGGTTTCATTGACCGGAGCGCCTGATCTTGCCGTCTTCCAGATGTTGATCACGAGAAGGACGAATCCAACGAGGTAGAGTGTTCCGCCGACCGCACGGGTCAGCATGAGGAGGGAGATCTTATCGACTGTTTGCACGAACTCATTTACGACGCGTGTTCCGGTGGGATCTGTTTCATTGAGCATGAGGCCCTGAATGATTCCAGCGAACCAGAGTGATGAGACGTAAAGGAGAATCCCGACGAGGCCGATCCAGAAGTGCATGTTGGCGAGGTTCGTCGACCAGAGCTTTTTGCCCCAAAGGCGGGGAGCAAGCCAGTAGAACATGCCCGCAGCCATGAAGCCGTTCCATCCGAGCGTTCCTGAGTGAACGTGGCCGATAATCCAGTCCGTATAGTGCGCAAGCGCGCTGACGGTCGGGATCGAGAGCAACGGTCCTTCAAACGTGGACATGCCATAGAAGGTGATGCCGACGACGAAGAACTTAATGACCGGTTCGGTGCGCAATTTATCCCACGCTCCGCGAAGGGTGAGGAGGCCGTTGAGCATGCCGCCCCAAGAGGGTGCCCAGAGCATGAGGCTGAAGAAAACACCAAGCATCTGCAACCACTGTGGAAGTGCCGTGTTGAGAAGGTGGTGAGGTCCTGCCCAGATGTAGATGAAAACGAGCGACCAGAAGTGGACAATAGAGAGGCGGTAGGAGTAAACCGGGCGGTTCGCTGCTTTCGGTAGGAAGTAATACATGATCCCGAGAATCGGAGTCGTGAGGAAGAAGGCGACCGCGTTGTGGCCATACCACCACTGCACTAAAGCATCCTGAACCCCGGCGAAGATGGGGTAGGCGTGAGTCAGACTCGTTGGAATCTGGAGGTGATTCACAATGTAGAGCATCGCCACCGTGATGATTGTCGCGATGTAGAACCAAAGCGCCACGTAGAGCGATTTCTCGCGTCGAACCTTGAGGGTGAGGAAGAAGTTAAGGCCGAAGACCACCCAGATCACGACGACCATGATGTTGATGGGCCAGATCAACTCGGCGTATTCCTTCCCGCGAGTAAGTCCGGCAGGAAGAGTGATCGCTGCGAAGACGATGATCGATTGCCATCCCCAGAAGTGAATCTTCGAAAGCTTATCGGAAAACATTCGCGTGAGACAGAGTCGCTGCGTCGAATAGTAGACCCCGGCAAACATCATGTTCCCGACGAAGGCGAAGATCGCGGCGTTCGTGTGGAGCGGGCGGAGGCGGCCGAAGGTGAGATACTGAATTCCGTCTGTCTGGAAGTAGCCGAAGCTGATCACTTCGAAGAACTTCCCGTTCATCTCCCAGAAGTTTAGCTGAAAGGCGATGAGAACGCCGACTAGCATTGCGACGACACCCCATCCGATGGACGCGACCATGAACCATCGGGTGATCTGGTCATCGAACTCGATGGTGACTTTCTTAGAGTTGGGACTATCGCTGGTCATTAGAATTGGCTGTGTTCTTTTCGGTTGAAAGGGGTGTTGGTTCTGCGATCGCGCCGTCGAGTTCACCGTCGCGGAAGGGGAGAAGCGCGTCCTGATCAGCGCAGGAGTCTTCGTTCTGCCGCATCTTCAGGAAGAAGAGGAGGAACAGAATCGCGAAGACGATGCTGAAGAGGGTGGTGAGAAAGAGAACTTCCATGGCTCGAGCACCAAAGGCGAATTACCTTTGGCTGATCGTTAGGAGGTTCAGCGAAGAGTGTTGGAGTTGCTCCGCATCTTTGGCGATACCCTGCGCAAAACTTGCGTGTTCTCTGCGCAGTCGAGGGGCCGCGGCATGAGTGTCCGAGTAAGAAAGAAGGAGAATCGCTATTTTCTTGTTGGATTTTTGAAATTTAGAAGGATTTTTGGTGGTAAATACCCAGATTTCGCTTGTCCGAGTCGCATATTTTAAATAAGTTGGCGATTTACATCTAATTTTTATAAATTTCAGATTAGTGGCCTCTTGTCGCTTCCTCCTCCTCCATGTCAGATCGGCGTTTAGATCAATTTTCAGTCGGTGTTTCCCTCGGTGGGGGAAGTTGTGGAACCGTTTTTGAGGTGAAAGAGGACGAAACGCTCGTCATCAAGCAGTTCAACTCCATGGCGATTGACCGCCGTTTTCTCTCGCGAAACTTTGAGCGACTTAAGTCGATGCCATTGGTCGACGGCATGGCGCAGGTCTATGATTTTCAGCTCGATACCGCTCCTTATCTCGCTCTCGCAGAACGGATTCGAGGAGAAAAGCTACCGACCATTTCGGGAATCAGGGAGGCGGGTGCCTGGGGCATCATCCGGATGCTTGCGGAAACACTCGGTCACGCCCACAAGCATGGAGTTTTTCACGGGCACCTTCATCCGGGGAACATTCTCCTCGAGGCCGAAGGAAAAAGCGTTAAGCCGGTCGTGACCGATTTCGGCACGGGGATGATCGGTGAAATTCATCACATCGATCTCGGTGAGTCGGCGCTTTACGCTGCTCCCGAGCAATTAGCGACTGGCGGTAGCCAGTGGATCGAGGGCCGCGCTGAGAAATGGGACGTTTACAGCTTCGGGATGATCGCCTTTTGGCTCATTAACGAACGAATTCCGCGAGGGCTGAATTTTCTCAAGGAGCGGAATAAAGAGGTCGCCCTGAGCGGTGGTCGTCCTCTCGCGATCGATGTGGGCGCTTTCGTGGAGGACATGCACGAGCACCCGAAAGTTTCGTGGGGCATGGCCCTGGGTCTGAGCCGTGAATTCAAAATGTATCGGGAAATTATTGATCGATGTCTCGCTCTTGATCCGGCGGACCGCCCCGTCGACATGCGCGAGGTTCGGAATCAGTTTCGCGCCCTTGATCATCAGTTCGCGATGGAGAACGCCGAGGATCGCGTCGTGAAAGAGCGGCTCAAGCAAAAAACCAAGCTCTTCGGGGCGAGAGCACTCGCGGCCTGTCTCGGCGTCTTCTTTTTCTTCGCGACCTACTACCTCGTCGATTATTTGCGGAAGACATACTTCTTCCAGAACAAAGTTTCAGAACTCGATCAGGTCGTCCTCACGCAACGGGCGACGATCGACCATCTCGATGAACGATGGGCCGAGACGGTGACGGATTTGAAGAAATCGCGGGAAGCAGCGGATTCTTTCTTTCAGAAAATGGCGCAGGGTGACAGTGCCGGCGGCAGCGGGGTGGCCTCATTGAAACGCGAGGACCTCGAAAAATCGCGGGAGTATTATTTGAAGACCCTCGATGATGTCGAGGCCAGCGACGAAACCGACCTGGAGCGCGGGCGGGCCCTGCATAGTCTTGCCCACATCGAGCGTCGCCTCGGATTGCCTGATGTTTCGGTCCAGCATTTTGAGGACGCGATTTCCGTTTTTGAGGAGCGACTCAGCGACGGACCGCAGGATCAGGAGTCAATCCGCGACCTTCACCTGCGGCTCGCCGACAGTTTTGAAAACATCAGTTCACTTGCCGCCAATCCTGTGGGCGGACCAGCGTTGGAAGCCCTCCGGGAAGCGGTGAAACATTTCGACGCCATCCTCGTCCTTCGACCTGATGATGTCGAGGTCGTGACCCGCCTTGCGGGGACCAGCTTTCATCTCGGCGAAGCCTATGAAGCGCACCGGAGTTATGATAGAGCGATTGAGGCCTATTCGAAATCGGCAACCCTCGCGATCGAGCTTCAGGAAAATTCGCCGGGCAGTGGTGAGTCACTCGTGGAATTGATCGGGCAACTTCAGTTTCGGGCGGCGAGGTCGTTGCGTCTCGCAGGACGGAGCGAGGAGTCAATCAACGCGCACATCGCGGCGATGGAAACGATCGAGCAGCTTCGCCACGTCAATGGTTTCACCCCGCTTCAGTCGATCCAGATGGCGTCGAGCTTTGTCGAACTGGGCGAGTTGTTTGCCGAAAAAGAAGCTTCGTCGGAGGAGTTGGACCAACTTTACAACGAGTCCCTGAGACTGCTCACGCCGCTGAATACGGAAAGCCCTGACGATGTCGAAGTCGCGGTGCTGCTTTGTCGTTCGCTCGGTCATCTTGGTGAAATCGAACGGGAAGAGGGTCAGTGGAGCGCCGGCTACCGGCTTTCGGTTCAGGGGATTGAAATTTTGAAAACCGCCCTCGGAGAGAATCCCGATAACATTGATGGACTCATCGTCCTTGCTCAGACGCGACTCGATCACCTTGAGTTTTTGGAGCAGGAAAAAGAAGCCGCCATCAAAATCGCGCTTGCCGGGGTGGAGACCAGTGAAACCGCGAATCAGCTTCTTGAAGAGTCCGGGATACAGGAGCCCTTCCGGTCACGGATCAATGAGCAACTTGCCAAAGTGCTGGAGCAATATGGGGAGGTTTGTCAGGGGCTTGGCGAAACAGAAGCGGCGCGGCGTTGTTTTAATCATGCGTCGGTTCTCGTCGCCTCTGCTCACGAAGTGGGCGAATCGGTGGAGTGAGCTTGCCGAAAATGCGACGACGGCAGGAATCCCGTCGCTACGGTGCGAGGCGCTGCTGCAACTGGTAGCGAACGTCGTCAGACTTTCGGGCATTGCCCGGGCCCGTCGCGCCGGAACCTTGACCGTTTCCGCAACATTCTCGCAACGCCGCAAAGTAAAACGTAGCGGATGGCGTGAGCCTTCCGACCGGCATTGTCGCGCCGGAACCTTGACAGTTTCCGCTACATTCTCGCAACGCCGCAAAGTAAAACGTAGCGGATGGCGTGAGCCTTCCGACC
>CAZOUP010000083.1:19752-24626 GCA_964583035.1 uncultured Akkermansia sp.
GGCACTGCCGCGACGGAACCTTGACAGTTTCCGCTACATTCTCGCAACGCCGAAAAGTAAAACGTAGCGGATGGCGTGAGCCTTCCGACCGGCATTACCCCGGTCTGAGCACACGCCCTACTTATTCTTCGCCGGCTTCTTCCCAAGCCAGTCCCCTCGAAAATAGCTGAGACGGTTTCCGATTTCCCGATCATTGAAATCAACTGTCAACGACTCGATTTTGACTGGATAAGCGAGCTCCGCATGATCGTGAAAATAGACGAGCGCATTCAGAGCAATGAGCGCGGCGACATAGTGATCTGTTTCAATAATGACCTCAAGCAGGGTCTCACGGGGATCTGTCTTCCCAATCCTTCCGAGGAATTCAGCCGCTCTCACGCGAACGATCTCGTCATCATCTTCCAGCAGCGGCATCGCGGCGCTGGCGAGTTCCTCGGCTTCCATGCCGAAGGAGGCGCAACTGCTCGCCGCCCAGAGTCGCTGCATCGGGTCGTCCGAGCCCAGAGCCGCCGCGAGGTCATCTCTCACTTCCCCGAATGGCTGAAGCATCAGGTTGGCGGTATCAATCAGTTCGCCAAGGCGTGCCTTCTGCGCTTGTCCGAATGCGACCGGATTCTCCATCGCTTCGTCGAAGAGCACATTCTCGGGAAAAAAGCTCAGATCAGGCATCGCCTTGAGTTGTTCTGTCAGGGCCTCACGCATTTCCCGAAGGCGACTCGCCTGAGCCGGATCGGCAGAGAGGTTATTCACCTCGTGCGGATCGTTGGATAAATTAAAGAGCATCTCGGCCGGCTTCTCATCGAAAAATTGACGCTGATCCGATCCCAGTTTGCCTTGCCTGAAAAGATCCCGCCATTCACGATAGGCGAGCATTTTGTAGCGGTAGTTATTTTGCAATCCGTCGGGATACCAGGGCTGATAACTCCGCATGTATTTCCAGTCGCCGATGCGGAGAGTCCGGATCATTTCATACTTCTCATCGAAGCGGTCGGCGTGGCCGAAAGTGGTGTCATTCAGAGCGACATCCGCCGCCGCAATCCCTTCCCCGAGGAAAGGTGCGCCATCCATTTGTTCCGGAACCTCAAGTCCGGCGAGCTTCAGCACCGTCGGGCCGAAATCAATGAAGCTCACAAACCCGGGCTGCTCTGTCCCCGTTTCTTCGGAGACGAGGTGCTTCCACTTTTCCGGGACGCGGACGACGAGGGGAACATGGAGTCCTGACTCGTAGACATAGCCTTTCCCGCGAGGGAGAACACCACCATGATCGCCGAAGTAAAAAACAAAGGTGTCTTCGAGAACGCCATCCTCCTCCAGCTTTGCGATGGTGTCCCCGACGATCCCGTCAATCGTTTGAATGTTGTCGAGGTAGCGGGCGTAGGTGTAGCGGAATAGGGGCGTGTCAGGAAAATAGGGCGGCAGCGTCACGGTCGCGGGATCATTCTTTGTCGGGTCGTTTTCGTAAGACTCCTGCGAAAAATGCAGGCTGCTCTCATGGGTTTGAGTGTGGCTCTGCATATGGAAAAAGGACTGGTTGGCGTCGGGGCGGTTGCGCCAGTCAGCCTTGTTCGACGACTCGTTCCAGGTTTCTTTCGAGATCGTGACGTTGTAGTCCTGTTTTGAATTGTTCGTCGTGTAGTATCCAGCCTTTGTCAGGATGCCGTAGAAAACGTCGAGTCCTTCGGGAAGTTCGGCGGACTTTGACCGGCGGTGAAACTGGGTGCCGATTCGTGGAGCGAAACATCCCGTTGCGAGCGTGGTGCGTGCTACAGAGCAAACCGGCGAATTTGAAAAGGCCCTTGTGTATTTGATACCCTGCTCCGCAAGCGCTGCGATGTTGGGCGTCTCGACGCCTGCTTCATCAAAGAGGCTGAGGTAATGTTTAGAATTGTCCTCCGAGACAATCCAAACAAAATTCGGGCGATCCGCGGCCGTCAGTTGGAGGCAAGTGGACGCGAGAGCCACTAAAATAAGGGGGATTCTGAAACGCATGGCGGGAGCATGGGGCGAGAAGCGGGAAAAGAAAAGTCCCGTTTTGCGTCCGCTTTAGTCGTAACCTGCTGGGTGCCTGAAAAAGCTATATTTTCGAAAGAGATCCGCTTCCGCCTCGAAGGGGGGGATCCGGAGCTCCCGGATCTTGGTCTCTGGCTCGATCCCCATCGGGCACGGGAATTTGCGTTCGTTTCTCATGCCCATGCCGATCATTTCGCTCCGCACGGTCGCATCCTTTGCTCAACCGCGACGCGTCAGTTGGTGGAGGAGCGGTTTAGGAATGCGAAAGGGAATTTTCTGAGTCTCGATTTCGGAGAAAAGCATCAGATCGGTGGGGGCTACGAAGTGGAACTCCTTCCTGCCGGTCATATTCCAGGATCGGCGATGCTCCATCTCACCCGGCTTGAGGACGGCGCGACCCTTTTGCACACCGGCGATTTCAAAACGAGACCGGCTCTCGGGGCGGAGCAAAATCAGCCGAAGCCGGCTGACACGCTCATCATGGAAACGACCTTCGGACTGCCGAAGTTCCGGCTTCCGCCGTCGGGGGAAGTGCTCGCCGAGATGACGAAGTATGCCCGCGAAGCGATCGAAGATGGGGAGGTGCCCATCTTCATGGCCTACTCGCTCGGGAAAGCGCAGGAGATCCTCCTTTCCCTCCATGCCAACGCGTCGGAGCTGAAGTTTCAGGTTCATTCGTCCGTCGCCAAAATGAATGAGGCCGTCGCCGCGCTCGGCTACGCCCTGCCGCCCTGCGAAGTCTTTGCGCCGAAAGAGCGGTCGCCCCTCGGGCACGTCCTTGTGATGCCTCCCAGCGCCGGTCGCAGCCGCGCCGTTCGGCAGATGAAAAAGACCGCCCGCCTCGCGATGGTGAGCGGCTGGGGGATGGACTCCTCCGCGAAGTATCGCTATCAGTGCGACGAGGTTTTCCCGCTCTCCGACCACGCCGGCTACGACGATCTCCACGCCTTCGTTGATGAGGTGAAACCCCAACGCGTTTACACTATTCACGGCTACTGCAGCGAGTTCGCCCGTGACCTCCGGGCACGTGGCATCGAAGCCTGGCCGCTCGCCGGTGAGACGCAGATGGAACTCGAACTGAGCACTCATGCAACAGGGTTGAGTGCTCGACCTAACCCTGTTGAGTCGCACCGCCCCGACTCGGAATTCGCCGCCTTTACCGATGTCTGCGAACACATTGCCGCAACCACCGGGAAGCTGAAAAAGCGGAAAATTCTCGCCTCTTACCTCGCGGGGCTGGCTCCGGGGACGCTTCTTCTCGCGACCTCCTACCTAAGTGGAAAAGCCTTTCCCCGCAGCAGCGGAGTCCGTTCTGCGAGCGTCGGCTGGGCCCTAATCCGGCAGGCGCTGCTCGATGTCACTGGATTGAGTCTGCCGCAATATCGGGAGATCTCCTCGACCCAGGCTGATGCCGCCCGAACCGCCTATCTCGTGCTTCAGGGAAAAAGCGTTCCCGAATCCCATTTGATTGTGGATTTGTCAGGCTTGTTCGGTGATCTCGCCTCCGCTTCGGGGCAAGCTGAAAAAATCAGGCTGTTGCGCGAGGCGTTTCAGGGATTTCATCATAGTGAAGCGGCGGTCCTGATTGGGGTCCTGTTAGGCGATCTGCGGATTGGGTTGAAGGAAGGCCTTTTAGAAGAAGCGGTCGCGGAAGCGTTCGGTCGGGATCCCGGTGCAGTTCGGAGTGCGCACATGCTCCTCGGTGACATCGGGGAGACCGCGCTTCTCGCTCGCGAGGGTCGACTCGACGAGGCGGAAGCAACCTGGTTCACGCCGCTCAAGGTGATGCTGGCGAGTCCCGAAGAAACAGCGGAAGACGTCGTGGCGCGTCATGGTGGAGACGGGCAACCGATCTGGCTGGAACATAAATTCGACGGGATCCGCGCGCAACTCCACCGGAAGGGAGGTGAGGTCGAGATTTACTCCCGCGATCTGCGTCCTATCACCGCCGAGTTTTCCGATCTCGTGGAGCCGGCGCAGCAACTGGATCGGGATGTCATTCTCGACGGCGAAATCATCGCCTACGCCGAGGGCAGAAAACTGACCTTTTTCGATCTCCAGAAACGTCTCGGGCGTCGCGACCGCCGACTCGATCAGGGCGATCTCTTTTTCGGCGAAGCCGTGCCGGTCCGTTTTATCGCCTTCGATCTCCTCGGGATTGAAGGAAAAGGCTGCCTCGAACTACCCCTTTCAGAAAGGCGAACCCTGCTTGAGTCCGTCACCTTCACCGAAGCGATCAATCGCTGCGAAGTCTTTCATGCCGTCACTGCCGAAGAAGTCGATGAGGCTTTTAACGAAGCCCGCCGCCGTGACAACGAAGGTTTGATCGCCAAAGATCCCACGAGTCCCTATTCCCCCGGACGACGCGGGAAGCAGTGGCTCAAGTTGAAGAAGGCGATGCCGACGCTCGATGTCGTCGTCGTGAAAGCGCAGCAGGGTCATGGGAAACGCGCGCATGTCCTGAGTGACTACACATTCTCCGTCCGCGATGAAGAGTCCGGCGAGCTTCGCGTCATCGGCAAAGCCTACTCAGGCTTGACCGATCTGGAGATCGAGGAGCTGACCGCCCATTTTAAAGAGCGCACGTTGGAAAAGAATCGCAACGTCCACACCGTCGAGCCGGATACGGTGTTGGAGATCGCGTTTGATTCGATTAATGTTAGCAAGCGTCATGACTCAGGCCTGGCGCTGAGGTTTCCGAGAATCAAAGCGATCAGGAGAGATAAAACGGCGGTGGATATCGATACCTTAGGGTATGCGAGGAAACTGGCGGGGTTGGGGTAGCGGTGGGATGTTCCGCGCGGCGGCGGGGATGTTGGATGTTGGATGTTGGATGTTGGATGTTGGATGTTGGATGTTGGATG
>CAZOUP010000084.1:0-24322 GCA_964583035.1 uncultured Akkermansia sp.
GTGCCGGGAATGCAGTTGATTGAAGAGGTCGTTCCTGCTGATTTCATCCGCGTGAAGCGGGGATTTGAGTCGAAAACTGAGATAGAGGGTGTCGGTGCCGCGCTCATGGTGCGCAAAGCCTGGTCGAAAAGTGATTCGATGATTCCAAAGAGCGGGATCTGGTATCCGGTGACGGGAGTGCTTGATCTGGATGTTCCCACCGCTCCGGTCCTGAAATTGTACGACCCTACTGATGGGAGCACGATTTTGAAATCGGGGACGGAATTTCCGCTTTCCGTAAACTACACCGCGACCTTTGCGCGGGACTTTCAGGAGAGACAGCTTCAGTTCGCAAAAATCCCTGCGCTGCTTCAGTTTGAAAAATTTGCTGATCGGATGGGTCTCTACCGGGTCTCCGCGCTGAATGAACAAAAGGAAGTCTGCGTCTTGATTCACGGCATCAAATCGAGTCCCATTACCTGGCATGAGGCCTTGAATAAGACCTTCGCTGACGAAGAAATTCGGGAGCGTTATGAGTTCTGGACCTTTGGCTATCCCAGCGGCGCGCCGATTCCCTACCTCGCGGCCGAGCTTCGGGAATCGTTGCACGAGATGCTTGCTTTTCGTCAGCGTCGCGGAGCCGTGCATCAGAAAGTGACTTTGGTCGGGCACAGCATGGGAGGGATTCTTGCTAAAGCGGTCACTCAGGAAGGCGGCGATTCCGATTGGGATCAGCTTTTTAAGGTTCCCATCGACGAGCTGCGGGTGAATTCACAGGATCGTGAAGTCCTGAGAAATATGGTTTACTACGAGCCGATTAGCGAAATCGAACGGGTCGTTTTCTGTGCGGTGCCTCATCGCGGAAGCAAGTTGGCAGGTAAACCCGGGGCGAGAGTCGTTGGCGAACTGATCCAGGTGCCGAAGCAGATTGCCCAGCTCACCACCGATATCGTGAAACAGAGTGGCTACGCGCTGACGCCGCTGGGCATGGAGCTTGCGAAACGGCGGGTCACTTCGCTTGCGCAATTGAGGCCGAACACGCGGCTCACCGCCGAATTTCTCTACAAGCCTCTGAATCCTGCCGTGGAATTTTACTCGGTGATCGGGAGAAAAGACTCCGACCCCTCGAAACCGGTTGAAGAGACCACTGACGGAGTGGTTGCCTATCCCAGCTCGCACATTGAGGGGGTTATCTCTGAGAAATTAGTTTACGACTCTCCTCATGGAGTCCATGGCACCGATGGAGGCATTCAGGAGATCATCCGGATCTTGAAGCTTCCGTAGGGAGGGCACGCAAATCTGCGCTTTTCATCGCGTCGATTACCGCTACTCTCGTCGCATGAAGCGATTTCTACTCACTGTTCTTCCCGGTCTCGCCCTCCTCGGCGCGATGCTGCTCACTCCCGGATGTTCTCAAGCTGATGCCGCGAAAGAGAAAATTTCTGTCCTCCTCATCGATGGACAAAACAATCACAACTGGGTCGAGACCTCTCCCGTCCTCATTGCTCTGATGGAGCAGTCCGGTCGCTTTGAGGTCACCGTTTCGACTTCTCCCGCCGGCGCACCCAAGCCGCCTCGCAAGCCGCAGGAAAAAACCCCTGAATCGGATCAGGCCTTTAAGGAGGCGATTCAGGCATGGGAAGCCGCGGCGGCGAAAGCGAAGGAAACTGCGGTGGCAGAATGGGAACAGTGGCGTCCCGATTTTGCCTCCTACGACGTCGTCGTTTCCAACTACAACGGAGATCTCTGGCCGGAGCCGGTCCAGAAATCATTCGAGGATTACGTGAAGGGTGGCGGCGGCTTTGTCAGCGTGCATGCCGCCAACAATGCTTTTCCTCAGTGGAGTGCTTACAACGAGATGATCGGTGTCGGTGGCTGGGGAGGTCGCTCCGAGCTTTCGGGGCCCTATCTCCGGCTCCGCGAAGGCAAGTGGACGCAGGACACAACGGAAGGCCGTGGCGGATCTCATGGAAAGCGGCACGAGTTTGTCGTGGAAATGACCGACCTCGAGCACCCGATCACGGCGGGCATTCCGAAAAAGTGGCTTCATGCTGAGGACGAACTTTATGATCGTCTCCGTGGTCCGGCTGAAAACGTCACCGTTCTCGCGGGTGCCTATTCCGCAGAGGACACCGGCGGTTCCGGTGAGACCGAGCCGATGCTGATGACGATCAAGTATGGCGAGGGAAGTGTCTTTCACACCACCCTCGGTCATGATGTGACCGCGATGAGCGGCATCGGATTTCAGGAGACTTTTCTCCGTGGCACCGAGTGGGCCGCGACCGGTGAGGTCGCTTTCCCGGCGATCCTGACTGACATCTTGAATCCCGATACCGTCGGAGTTCGCGAGGTCATTGTGGCCCCTGAGAAGTGAGGCATTTTCAACACAAACAGGGTTAGGTCATCGACCTAACCCTGTTGAGTGTTGGGGGGTGAAAGATGGGTCAGACTGGGACCGAGCCGACATCGTTGGCCGGATCGCTCGACCCTTCCTGCTTTTCGCGGTGGCTGCGGGCGGCTTCATTGGCGGCTCGCTGGCCCGCTGAAGCGCCTTCGCGGAGGCCATCAACGAGGCTGTCGGGAGCGACTTCGCGAATAATCGCCCCGGTGAAGGCGGTCGCATAGGCAATCGCGTAGGCGACATCGTGGATCCCTTTGGAGAGGTCTTCTTTAGCCTTCGGAAGCGCGTCGTCGAAGAGTTTCTTCGCGTCTTTACGACCGTTCTTAACGGCGTCTTCAACTGATTTTGCAAATCCGTCAAAGTTCACGCCTGCGGGATTCGTTGAGTTTTCCGGAGTGGGCTGCGGCTCGTTTTGAGGCGCTGACTCCGGCTGGTCTGGAATGGGGGGAGGATCTTGATTCATCTCTATCGTGGTTTGATAACGCTGTCAGTATCCGGGGTTCGACGCATCCTCTCCATTACAATGCGCCGAATGATTTATAATCACAAGGGACTGTCAGACCCGACAGGATCGGGAGCCGGAGAGATCGCAGGCGGAGCGGCGGGTTCGCCCGCATCAGGTGCCGGAGGAGCCTTGGAGAAAACTCGCTGCAGATCTGATCTGGCGTCTTTGAACGCCGTTTCGAGTGTTCCAAACCATCTGAAATGGATCGCCGCTCCCATTGCGAGGACGAGCAGGGCGAGTAGGATTGTATCGCGTCGCGACTTTTTGCGGAGCACTTTAACCTGCTCTTTCAGGGCATCGATTTTCGTTTCCTGACGGAAGAGGCTCGTTTCGATACCTCGCGTGTTTATGAGAGGTGACTCTTCGACCAGCATCGCTTCTTCTTCAGCTTCGAGAGCAGCCTCTTCGGCGGCGAAGCGGGCGGTGAGCAATTCCTCGTGCGCTTTCAAAACGAGCGGCTCTAATTTTTCGAATTCGACCGGTTTGTGCAGGAAATGATCGGCGAGGAGGGTGGGGGAGGAAAAACTGCGGAATTCCTCCTCGAGTTCCTCGGAAGGATAGCCGGTGATCATCACAACACTGAGGGGGCGGGTCGCGGTCTCACTCAGTTCCTGCATGAATTCGATGCCGTTCATCCCCGGCATTTGATAGTCGAGAGTGATGACGTCGATCGATTCTTCAGTTTCGAGCAGGTCGAGCGCTTCCGAACCGCTCCGCGCCGCAAAAACTTGATCGAAGCCAACGTATTCCCTGAGGAAAGTCTTTAAGCCGAGCTGAAAAGCGGGATCCTCATCGACAACGAGGATGCCGGCATTTCCGGGGGAAGGAGGAGATTTTAAGGGGATGGATTCGTCTGGTAGTCCGATACTCATGTGAGAAAAAGCAGGTGGTTTCGCATGTTTGATAATCCCTGAAACAATGTCGAGCACGGAAAATCTCATTTTGAAACGGATTTGATGATGTCGCTTTGTCTTGAAGGTCGTTTCAGATGGGCTTTGGTTGCGATTCTATGCGTTTGAAACACGACATTCATCTCGCCTACTGCACGAATATCCATCGGGGAGAGACCTGGGCGGAAACATTTGCCGGACTAAGTGATTACACGGATCAAGTTCGCCGGCGAGTCTGTCCCGATGCGCCCTATGGAATCGGTCTGCGCCTCAGTGCTCAGGCCGCAGAGGAGCTGCGGGACCATCCGGATCGCCTCGACGAATTCAAACGATGGATGGAAGAGAAGCAGTCTTACGTTTTTACGATCAACGGATTTCCCTACGGCACCTTTCACGGGAGCCGGGTCAAAGAGCAGGTTTATGTGCCGGATTGGTCGACGCGGGAGCGGCTCGACTACACGACCCTGCTTTTCGATTTGATCGATAAAATGGCACCCGTCGGAGAGGCGGTCAGCGTGAGCAGTCTGCCGGGCTCTTTCAAGGAGTTCATTAAGCCTGAGACTGAGAAGGATCAGGTCGCTGCGATGGTGCAAAATCTTCGGGCATGTTCCGATCACATCGAACGATTGCGGGACGCGAGCGGTCGCGACCTTCACCTTGGACTCGAGCCCGAGCCGCTCGGCTTTTTTGAAACCAGTACCGAAACGGTCGCCTTCTTTGAGCGCCTCCACGACGGAGTGGGCACCGCCGAGAGCGAAAGGATTCAGCGCAATCTGGGGGTCAATTACGATACCTGCCATCTCGCTGTCGAATTTGAGGAACCGGCTCACGCGATTGGGAACCTTCGCGATGCGGGCATTCGCATTAGCAAAATCCACCTCAGCTCAGCCCTGCGGCTCAGCCCGACGGGGGAAGCCGTCGAGCGACTTCGCGCTTTTCAGGACGAAGTCTATCTGCACCAGGTTGTCGTCGGGAAGAACGGGGAAGTGGTGAAGCGTTTCCGTGATCTTCCGGAGGCATTTGAGTGGAACCGCGAATCGCCGGAAGACGCCGGGGACGAATGGCGCGTTCACTTTCACGTGCCGATCCACAGCCAGCCGGAAGCGCTTTTTGCGGACACCCGTGATCACATCCCGGGCGTTCTTGCCCTGCTGGGAGAGGATCCGGGCTGGTGCGGGCATTTTGAAATGGAGACCTACACCTGGGAAGTCCTGCCGGAGGCGATCCGATCACGGGATGTCGTCGATCAACTGGTCTCCGAATACGAGTGGTGCCTGAATTGTTTCCAGGAAAACGGGCTCGCTTGAGGACTTGGACGGGTTTCTAAACCTGCGATGGCAGAATGCTCGCGTCCTACCAGGCGTTTTTCGTCTCTGCTTCAGAGTCGGAAGGGCGGTCCGGAAAAGAGAAATCAACGTTCGGCGTCGCCTGGTTGGAGAATCCTGCGCCTTTCTGGTCTTCTTCCGGCGGGACAAGACGATCGAAATCAGGGAGCTGTATGGCGGCCTCGCCACCTCCGATAGAATGGTGCTGACTCGTCATTTCCTCCTCATCCTGATAGGTCATGGCGGCGGCGAGCTCTGACTTGATCGTATCGAGAAGTTCCTTGAGCTGGACCGGCTTCGCGAGAATGACGCTTTTAATACCACCGGTTTCCGCAAGGGCCTGAGCTTCGCGGGCGATACCAGTGAGCAGGATGACAGGAATGTAGCGAAGGGAAAGATCAGCTCTCAGGTCAGCGAGAACGCGACCGCCGTCCCGCTCCGGCATCATGACATCGAGGAGGATGAGGTCGGGCAGGTAGTGCCGCGCCGTGTTGATTGCCAGTAGAGGATTGTTCTCCACGACCGGTAAGAAATCGAACTTCGCAAGCGTCTTGGCGAGCAAAGTCGTCAGCGCCACGTTGTCGTCGATAATCTGGATAGTGGTTTTCATTCAGCGATAGAATTTAAATTCTAAATTATAATTATGGTAATTACAATAAATAAATTAAAGAAAAGTTGATTGAGTGATTTTTATAATAAAAAACCCGCTCGCTATCCGGTAGGACAACGAGCGGGTTTGAAAATTGGTTTTCGCTTCGCTGATTACTCAGCAACTTTCATGACACCGTTCATGATCGCCCAGTGGCCGGGATAGGTGCAAAGGTAAGGGTAATCGCCAACCTCTTCGGGGGCGGTGAATTCCATGACATCTTCTTCAGCTGCCTGGATCAGTTTCGAGTGGAAGAGCACGTGCTCGGAATCCGGGACGGCATTTTTCTCAGTGAGGAAAGTCGGGTCAGTCATCCCTGCGTTAGCAGCCATTCCAACAACGTCCTTCATGCCCGGCTTTACGATGAGAAGGTTATGTGGCTGGCGAGTGACGCTTTCAGAAGGGTTGATCAGGGTGATCTTCACTTTCTGCCCCGGCTTCACAGTGAACTCCTTCACATCGTAAAGGAACTGCACCTTGTCGGCAGTGATGGTGATTTCAAAAACCTCTTCCGCTTTGGCAAAAGAGGAGATCGCGAGAATAGACAGAGCAACGAGGCTGGTCAGAGTGCTTTTCATAGATTGATTCAGTAGGATAGGGAGGAATTCTCCGTGAATGGGAGCTAGTTTAAGATACGACTTCCAAGGTGCAACGGCTTCATTTGAAAGAAATTGTTAAGAAATTTTAAAAAATCGTTTGGAAAAAATTCAATAAACGGTAAATTTATGGAAATTAGATTCCTAACAGTAATTCTCATCTTTCCTTATTCTTCAAATGAACCGTGTTTTAATTGTCGCCGGAGAGCGAACCACCGGAGAGCGATTCCAGCAAGCACTGGGAGAGTCGGGCTACCAGACCGCCGTGGTCTGGAATCCAATGCAAATGGTGGACTTCTGCCGCCAGCACGAGCCTGACTTTCTGATCGCCGACCTCGATCTCGCTGAATACGGACTCTGGAGTGCCATTCAAGCGGTCAAGGGGATTGGGACTCTCGCGAATATTCCTCTTCTCGGCCTCTCCTCGACGGGGAACCCCCAACTGCTTGAGAAAGCAAAGGCAGCAGGGTTTTCCATGGTTTTCCCTTCTCACGAGGGGACGAAAACGATCATCGATGCGCTCAATTCCCGTTCTGCGGCCGCATCAGCTCCCGAAGAAGCGGAAGTTAACGACGTCGTTTCCCGTGATCCTTCTTTGAACCGGCTTCGGGAAGTCGTCCGGGACATCGTGAACACAACCCAGCGGTTGAAGGCATTTCTTCCGGAATATGGCGAAGACGGCCCTGAGTTGTTCGGCTACATCGAGTCCGCCGGTATCGAAATCCGCAAAAAGCTGAGCACAGTTCAGGACTTTTCTCTGCATGACAAAGAGCTCCGTCACGATTTTCGCAACATGATCGGTTCGGTCACCGGATTTGCCGAGCTCATCATGATGGAGCCTTCGATCTCCGCGACCTCTTCCCAGGGGATGGCGCGCCTCCGCGAGCGCTCCCGTGAGTTTGTTGAGGTGCTCGATCAGCAGAAGGCTTCGGCCGGAGCCTGAGCGAATTCATTTTCTGAAACGATTCTGACTTTTCAGGCGGTCGGTTCAGGCCTAGGCTCTGCCGCTGTCAGCATCCAGTGCTGAGCGGAGGAGATGAAAATTGGTATCACGGGCGCGAGCGGCTTTCTAGGAGCCGCCATTATTGAAGAGGCAAAATCACGCGACTGGTCCGTGGTCGCCTTTTCGCGAAATCCAGACCGCTCCGTGGAGGGGGCTGATGAAGTTCGTTCGCTGGCCGATCCAGAGACGATCGATCTGAGCGAAATTGATTCGCTCATTCATCTCGCGGGTGAACCGATTGTCGGTTGGTGGTCGAAGGAAAAACGTCGCCGGATCTACGACAGTCGGATCGATCTCACGACTGACCTCGTCGAAGCGATCGGGAAAATTCCGCGGAGCCGCCGCCCTAAGGTGCTGGTGAGTGCTTCCGCCGTCGGCTACTATGGAAATCGAGGCGATGAATGGCTCGACGAAGACAGCGATGTCGGCTTTGGATTTCTCTCCGATGTTTGCCGGGACTGGGAGGCGGCCTCAGCGAAAGCCGACAAGCTCGGGCTTCGCGTTGTGAACCCGAGGATCGGGATTGTTCTCGGGGGCGGCGGATTTTTGAAACGACTGCGTCCCGTTTTTAAGCTTGGACTTGGTGGTCGTCTCGGGCGCGGTTTCCAATGGGGGTCCTGGATTCATCTTCACGATCTCGCGCGGGTCTTCGCGGATGCCGCTGATCAGTCGTCGAGCATGAGAGGGGCTGTAAACTGCGTGAGCCCCTCGCCGGCGACGAATCGTGAATTCACCACGATTTATTCAAGAGTGATGGGGCGGAAAGCACTCATCCCGGTGCCTGCTTTTGTTCTTAAATGGCTTCCCGGCGACATGAGTTCGCTCTTTCTCGACAGTCAGCGCGCCGAACCGGCAGCATTGAAAGCCCATGGATTCGAATGGAAATTTTCCGTGCTCGAAGAGGCGCTCCGGGATGTCGAAGGTCTCAGTTGAGCCTTATAGGCACCTGCAAAGGTGTAAATTCGTGGTAACTTTAGCGGACTTATGGCAGCTCCCCAAAATGTGATCGGGATCGTTTACGACTACGATCAAACCCTCAGTCCCACCTACATGCAGGATGAGGTGCTTTTCCCGAAATTCGGAATCAATCCGGCCGAGTTCTGGAAACGTTGCAAGAAACTCGTCGATGAAGAGGGCTACGAAAATGAGCTCGCCTATCTCAAGGCGATGATCGACTACCTGGAAATGGACGGTCCGAGTAACAAGGACCTCGAAGAACTCGGCAAAGGGCTCCAGTTTTTCCCCGGCCTCCCCGAGATGTTCGAGGAATTGGAACATTTGCTCAGCGACGAGCACCGCGCCATGGGCGTCAAAATTGAGCACTACATCGTCTCAAGCGGGATCAAAGCGCTCATCGATGGCAGCCGTCTCAAGCCTTACCTCACCGAGATTTTCGGTTGTGAATTTGCCGAGAACAGCGCTGGTCGGATCTCTTTTCCGCGTCGCGTCATTTCCCACACCGCGAAGACTCAGTACCTGTTCCGCATTAATAAAGGGATGCTCGATCCGGCGGAGGACGTGAATGATCACATGGTCGACGAGCTTCGTCCGATCCCGTTTCCGAACATGATTTATCTCGGTGACGGACCGACAGACGTGCCCTGCTTCACGGTCATGAAGCGGTTCGGGGGGCATAGTATTGCGGTCTATAATCCCGGCGACAAGACTCGTGTCAGCTTTCGCAAAGCCTTCCAACTCGCCGGAGTTTCCGGTCGCATCAAACACATTGCCCCGGCTGATTATCGCGCGGGAAGTCACCTCCGCCTCATCCTTGAGGAAACCGTCCTCGATATTGCTTCACGCATTGTCGAAACGAGGCGGCGCGAGCTGGTCGACGGCACTGTCGCCGCACCGACGCATTGAGGGGGAATCTCTAAATCTCCTGCAGTAACTCCGAAAGCTCATCGGCGGGCCATTGGCCGGGGGCGTTCGGTGACTGGAGATAGCCGTAGTTCAAGCAGGAGCCGGCCTTCGCAAGAACGAGGCGGGAAAGTTTTCCGAGCGGTCCCATTCCCATCGCGGAAATGAGACGGCCTTCGCTGCGGTGATGCTCGACGAGCTCGACGACAGAAAACAGATCCGACATCTCCTCGATGATCACCGCGATTTTCGCGATGTCTGCGCCGAGATCGTAGGCTTCACTCACTTTGTCTTTCAACGAGTCGATCCCGGGAAACTTTTCAAAGTCGTGAAACGACCCGATGAGCTGAACCTTCTTCGACTTCACCAACTTCGGGAATGCGTTGAAGGGGGCGCTCCGGAGCGAAGCGATTTCAGTGTCGACGAGATCCACTTCCGGAAGAAAGCGCTCGTAAAGTTCGATGCGGGCCTCGTCGTTCAGCTTGAGGCTTCCTCCTTCGGCGGCCCGTCGTGCTGTCGCGAGGACAGGGTATTCCGAGTCCACGACCGTGACAAAGGCGTCATGAATTTCGGCATGGAGCGTGTCGAGGCGGAACTCGAGGACATCAGCCTTTGACGTGCCTCCGTTAAAGAAATAAATCAGGTCGGCCGGTTGGGTGACCGTCGCGACGACATGGGGTTTTGAAGAAAGGTCTGGTTTCAAGGTTAAGCGATGAAACGATAAAGCCCGGAGAAAGGCAATGTTTCTGTCAGGAAAATGTGAATCTAATTTCGTTCGAAAATCCCTACAGAACTTAATCATTTCGAGGGGGCTGCGTGGGTGGGGCTTGCTGAGCTTTTCCTAGGAATCGTTTCGATTTGTAGCTTCAGGATGAGGCAATAGTGTCGCAACCACCGCTTCAGGGGAAACGCAGGAGGTATTCACGCGGAATCAGTTCGTAGTCGTTTGGATCGAGCGTTTCCTCTGCGGGACCCGATTCCGAATACCAGATCACGGGGCGACCATTTTCACCTAGTTGATAACCGTAATTCGGCGAGTCCGCCAGTCTGAGGCGGGTAGGGTATTCTCCGTCCGTTGAAAAAGAGTATTGAGCCTCAAGCGCGAGCTTAGTAAGTTGAGAGATCACTTGAGTTTTCTGCACGCGGTTGTGCATCGCCTCCATTTCGTAACCGGATTCGAAAAACGACGCTAAAGGGTCCGGATGAATCGTTGCCGGAGAGTCGGGGGAGATAGTCTCATAGAGTTGGTTCGCGAAGCTGGCATCCATCCACCCTTTCGGAATCAGATAGATCGCGACGCGGCTTACGCGCCGTTCCAGAGAGTCCAAACTCGGCAGGTCGTATCCCAGTAGGGTATTTGGGATCGTGATCCATGGTCTCAGGTATTCAAGATCTTGAGACTGTGCGATGCCGTTCCGGTATTTTCCCGGGGTTTGCACGACTTGGTATGCAATCGCGTTTTCCTGCTCCATCGTTTCCTGCCAAGTCACTTTCTGTGACGCTTCATCAAGTTTTCGTCGTAATTTCCGAGCTGAATTTTTGGACCAAATTCGTTTTTCGATTCCATGAAGGATTTGATCCTGAGACTTCTTGAGCATCGATAGTCCAATCACTTTACTGATGAGGTTCTGACTGGTCGTCATGTGTTTGTGCAGATCGCACATCGCAATAATCCATTTAGCGGCCTGCCTTTCTTCTCCGAGCTCGATGTTGATCTGAGCATTGAGCTGGAATGACTGGTGTGCTTCCCGCCAAAGTCCCAGGTGTTGAAGCTGAGTAGAGAAATCGCTTACGTCCATGACGATTCTCCAATCGCATTTCAAGAGTTCTAGATCTTGGTGGAAACGGAGAAGATCTTCATTTCGCGAGAGTAATAATAATTTCAATTTCTCAGCGCTTTCATACTCGCTCAGGGGTTCGTGAAAATAGATCGCGAGCGGCGCTATGGGGTGAGAGGAAGGGTTTGGCGAAGCTTCGATGGAGCCAACCAAGGGCGGTAGGGGTTCATGTCCGAACCACGCTTCAGGATCCCGTGATCCGCCTCGGTAGGCTAGCTCGATAAAATGAGTCGCTGCAAAGTTCTCTTCATCAGGGACTTCCGGCCCCAGGATTTCATTGAGATCGAGCCGATACCCGGCGGCGAGATACTCTGTTCTCGCCTTTTCCAGCGCGAGATGGCCGCGTGTGTTTTCGACGAGATAAAAAATCGCTATTCCAGCCACGCTAATCAGCATCAACAGCAAAAAGCCGCGACGAACTTCCCACCCATTTTCTGCTTTGCAAAAATAACTCACGGAGAAATCCTGAATGATTTGAGGTCGCACTACAATCTGGAAATGTCTTCGCTTGGGGATCGAGCTTGAGAGGACATTAAAAAGAATCTGCCCCCTATCTCCGAAATACACCTCTCTCTGAAGCCACTACCACGTTTTGACGTTGTCTTCCCAAGTCGAAAAATCACCGTCCGGACCGGCTGACCAGACGAGAATCGATTCGGGGAGTTGCGAGCCGCCAATGTTAGGGTTCGGATCAGGGTTATCAATGCGGAGATCTTGATCGAAATCGAGTCGAACTCGATAGGGATTGCCCCAAGCGTCCCAAAGGCCAGATGTCCCATCTCGATTTACTGTCGTTCCCGAGTGCGGTTTGCCATTCCTTACTTTTGCTCGTTTCCCCCCGTAGAAGACGATTCGGCGCGGATTTTGCATCTCCAGTTGCCCGCTTATGGTTCCCTGCAAAATTGACATCAGAGACCCTTCGCTAGTGGACGATAGCTGCCACTCAAAACCCTCAAGAGGATATCGCTGAAATTCAGTGTGGTAGGCCTGAATCGCATTCTTAAGGTTATAGGCGTTGTTGGCAGTGATGTTGTAGCCGGGACGAGAATAACAGCCCGCTTGGGGCCAAGCAAGAACCCCGAGCGCTGCTATGGCCAATAAAATCAGCAGCTGAGTTGATGGTTTTTTCAGCTTTTGAGAGATCCATCCCATACAAGCTTGTAACATTTTTGCCGGAAGCGGGTCAATCCCGACTCACCAATTGACCGGCCACAAAAAAGCCCCATCCTTTCGGACGGGGCTTTTTCAAACTTGTTTTCGGTGAACCCGAAATCCTACGCCTGCTGATTATCCTCAGGGAACACGGTGTCCTGTGTCTCAGGCAGGCCGGGGACCCGGGTCGGACGGATTGGGAGTTCGCCGTTGATGTCGATATTATCGGGCACCAATTTCTGCTCGGCTTTGGTCATGTCTTCCCAGGTGATGCGCTTGCCGGAGTAGCAGGCGGTGCGGCCGAGAATCGCGAGGAGGGTCGAGTGACCGATCCACTCGGAGTCGTCCTTGCGCTCGCCGGAGCGGATCGCGCCGAAGAACTCTTCGTGCTCGAGATCGTACATGCTCTTCGTGACACGGGGCTTGCGCCAGTTCCACGGATTTTCGCCGATGATCTCGGCGGAGCTGGTGCCGAATTTAGCGATGCCCTTGGTGCCGTAGATGGTGTCACCGGTGAAGTTGTAGGAATCAAGAAACTGACGCCATTCGACGTGGCAGTTCACGTTGTTCTCATACTCATAGGTGATGCTGAAGTGGTCGTAGATGTTGCCCTCGTTATTCGCGCGGGTTCGTCCACCGCTGCCGAAGGCGGCGACAGGATCAGCGTCCTGCATCGCCCAGGAGATCCGGTCGACATTGTGGCAGCCCTGCTCGACGATGCCATCTCCGCTGAGCCAGGTGAAATTGTACCAGTTTTGCAACTGCCACTCGGTATCACTCATCCCGTCAGGGCGGCTTTCCGGTGCCGGCATCGCTTTGACGGGTCCTGCATAGTAGAGCGAGTGAATGCTCTCGACGTCACCGATCGCTCCGTCGTGAATCTTCTCAAAGAGAGGCCGACCGTGCTCGCTGTAGCGGTAGCAGAATCCGCAGAGGACGGAGAGGTCTTTCTCGGCCGCGAGCTTGCTCGTTTCGAGGAAATCATAAACACCGGCAATGTCAGTGGCACAGGGCTTTTCGACGAAGGCGTGAATCCCGGCATCGACCGCAGCCTTGAAATGCTGAGGACGAAAGGCGGGGGGCGTCGTGAGAAGAATGACATCGACACCGGAGTCGATCACTTTCTCGTAGGAGTCCAGTCCGCTGAAAACGCGCCCGTCGATGCTCTCGCTGACTTTGTCACGGACGGAGGCATACTTGCGCACCATCTCGAGTTTCTTCGTCGCCTCTTCCATGTAGAGATCGCCCATGGACCAGAGCTCGACATTATCGTCGGCGTTCATCGCGTTCATCATCGCGCCGCCGCCGCGTCCACCGGTGCCGACAACACCGATTTTCAGTTTTTTATCATTCGGGGCGCCGAAGGTGACGGAGGGGAAGGCGATCGCAGCACCGGTCGCGGCGATGGCTCCGGTTTTCTTCACGAAATCGCGTCGTGAAGTTCCAAGGGGGGCGGGGTCAGTTTTTTCGCTCATAAAATAGTCTTTTCGTCTCTGGATACAGCGTCACCAAAAGGAAGGATTCGCCCAATTTCCGCTCAAAAGTCAGCCCGATTTCCCGACGTGTCAAAAAGCGTTCCGCACGCGATCACCTCCCATTTCACTGGCAAAGTTCGTCAACTTCGCGCAGGAACGAGGCGTGATCGGCGCGCCCGTATGAGATCGTTTGAAACCCGGCTTCCCGGCCGGCCTCGCAGTTGGCAGGGAGGTCATCGATGTAAAGAGTCGTGGCGGGATCGAGGGCGATCGTCTCTTTCACGATCTCGTAGATCTTTGGGTCCGGCTTCATGCAGCCGGCTTCGTGGGAGTAAACGCGCCCGTCAAAGCAGTCGAAAACGCGGTATGTCTTCTCAAAAAACGGGACGTGGATGCCGTTCGTATTGGAGAGGAGGTGGAGTGGGATCCCCTCGGCATGGCGGGCCTCGATGAAAGCGACCATCGGCTCGTTGAGCTCAAAGATGTCCTCGAAGGAGGAGGATAGAAAATCACGATCTCCCCGATAGCCGATCAACTCGATCGTCCGGTCGTAAAACTGAGCTGGTGTGATTTGCCCCATTTCGAGAGTGTCGGTAAGCGTGGAAACACGGGCGAGAATCTCCTCCGCGAGGCAGTTGGATAGCGATTCGATCCGTCGCGCCGCCTTCATGAAGTCAAAGGCGATAATCACATTTCCAATGTCGAATAAGTAGGCGTTCACCATGAGCGGACTTAACAGGGTTAGGTCGGGAACTCAAGAGGGTTAGGTCCTCATCTCCTCATCTCCTCATCTCCTCATCTCCTCGTCTTTCTCTTTTCCGATGGCAGGGGGGGCGGGGGAGGAAAAAAGAAAAGGATTAGGATAAGGGCAAAGAGCCCTTGGAGGAGCACTTTCAGTGAGTCGTAATGTCACACCGAATTGGCGCATCGGGTTTTTAAATAGAGCCATAATGGCGCTTTTCAGGCTGGGGTTTGGATTCGGATAATATTGTAATCGGTTCATGGTGAGTGGTTTGTGTGATTTCAAAGTTCTCTGGCATATCTCATGCGCTCTGTTTCAGCGGAAATTCAATCCAACCTACTACTTATGAAAATAATCCGATATAACGATCCAACGAACGACACGAACGACACGAACGATTGGGATTCCTTCTTTGCGGATCCCTTCCGGGCTTTTGCTCCGCTCTTTGCGCCCCGCAGCACTTCGGCGTCCACGACGCCCGAACATGCGGTCGAGTGGTATGAAGATGATGAGCATTTCCACGCTCGCATCGAGCTGCCCGGCGTCAGAAAAAGCGATCTGCACCTCGATGCGGAGGACGGCATTGTTCGTCTCAGCTACGGGAAAGACGTCCGCTCTTCTGAAGAGACGGAGACCGGGACGTTCGAGCGCTACCTGCGCACTCCGGAAGGAACTGATGTGGCCGGAATCGAAGCCAAACTCGCTCACGGCATTCTCGAATTGACCTTCCCGAAGAGCCCCGAGCGCAAGCCCGTCAGCATCGAGGTCAGCTAACTAATAAAAACCCAATTCAACGAAAGAAATTATCATGAGTGAAAACAATGAACTCTGCGCCGCGCCTGCGGCCAAAACGGAATCCACGGCGCTGCAAGTCCGTCCGAATCTCGTCCACAAGCCCACGTATCGCTCCCACTACAGTGAGAATGCCTGGGAAGTGGTCGTGAATCTGCCCGGGGTGGTCAAAGATCATCTCGAGGTCACGGTTGAAAACGAAATCCTCGAGATCCGCGCGACCCGTGTCCTCGACACGCCCGAGGGCTGGCGCCCGCTCGCCCGTTATCCGTCGGAGAAAAACTACCGTCTCCGCCTCGATGTCGGACCCGAGGTCGATCCCTCAGGGATTTCGGCCGGTCTTGAAGATGGCGTTCTCACCCTGGAGCTTCCGCTTCGTGAAGAAGCGAAGTCGAGAAAGATCGAGGTGAAATAACCAACCCTCAGCGGCAGGGCAGGAAACGCTTTGCCCACGAAAGACGGTCATCGCAGAAACGCGGTGGCCGTTTTTTGCGTCGCAGAAGATTGAGATCTTCCGGGCGGAGGGCACGTTCGATCTTGCATGAGGATGATTTGCCACTCGTTCACGAATTTGGTAGCTTTCTGGAATGATTCTTCGAATTCAGAGGCTGGTCATTGCGGGAGGGCTCTCGCTCTTCGCATGGGGATCTCTCTATTCGCAGGATGATCCGGCAGAAGAACTCGCCGCTCCTCAAGGCGCCCGCGCCGGGACGATGGACTCACGAACCTCGGTGAGTGAGCTTCCGGATTCGGCCCGCTTCGGCGAGATTGAACAGGTCACGGTGAAGGGCGAAAACCCGAAAGCTCGGGCCATGTTTCTTTCGTACGTCCGCGAACTCAGGGGGGATTTTCGCTGGTCGATCTACAAAAGCCATCAGGCGAATCAGTTGATCTCAGGTCGCGACGCCTGGGAGATTCCCATTCGCGTGGAGCTGTGGGGCGAGGTGGGCGATGTTTACCGGGGGGAAGACGCCCGGATGAGCGTTGAGCTTAGATCCGACGACCGGTTTCATATCCTTTTAGCGGCCCGTCTCCACGACAAATTTGAGGAAGAGGAATTCCGACTCGCGGCGGTTAGGGCGCTAATTATCGAACAGATGCTGACGCCTTTCGTGCCTAATCCTTATGCCTTGAACGTGGAGAAGCTCGTCGCCCCGGAATGGATCGTGCATGGATTTGACGCCATGATCGAGCATCGTCGCACCGGTCAGCGGAGCGTCTTTTATTCCGGAGTGCTTAAGAGCGGAGTGTTCATGACGCCGGATGAGTTGTTTTCCGAAAAGGATCCGCTGAGCCTCGACCCCATCAGCTATGCGATCTATCGCGTTTCCGCCTCCGCGATGGTCACGGCATTGCTGGATCAGGAGGAGGGGGATCTCGGGATGCGTGAATTTCTCGGAGACCTGACTTTACTCGCGGGGAGTGGAGAGTTTTCACTGCTGAAGAAGCACTTCCCTGCGTTCCGGGAAATGGATCAGGGGCTCGATAAGTGGTGGACACTTCAAGTCGCAACGATGGGGCAACGTCAGCGCTTTGAGTTTCTGGATCGGCATGAAACTGAGCGATGGTTGACCGAGGTGCTGACGATTGGTTTCAATGGTGAAGAGGAGGAAGAGAGGCCTCCGGAAAAACGGAAGTTCTTTGAGCGATTTAAAAAAGCGAACCAAGAGGACGCTCCGGAAGGACAGTTCATCGGGACGATTGATCAATTTTCGGAATTCATAGATCGTAAGGGTGCTGCCGAAAAACTTACGCAGGTGCTCAACAATCTTCAGCATGTCAAAGTGTCAGGATTCCCGCTCTACCGGCCGGTGTTTGATCGTTATGAGCTGGTCATCAATCAGCTCGTGCAGGGTGACACGAAAGGGGCGAGCGTGGAATTGGCGGCCCTTGCCCAGCTGAGGGAAACGATCGGAAATACCTTGGAACGCTCCGAGGACTATTTGAACCACTTTGAGGCGACCCAGTCTCCCCGGCGAAGCGATGTCTTTGACGACTACATGCGCATGCGTAAAGAGTTCGAGCGGCGCGGGAATCCGGTGCGTGAGGATCGCATCACGCAGTATCTCGACTCGCTGGAGAGAGAATTCCGGTAAATTGGGCGCGCTGTCCTTTCTCGAATCGCGCATTGTCAGTCATTTGGAATGGCAGTATCTTTCAGACCCGACTTTTTCATGTCTTTGAAAGATCGGGATTGGATTGAATTGACGCTAGCATGGCAGGTGATCTGGTAAGTGAATTGCGCGAGTCTTCCGGGTTACCGGTCGGGCCTGCTCGAAAACGCGAAGTGGCGGTATCGACCGTGCGCGCGCTTCGTCCGCAGGATTGTCTTCATCCGCTCGCCGAGCTTTTTTCACGGGCACCGAATCGTGAGGCGTTTCTGCAGCTCCTCACCGATTATGTCAGGCTGCTTCTCGGGGCCGAAGCGGTCTTCCTCCATGAGCAGGTCGATGGCAAATCGCGGATGATCGGATTTGCCTCGTCCGACCCCGCCCGGGTCGGGGTGAAGTCTGCCTGGACGCCGACGAATGAACTTCTCGACGAGGGCTGGTCGGCGCGACGCAGCACTCAGGCCCACGTCATGATTGAGAACCGGCAGCACGCGCGGCTGCATGTCCCGTTCTTCGTGCAGGGTGAGCCTCCGGTCTGCTTCACCGCCTATCTCCCGCCGGAGCGGATCGCCTTTGCTGATCCCTGTTTTTCGATGCTGCATATCACGACGCAGTTCATGGTGCAGCGCGAACTGATTGCGGAAGCGAATGAAAATGAACAGGCCTTTGTTCAGTCGACGATGCTCGTGGAAATGTTTTCACGCACCGCTGACGGCGATACGTTTAAGCGCTCGGTCTTCACTTTGGTCACCGAGTTAGAGCAGTTTTTCGGATGTCAGCGCGTCGCGATCGGAACTGGTTCGAGTCGCTCCTGCAAAGTCCATGCGGTCTCCGGAATGAGCAGTGAGGAGAAGCGAAACCTCGGGATTTCGCAACTAAGCGCGGCGATGCGCGAAGCGATTGCGTTGGATGAAGTATTAGTCTGGCCGGGGCAGAAAACAATGATCCGCGAGGTGGTTGTCTCGGCAAACCATGACGACCTCCTCCATTCGTTCAAAGCGGGCCGGGTCGTGATTGCTCCTTTCCGTCACGAAGGCACCAATGTCACCGGTGCAGTCGCTTTGCTCTGGCCCGCAGGATCTCCTGAACTTGCGATGCGGACTTACCGCCTCATCGAGGCGTGTCGTCCTCATCTCGCTTCTTTGATCGGCTTTTCGAAGCGGTCGAAGCCGGGTGACTTCCGTGGAACCCTGATTCGTTTCTGGCGCGGGGGACTGATGAAGCGGGTTCTTGCCGGGGCGCTTTCGCTCGCGATTTTGGTCACACTTTTGTTTCCGATCACCTACCGGGTCGGGGCTGACTGTGTCGTTCAGCCGGTCATGAGGAGGACGGTGGCGGCTCCGTTCGAGAATCGACTCTATCGATCCTACGCGAAGCCGGGCGACGAAGTCGAAGCGGGGCAGGTTCTCGCTGAGTTGGATGGCCGGGAGATCCGGGTTGCTCTCGCCGAAGCGATTGCTGCGCAAAGTGCCGCCGTGAAGAAACGTGACAACGCGATGGTTTCAGAAGATCCGGCGACGTTTCAGATGGCGCAGTTGGAAGCAGATCGGCTCGCGCTCGAAGTGGAACGTTTGCAATTTCGCAGTGACAACCTCTCGATCCGATCGCCGATCAATGGCGTCGTCCTCACCGGTGACCTCGAGCGCTCTGAGGGCGTTCCGGTTTCCAGTGGTCAGAAACTTTTTGAAGTGGCACCGCTCGATCAAATGCTCATGGAAGTGGCGATTCCGGAGACAGAGGTCCGCCATGTCGTCGAAGGAATGGTGGTCGAGCTTCGCCTGCAGTCGGATAGCAGTCGCGTTTGGCAATCAAGTCTTGAGAACGTCTTTCCGATATCAGAAATCCAGGAGGGTGGGAATGTCTTCGTTGGGGAAGCTTCGCTGGAAAATGAGGATCGAGCGCTTCGTCCCGGCATGAAAGGTCGGGTCCGAATCATGGCGGAAAAGAAGATGGTGGGGTGGATTCTCTTCCATCGCGTCTACGAATACCTCCGACTTAAGCTCTGGTAAAGATGTCGTCTGTCGATCACAAGGTCAGCGAAATCTCGAGCTCACGGCCGCGCCTGCGTCGTGATGTGCGCACCCATTATCAGGAGTATCGCGGCGAGCCGAGCTACATCATCGAAGACACTTCGAAAGGACGTTTCTTTCATGTCGGGTTTCCTGAGCACCAGTTCATCCAGAGCTTTGACGGGCGCACTTCGATTTCGGAGGCGTTGGCGAGGAATGCGGCGACTCAGGGGGAGGATGCCCTGACCGAAGCCCAGGGAGATCAAATGCTCCGCTGGCTCATCGATAATGATTTGTTAGAGTCCGACTCCAGCAGCCAGGGGGAACGTCGCCGTGACAACTGGTCGCGGCAGAAAGAAAAGCAAAAGACAAACCCGATCCAGAAGATCATGTTTTTCAAAATGCCGCTGGGGTGTCCGGACCGGATGCTCAACCGGACGGAGCCTTTTCTCGGGTGGATCTTTGCCGCCCCCGGTTTGCTTCTCTGGCTGGGTCTTGTGATTTACACGGCGATTCAGTTCGCGCCGGAATGGACCCGCTTCACCGGTTCATCAGGACAGGTCATCGCGCCCGACAACTGGATCCGGGTGATTTTTATCTACGCCATTCTCAAGGTTCTTCATGAGTTCGGCCACGGGCTCGCGACGAAACGATATGGCGGCCCCGTCCCCGAATGGGGCGTTCAACTGCTCGCTTTCATCACGCCGCTCGCCTTTGTCGATGCCTCGGCGAGTTGGAAATTTTCTTCCAAATGGAAACGGATCATTGTCGCGGCGGCGGGGATGTATGTCGAGATCGCGATCGCCTGTGTCTGTCTCTTAGGGTGGCTGAACACTTCGCCCGGGGTTCTCAATACCTCTCTGCACAGTGCCGTCATCGCCGCGACCTTCGTGACTTTGCTCTTCAATGCGAACCCCTTGATGCGGTTTGACGGCTACTACATTCTTCTCGATTCTCTCGGAATTCCGAATCTCGGGACGAAGGGGCAAAACTTTCTGAAATGGTTTGGGAAACGCTATCTGCTGGGAATGAAAGATTTGCCGATGCCTCCGGCGGCGCGACAGCATCCCCTGGCGGTGCCGGTCTACGGCGTTCTTGCCGCGCTCTGGAAAGTAGTGATTTGGATCGGTATCATGGTCCTTGTGAGCCTGCTTTTTAAAGGAGCCGGTCTTGTCCTTGCGATCGCGTCGCTCGTTTACATGCTCGTCAGCACTTTGGTGAAATTTTTCACCTTTCTCTTTAAAGTGGGAACCGGCCCGAAACTCTCGCAGGCACTCCCGAGACTGGGGATCCTGCTTGCGGTGATCATTGCCGTGTTTGCTCTGGTGAGAATCAATCCGACCGGGCGCGCCGTCGCGGTGGTCGAGTATGCAGAGCGGGAATCGATTCGCGCGGGGGTGAGGGGACTCGTGGTCGATGTCCCCGTGATCGAAGGTCAGAGTGTCGAGGCCGGCGCTTTGCTCATTGCGCTGACGAATCCGGATGAAGAATCCGAAGCGGCCAAACTTCAGCTCGAACTGGGTGAGTCGAGAATTCGGGCGCGGGCTTATTACCAGGGTCAGAACCTTCCCGCTTATCAGGCTGAGATTGAGACAATCCGCGGGCTTGAGCAAAAGATCGCCGAGAGCCAACAATACCTCGCGGCCCTTGAGGTGAGGACTCCGGTCGCCGGACGGGTTGTCGGAAGAGCGCTTGATTCGATGGCGGGGCAATGGGTCGAGGTGGGCGATGAGTTGCTTTCCGTGATTCCGAATGAAGAAAAAGAACTCCTGATTTCGTTTCGACAGGAGGATATCGAAGATGTCGCGAGTCAGACGGATCGGGAAATCCGAATCCGCCTGCGGGGAAGAAGCAAGGAGCTGACGGGAACGATTGATCGAATCGAAAGCCGGGCCACGAGCGCACTTCCCCATGAAGTATTGGCCGCGCCAAATGGTGGAGTCCTTTCGCTGCGGACTTCGGCGGATCCGCTTTCGGAACGGGAGCGGGAGATAGCCTCCGGTGGATCAGGCTATGATACCGACCTCGATTATTTCTCCGGGGCCGAGGGCGGTGGGCAGGGGAAAGAGCTCGCGCGTGCCCGTTTCGCGGGCCGGGCCAAAATCGATGCCGGTCCCGGTGATGAGCTTCTTGAAGGGGAATGGGGTTACGTCAGGTTTGCGAACGCTGAGAAAGAAAGATTGGGACGGTGGCTCTACGACGAGGTTTCGACTTACGTCCGCGATAAAATCGAGCAGGCAAAAGCAGCCGCAACGATGTGATTGGATCGGAGCGGCATTGCCGTTCGTTACTCTCCCGACTTCTCAAACTGTTCGCGCCAGTAGCGCAGTCGCTCCCCGACTCGTTGCTCCATGCCATTGTCGGAGGGTTCGTAGTAGACTCGCCCTTCGGGAAGATAGGCCTGAGGAACAAATCCTTCGTCGTAGTCGTGCCCGTATAAATAGTCGGCCTCACCTTCTGCGATCGCACCGCTCTCGGTGCCTATTTTCTTGCGGGACTTTGTTCGGAGGTGCGGCGGCACCGCAAGGGTGCGTCCCTCGGCGACATCCTTTAGTGCCGCATTGATCCCGGCGTAGGCGCGATTGCTCTTCGGGGCCGTCGCGATGTAGACCGCGGCGTGGGCCAGCGAAATTCGTGCTTCCGGCATGCCGATAAACTCGACCGCCTGCTGGGCCGCCACCGCCACCCGGAGCGCATTGGAATCGGCCATGCCGACGTCTTCGCTCGCGGCAATGACGATACGCCGGGCGATGAAACGAACATCTTCTCCGGCATAGAGCATTTTGGCGAGCCAGTAGAGGGCGGCGTCAGGATCGCAGCCACGCATCGACTTGATGAAAGCACTGATCGTGTCGTGATGGGCGTCACCGTCCGCATCGTAGACGACGGTTTTCCGCTGGATCGAGTCTTCGGCCACGTCGAGCGTGATTCTAATGTCACCGGTTTCGGCGTCCGGCTCCGTGGTGAGGACCGCGAGTTCGAAAGAGGTAAGAAGCTTTCGGGCATCGCCATCGCACATCCGGACGAGGTGAGCGGCGGCATCGTCATCGAGGATGATTGATTTTTTCCCGAAACCCCGCTCCGGGTCAGTGACCGCAGATTGCACGAGGATCGCGAGGTCCACTTCTGAGAGAGGCTCAAGTTGAAAGACCTGGCTTCGCGAGACGAGGGGACTGTTGATGTAGAAAAACGGATTGTGCGTCGTCGCGCCGATGAACCTGACTGTGCCGCGCTCGATGTGAGGGAGGAGGACATCCTGCTGCGATTTGTTGAAACGATGAATTTCGTCCACAAACAGGGTCGTGATCTCGTTCCGGGTTCGTTGAAACTGTTTCGCGCCTTCAACCGCTCTTCGGATTTCAGCGACGTTACTTTCCACCCCGGAGAGATTAATGAAGCGGGACTCGGTGCGCTGCGCGATCAGTTCGGCGAGGCTCGTCTTGCCGACGCCGGGGGGACCGTAGAAGATCAGCGAAGAAAAGCGGTCTGCCTCCACTGCACGACGCAGAAGCCGGCCGGGTCCGAGGATGTGAGACTGCCCGACATACTGGTCGAGATTCTGCGGGCGCATTCTCGCGGCAAGCGGCATGCGAGGATCGACCTGCCCGCGTGAAGGCTTTTCCGACGATTCCCCGGCGTCTGTTTCTGTCTCGAAGAGTTCGTCCATGCAGGTTTGCTCTTCGAAACTAGCCTATTTAGAGCGGCGAACAAATTCCCAAACGCCCTGATTTTCAGGGAAATGGGCCTTTATTTTTAAATATAACTAAAATATTTACAATAATTTTAATAATTTGTTTGAATTACCGTATTAAAAGGGGTATTATTTTAAAATACTTAAGAAACCTTGACTGTTAGTCACTTCTCCCAACCTTCGATTCCTCACCGTTCATGAATACCCTGATTCCAGATCTCGCTCACTTTCAGCTTGAAGAACTCGGCCAGACGCCGCCTGTCGAGCAGCACAATGCTGAGGTCAGCTTTAAAATCGACATCGAACCAAGCCGCGTGACGCGACGCATCGTGGTCGGTATTCTTGACGAAAGCCGCAAGCGCGGCATCACGATTGCGATCTATCCAGCGACCGGAGAAGTCTGCGACCTCTCCAATGGCGGTGGTGTTATTGGTTACCTGTCTCAGACTCCTCTTGCCCCCGGTGTTGCTGTTCCCTGCGATCTGACGCTGTATCGCTTCGGTCACAATTTTGTCTGCAGCGTTCGCGTTCAGGGTGAGATCTTCCTCTATCCTGCTTTCTCGATGGACGGCAGCGCCAAGCTCACCGCTTTCGTGGGTCAGGAAAAAGACGGCAAGACCGAAGATCCGGTCGCCTGGTCCCGCCTCCGACTCGATGTTCTCGAGCAACCCGTCGCGGCCTAGGAGATCGTCTCACACACTTTGTCCATTGGTTTACGGGCGGCGCGGATTTCATTTCTGCGTCGTCCGTTTTTTTGGTTCAGCCAGTTAGGTTTTCCTGCGGTAGGGGAAACCGGCGTCCTGCCGGTCCGGGAACGCCGACGTCCCCGTCGGCATCAGGGAACCTCGCTTCCGGATTGCACCAACGAAAAAGAAAAGGAGTAGGAAAGAGAAAAAGAGCTGAAGCGGTATGGCACGGCCCCTCATTTCGGGTGTCCAATTGCACCCATCACTGATTACTGAACACTGATCACCGAAGCTCCATCGCCAGAGCATCAAGCGGACTCTCCACGCCAAGGCCGCTCACTCCCATCGCGACGTGGAGATAGATCTCCGTCGTCGTTATATCCTCGTGTCCGAGGAGCTCTTGGATGGTTCTGAGGTCGGTTCCTGCCTCCAAAAGATGTGTCGCGAATGAATGCCTCAGCGCATGACTCGTGACTCGCTTCTCAATTCCCACTTCCTGTGCCGCCCGTCTTATCGCGTCGCTGTAGACCTGCGCGTGCAAGTGATAACGGCGCTTGATGCCGGTCTGTGGATCCATCGAGGTCTGTCGCGCTGGAAATAACCAAAACCATTCGAAGC
>CAZOUP010000085.1:0-23753 GCA_964583035.1 uncultured Akkermansia sp.
CAAGAACGACCAGAACCCAGAAATCCGGCCGCTGAAAACCCTCCGGATCCTTGATAAAACGAATCGCGGATTCTTTGGGAAAAACGAGAAAGCTCACGAGGCAAATGCTGGCGATCACTCCGACGGCGACCATCTTTCCCGAAGGCACCCGATTCCACCGCCTCAGAAAAGCGAGGCTGAAAAGGATCGCGGTCACGAGATAAGACCAGAAGAACACTCCCGCCGCGATGAGATGCGGCTTGAGGTCATCGAGAGTAAGCAGCCCCACCGCCACGCCCGCTCCAAGCATAATGATCCCGCTCATCATCGCCACATACCCGAGTCGCGTTCCAATCTCGCGGCCCAGCATCCACATCATCGGGAGGTAGCTAAGACAGCAAATCACCAGGCCCCGGTTAAAGAAAGAAGCCGAGGGCGAAACCCGCTTCCACCCCAGTTCGGAAATAAAGTGATTCGTGATCGTGTACGACTCGGACGGGAATCCAACGAAATCCCCCGCGCTCAGGAAAATTCCTGCCGCAAAGATAAAGCCCCCGCCGATAGCGAGAAGAGCAGGTGGAGTGATTCGGTTGGAGTTCATGTGCTCAGGAATGCGGATTCGATCAATAGGAGCCGAAGGCGATAAATCTTCAGGACGCGTTCCCGCATCGGGAGACACCCATAGCATAGCTCCATTTCGGACATGGATTTTCGTGAAGTAAAAAGAGACCACAGATGCTTCCTCCAGCGCCCTCGAATTCCGTAACCCGCAATCCCCCCCCTTTCTTCATTTGTCGTTTCGGATTCCGGAGTAAACAGTGAAACGCAGACCAATGAGCCACTCCATCCCGAAACCAACCGACAGAACCAAGGTCAAAACCATTTTCTGGGATGTCGATGGAGTCCTCGCCGATCTCAACTACGCGTATTTCCACTTTTTGACCGAGCATCCCAACTATGAGGATCAATACCGTGACCTGAAATGGGAGCAGCTCCCCGAAGTCCTTCCGATCCTTCCGGAGTATGGCGCCCTCGAATTAAAAACGCACCCGGAACAGGGCGTCGAAATGGATCGGGATTTCTGTGCCGACCAGAGCTTTTTCACAAATCGACCGCTCTACCCAAATGTGATCGAAGTCCTCAAAGAGCTCGATGCCCTCGGCTACCGTCAGTTCACCCTATCAGCGACCTTCGATGTCGAAGCGAAAACGGCCTATCTTAACCACATCCTCGCACCCGTGACCGACTTTCTCACGATCGAATGCGTGCAGCATGGAGAGTTCATGCACGACACTTCCAAGGTCGATGGGCTGAGAGCGTGCTATGAGAAATACCACCTCAATCCCGGAGAAACGATCCTTGTCGATGATCGGATTTACAATCAACACGCTGCGATTGATTCCGGAGCCCACCCCGTCCGCCTGCGCTGCGAATTCACGACCGATCTCCCGCCCGAGCTCGACTGGATTCCCGAATTCGAAAATGTCGCCGCCGTAAGAGACTGGTTGGTAGGCGGGTGATCTCGTTGTGAAGGTGACCCGCGCAAACGAACGGCTTCTGCATTGACCGTCTTCTCCCTTTCTGGTGGTATTCAGCAATGAGTTTTTCTGCACCGTTTTTACGCACCTTGTCCATCACCACGGCAATCCTTGGATTCGCAGTCTCCTGTCCGGCGGAGGAAACCTCACCGACTCCCGATGCGCTAAAACTCGAACTCGATATCATGAGAGCGGAGCTTCGAAAGCCGCTCGCCGAACTGCAGGAAAAATATGACGAAGCCCTTGAACAGTTGGAAAAAGCTGAGCAGGAAAAAGGAAACCTCAAGACCCTCATGGAAGTGCGAGACGAGCGCAGCGCGTTTCGGAACCGTGTCGAAGAGCCTGCCTCAGCAACCACACTGCCGAGATTGAATGAGCTGCGAGCGATCTATGAGCGGGAATCAACAAAAGCAGATTCTGCGATCATTCCTCAGGAAGCGATGCTTTATGCAGATTACCTCTCGCAACTCGAAGAGATATCGAAGGCTCTGACCCAGCAGGGCAAGATTGACGAGGCCTTAAAGGTCTCAACCATAGCTGATGAGGCACGAGGAGAACTCGCCGCATTCAAGAGTGGCGAGATCAGCGCTGAGCAGACAGACACTATCAGCGAAGTCGTCATTCTCGGGGAAGGCGGCGAATACGAAGCTCACGAGAAGTGCGAAATCAGTCAGGTCGAAGATAAATTCCTCATTCATACCAACTCCGGAAATGCCCCCCTTCAAAGCCGCGAGAGCTTTCGCCCTCCTTTTCAGATTCAAGCACGGGCCGAAACCGACGGGTCGCTTCGGTTCTATTTCGGGAAGAGCGGAATCGTAATTTTTAATTGGGATGTGAATGCTAAAACGATGCGCTTAGGCGATCCCGGCACGCCATTAGGAGAGCAGGATGCTTTCGATGAGCAGGGTGACTTGAAGCTGGGGCGGACTTACGACTTCGAGCTTTTGGTAAAGCCTGAATCAATCACGGTGAAGGTGGACGGGAGAAAACGTGGCGAGTTGAAAGGAGATTTCTCCTCAACTGCCGCAGGTCCTGTCGGCATTGGGGCATCGATGGGCAGCACCGTGTTAGTCGACTATTTCAAGGTCGTGCGGGAATGAGTCCACTGCTGTATCGAGAAGGGACCGAATGATTGGAGCCCAAAAATAAGAATTGTTTTGATCGCGCTCGTAAAGATAGTCACGACGGTAATTTCGTCTTTTCTTTCACGCGAGAATTCTAACTCATCCGGTCAATCGTCGCTGGGAATAACCAGGTTCAATTCTCGAATGAATGAGCAAAGAAACCCTTTAATCCAGACCAAACTGCCGAGGCAGCACAATGTCTCTTCGATGATATTGAGCATCCAGCTCATTAACAATCCCGCCCCCGGATCCGACAAATGACTGGGAACTGTTCCTCGGTCTTCGGCTGCGCTCGGCGATGTGATCGATATGACTAAAAAACAGAGGGGGCTGGGATAATTTCGCTCGCGGGGTTCGCGAGATTTCTCCGCTGCGCTCGCGGTCGAACTATTGGGGCCGACCTTCCGGTTCAAATCCAGTCCCGCGGTTCCATACAGAAGGGGTGGGATTATCCGAGTCGCCTTCGGCTTTGTCAGCTCTCTCCGTTCCGCGTCCGCAGAAATCCGAGTCGAACTTCCGGGGCCGGACTTCCGGTTCGAACCCGATCCCACAAATTAAAAGCCTCCACCCCCGCGAGCGGAGGTGGAGGCTTTTAAACAGAGGGGGTGGGATTCGAACCCACGGTACCTTGCGGCACTTCGGTTTTCAAGACCGACGCGATCGACCACTCTGCCACCCCTCCGTGAAACTAAGATCGAGCATTGATTCTAACTCAATTCAGACGGGATTCAAACCGAAGCTTTCGTGGATTGGCCGGTTTTCTAAGTCAGGACTCCGCTTGACTAAGTGATATTAATTATTATATTTACAATAATTTTTACAATTCAGTCAATGTCATCGTTTCTAAAATGGATCGGAGGGTGTGTTTTTCTCACGCTTCCTTTCTCATCCTCGTTATTCGTGGGTTCCGTTGAGGACTCGGATAACAGCGCGGCGACGTCGATGTCATTGTCGCAGTTTGAAACACGGATCAGTGAGATTGCCACAAGCGTTCAGCGCCGCTTTGCCGCGCGGGTGGAACCACAACCGGTGGGCTCATCATTTAGCGCCAGCGACCCCCGACATTTGACCGTCCGCGACCGCTTCCTTTCCGAACATTTCGACGCTCTACATGGCGGCCATCTTTGCCGCCTGAGAACCGGGGGTGACACCATTTTCTGCGAAATCAAAGGGCTGAAGCTCAAGGGGCCATTCCCGCTCCAAGTCGCTGCCAGCGAATCCGCTCTCGGTATTTCGACAAAGCTCTACTACGACTACCACGCCCTGTCGTTTCGACTCTCAAACGATGGTGAAGCATGGAACAACTGGACCAGCGGAGTTCCCCCGTCCCTCTCTCGCCTTGAACTCATTCGTCACGGGCGGGACTGGTCCATCAATTCCGCCGACACCTCCCCCTTCCCCGGGCGACCGCCTCTCTGAGAATGAAAATTTTCGTTCGCATGATCATTGTTACCCTCATGGCCTCCGGCGGCCTGGGAGGGTATTCCATGACGGTGGGCAAAGGCACCACTGTGGGAATCCAGACGCAGAAAGTGATCGGGAAAATCCAGGGTCTTGCCGGTGGAAAACTCCCCGACTTCAAATGGCTGAAATTCAGTCAGGGAGAAGAGAACAACACTGAGACCTACGAACCAGCCTTGAAGGCCTGTCTTGAAGCCATGTTTTTCGAAAAAGATGGATTCCACTTTTCACAATCAAAATGGGGGGCGCAATCGGTCCCCTATCAGTTTCGAGGTCTGGAAGTCATGGGCCCCAAAGAGATGAACATCAACGGGGCAGACAATGCGCGGGGCATCGAGCGGCGGATCAGCTTTGAATTCTATGTCGAGGCTTTCCGCACCTACGACAAGTCAGCGGGCTGGAAATCGTGGAATATCGAAATGCCGCCCAATCTCGACGGCATTGTCATCGTGCTCCACGCCGGAACCTGGAAAATCGCTTCCTCCCCGCAGCAGTCTTACAATTTAAAGTAAAGGCTCACTCCTTCCCCGTGAAATCGGCAGGCTTCATTTTCTGCTTAAACTTGTCGTCCCCGAAACCGGAGTTATTCGGCGCGTAGTCACCGACCGTGTCCGTTTTGACCCCGCCCTCCGGAATAAGGTCCTCTTTCCCGAGCGACCAGAGAATCCCCTGAATCGCAAGACGGCGCATGTGGGCATTTTTGAAATCGTAGGGATGCCCGAGCGTCGTCGTAAAAACGCGGCCTGATTTCCCCTCGGCACCCTCGTGCATTTTCGTCCACGCGACCGGGTTCGTAAGCGGAAATTCGTCGGTCTCATTCCGCTCAATTTTGCTCGACTGCAGAGCCCGCCCGTCGAGAAGTAAATCAGGATCGCCGGCCATGGTGTGATCCCCACCCTCGACATGGTAAAGCCACGAGTAAGCTTGAAAAGGCTCCACTCCGGTGAGAATCGGATGCCCCGCTTTGCCCTCGCAAATCGTCACGTCGGTAAGCGGTTTTTCCCCATCGTCAAAATGGCCATGATGAGTGATCCACCCCTGTCCGAGCAGCTCGCGGATATTCTCGCCCCCGCCGAGACTGTGAATCGCCTCGGGATCGTTCTGATAACCCCAGGCCTCCATCCCCGCATCGAACGCAAAGCGGAAGGCATGAGTTGAAGTACGAAAAGCGACGACCGGTTTTCCCGCCGCGAGATAGTCGAGGATGTATTGGAATTGCTCCGTCGTCGGGCGGCGGAAACGCAGATACATGACGAGCAAATCCGCGTCAGCCAGCTCCTCAACCATCGTCAGAGACTCAGCCGCCGCCGGAGCGACAAAGCCATCTTCATCAACCGAAAAACCAACCACGGTTTCAAAACCATAGTCCCGCTCCAACATCTTCGCGAGCATCGGCATGGATTCCTCGGAGCGATATTCATCGTCTCCCGTCAGGAAGACCACTTTGGTGGAAGCATCGGCAGAAAGGCTGAAAACGAAGAGGGAGGCGAGGCCAAAAAGAAAACGGAGAGGGTTTTTCATGCGCAAAGTAACGGCAATTTTCTCCCTCAGCGCAAGAAGTTACCTGATTACGCCATCACGCGGGAAATAATAAGGCCGAAACAGCATAAAATTTGACCAACGCCTTCAAGAAGGGAATCCATTTAACGGGGACTATGTTAAAGAGACAAATTCCCCTTTCAACTCATGAGCAACTCAATCGATCACCCCCGCGTCGCCATCATCGGTCTCGGCTTCGGAGCCGAGTTTATCCCCATCTATCAGCGTCACCCCAATGCCGAGATCACCGCCGTCTGCCAGCGGAATCCCGAGATGCTGCATGAGATTGCCGACAAGTTCGGCATCGAAAAGCGATACACCAACTATGCGGACGTTCTCGCCGACCCCGAAATCGACGCTGTCCATATCAACACACCGATTCCGAACCACGCCGAACACACCCTCGCCGCTCTCCGTGCCGGAAAACACGTCGCCTGCACCGTTCCCATGGCGACCTCGGAAGAGGACTGCAAAGCGATCGTCGAACTCTGCGCCGAGACCGGCCTCCACTACATGATGATGGAAACGGTCGTTTACGCCCGTGAATTTCTTTACATGAAGGAACTCTACGACACCGGCGAGCTCGGCAAACTCCAGTTCCTCAAAGCAAGCCACCAACAGGACATGGACGGCTGGCCCGGATACTGGCCCGGTCTTCCCCCAATGCACTACGCGACCCATTGTGTAGGTCCCGTATTAGGGCTCGCCCGCAACGAAGCCGAGTACGTGAGCTGTTTCCCCAGCGGCACAATCCGCGAGGAAATGCACGCTTGCTATGGGTCACCCTTCGCCGTCGAGACGACTCACATCAAATTTGCAAACTCGGACCTCAGCGCCCAGGTTTATCGGTCGCTCTTCGACGTCGCCCGCCAGTATCGCGAGAGCTTCGAAGTCTACGGATCGAAGAAGGCCGTCGAGTGGCCGCTCATTGAGGGCGAGCCTCTCGTCGTTCACACCGCAAAAAAACCCGAGCCGGAGATTCCTGAGAAGAGAGAATGCCCCGACTACGCCGCGCTCCTTCCGGATGAGATCGCCCCCTTCACGACTGGCGGCGTTTACGGTGGAGACGACGGCGAAGATCATCTCAGCTTCACTCAGGGGGCCGGTCATGGCGGCTCGCACCCCCATCTTGTGCACCAGTTCGTCGAACTTCTGCGCGGGAGTGGCGAGGGCTACCCGAACGCCGTTCAATCCGCGAACATCACCCTGACAGGCATCCTTTCTCACGAAAGCGCCCTCGAAGGTGGTGCCCTGAAGCATCTCCCGGATTGGAGCCTGACTCAGACCTCCTAAGATCATGACTAAAGCTTTCCTGCTTCTTTCCATCCTCGGCCTGACCCTGGTAACTGGATTTGCCAACGAACCGGTCAATATTCTCCTGTTCACGGCAGACGATCTTCACTCCGAGTCACTGGGTGTTTATGGCGGCCAACCGGACGGCGTGACGCCGAACCTCGATGCCTTTGCCGCCGAGAGCATGCTCTTCGAGAGGGCTCACGTGAATACCGCAATCTGCGCGCCTTGCCGGGCCATCATCGCGACTGGGCGATACGGTCATCGCTCCGGCGCGATGGGGTTCATGCCGGCTCGAAACGACGTGCCAGATGTCGTGACGACGTTTCAGGAGGCGGGCTACCACGCCGGCATCCTTGGAAAAGTGGGGCACTCCACCCCCAAGGCTACGATGAAGTGGGACTACGCCTTCGATCAGAAGGATCTCGGCGACGGACGAAGCCCGACGCTTTACTACGAGCGCTCCCTCGCCTTTCTGAAAGAAGCGAAAGCGGCCGGTAAGCCATTCTACTTCATGGTCAATTCGCATGACCCGCATCGACCCTACTGCAATCCAGAGAAGCTTAGAGAGGGTGCGGAAATGCCTTCCAAAGTCTACTCGCCGGAGGAAGTCACCGTGCCGGGCTTTCTGCCTGACCTTCCGGGAGTGCGCGAAGAATTCGCAACCTACCTGAATTCCACCCGCCGCCTCGACGATACTTTTGGGCGTGTCATGGACGCTTTGGAGGAATCCGGCCAGAGCGGAAACACTCTCGTGCTCTTCATCTCCGACAATGGTCTCGCGATGCCCTTTGCGAAGTGCAACACCTGGTTCCACAGTTCCCGCACGCCGCTTCTCGTTCGCTGGCCCGGCGTCGTGAAGCCGGGCACAATCGACGGGGACTACTTCGTCTCGGTCGTTGATTTTTTTCCCACCTTCATGGAAGCGGCAGGCCTGCGAGGTCCGGACGGTCTCGACGGGACCTCTTTCCTTCCCCTCCTGAAGGGAGCGAAATCGCAGCCGGGTCGTGAAATGGTCTTCACGACGATCGATTCCAAACAAGGAGGTGATGCCGTTCCGATGCGTTGTCTGCAAAACGCGAAGTATGCCTACATCTACAATCCATTCGCCAATGACGAATACTGGTATCGGAACAACAACGAAGGCCTCGCGATGAAAGCGATGGAGAAGGCGGCCGAAACCGATCCCGAAATCAAAGCCCGGGTCGACCTCTTTCGCTACCGCATCGCAGAGGAATTCTACGACCTCGAAAAGGATCCCGATTGCCTCAATAACCTGATCGGGGTCGCCGGGCACGCGGACGATATCACCGCGATGAAGTCTCTTCTCGAAGCGGAGATGGTCAGGACAAGAGACCCTATGCTGAAAGCATTTCGTAATAGGGATAACCGATCCATTGTCGAAGAGGTGCTGAAAGCAACCTACGGCGAGCCGAGACCGGAAAAGGCGAAAAGGAGGCCTTATGACCCGCGTGCCTGAATCAGAATAAACCAGAATGTCGAATCACCGATCCGACTCGCAAACCTCCAGTAACTAAGCGGGGACGAAACCCCTCTCCTTCCGAACCCCCCCTCTATGAAATCCCTTTTCACCCTCCTCTGCGCCTCGTGCCTGGCCCTGTCCGGGTTATCAGCGCAAGACACGAAACGCGTCGTCTTCATTTCCGGCACGCCCAGCCATGGCCCCGGCGCTCATGAGCATCGCGCCGGAAACATGCTCCTCGCGAAACGACTGAACGACGCCAAGGTCGGCATCGAAGCGATCGTGCTTCCGGAAGACGGCTACCCGGAAGATCCTCGCGTCTTGGAAGACGCCGATACGATCGTGGTTTTCTGCACCGGCCACGAAAAGCATCTCCTGAATCCGCATTTGAAAGAATTCGACGCGCTGATGAAAAAGGGCACCGGCGTGGTCATGATCCACTGGGCCACCGAAGCAAAAGTCGGGATGCCCGCGAAGAAATTCATGGAGTGGATGGGCGGCTACTGTGATCTGAACTGGTCGGTGAATCCGCATTGGAAACCGAATTTCAAGGACTTCCCGGATCACCCCATCGCTAACGGCGTGGAACCCTTCAGCGTCGATGACGAGTGGTATTATCACATGCGCTTTGTCGGCGATCTCGAAGGCATCACCCCGATCCTCTCTGACCTTCCACCGCTGGAAACATTAAAGCGGCCCGATGGTGAGCGAAGTGGAAATCCAGATGTCCGCCGCGCCGTCGCGAACGGCGAAAGCCAGCACGTCGGCTGGGCCTACGAAAGACCCGATGGAAAAGGCCGCGGGTTTGGTTTTACCGGAGCGCACAATCACAAGAGCTGGCAGAATGACGGTTTCCGAAAAGTGGTTCTCAATGCCATTCTCTGGACCGCCCATGCCGAAGTCCCCGAGGAAGGCGTGATCTCACCGACACCTTCAGAGGACGAGTTGAAACAGAACCTCGACGACAAGCCGGTGCGAAAGCCAAAGCAAAAAGCCCCGGCGAAACCGACCGCCGCGGCACAGCCCAATCCCAGGGACGCCACTTACACCGAATTCGATGCGCGCCTCGTCGATCGGGGGGCGTCCGTCCAGTTCTTTGAGAAACAACGGGAGTTGCAAGTCGTGAAGCTGGATTCAGGGAAGACGCTAAATACCCTTGTCCGGTTGTTAGGCAAAATCACTGACCCTTCCGCGCAGGAAGGGCTCCTCCGGGGAATGGTGCGAGGACTCGAAGGTCGACGCTCCGTCGCGCCACCGGAAGGATGGAGCCAAGTCAGTGCAGGGCTGCAAAAATCTCCGGGCGGCGAAATCCGCAGCCTGGCCCAGCAACTCGACCAGGTCTTTGGTGATGAAGCGGCGGCCGGGCGGGCCATTGCCCAGCTTAACGTTCCCGAAACTCCCGCCGAAGAGCGACAGACGCTCCTCACCGCCCTCGTCACCCAGCAAAATCCGGAGTTGGCAAAAGTCTTGCCGGGCTTATTGGATGATCCATCGATGCGCATCGCGGCGATTCGGGCGTTTGGTGCGATCAATGATTCACGCGCTCCCCGGTTGATCCTCTCGCGATATGCGACGTGGGATGATACGGCGAAACGGACCGCCGTCGAAACCCTCGCGATGCGGAAGAACTACGCGACCGCCCTTCTCGGCGCATTGAAGGATGGCAAGCTGCCGAAGGAAGACATTCCAGCTCACGTCGCACGGCCGCTGTCGAGTATGTTGGGCAGCGCTTTCACGGAGGTGTTTGGTGATCTCGATGAATTGTCAAAGGATAAGGCCGAGCTGATGGAGCGCTACACCGCGCTGCTCTCCCCCGGGAATATTGCCAAAGCCGATCCCTCGAAAGGTCGTCTCGTTTTTGCCGCTTCCTGCGCCGCCTGCCATCAACTCTACGGCGAAGGAGGTGTCCTCGGGCCGGATTTGACTGGTTCGAACCGGGCCGACCTCAGTTACATCCTCCTCAACATGATCGAGCCCAGCGCCGACATTCCGGAGGCCTACCAACTCGTCACGCTCCACACCAAGAGTGGACAAGTGTTAGGAGGCACCGTGGCGCAGGAGGACGATCAACGCGTCGTCCTCAAAATCGTTGGTCAAACCACCACGGTTTTAAAAAGCGATATCGAGAAACGCGAAGTCTCACCCCTGTCCATGATGCCCGAAGGGCTCTTGCCCACCCTGCAGGACCAGCAAGTCATCGACCTTGTGAAATACCTAAAAACAACCGAGCAGGTCGATCTCCCAAAGTAAGGACATTGCTAAGTGGCACGGATTTGCAATCCGTTTCAAAGCAAATGCCAGCCCAGATCAACGGATTACAAATCCGTGCCACATCAACAGAGATTACTGGAAAAAATATGTTTCACCTCGATCCACCACCAGATTTCCAGGGGCTACGGAAAGACCTCCCCGTGGAAACTTACCAGCGTTATCTTCCACACTGGCGTCAGGAGGGAGCGACCTATTTTGTCACCTTTCGTCTCCACGACGCGTTGCCGATCGAAAAGCAAAAACTCATCCAGGATCTAAAACGAGACTCGGAGCGCGAGAATCCTGAGCCTCACACAGAGGAGCAGTTGGCTGAACTGCATCGTCTCGTTGGGACTCAGTCAGAGAAATGGCTGGATGCGGGACTTGGCGGCTGTCTTTTACGATCTTCGGCACACCGGAATTGCCTGCGAAGTGTGCTTCATTTTTTTGACCTGACACGAACCACAGACTTAGACGAGGCTGGGAAGCAGCCCGCTCGATTTGATCTTTCCTCATGGGTCATGATGCCGAATCACGTCCATCTTCTGGTTCGCCCGCTTGAGCCGAAAAGATGGAGTCTCGAGAAAATCCTACAAAGCTGGAAGAGGCAAAGCGCCCGCGAGATTAACCGGATTCGTCAAGCCGTCGGCACGGTCTGGTTGGATGAAAGTCATGACAGCATTGTGCGGGACCCACAGCATCTCTGGAGGTGTCTGCAATACATTGGCCAAAATCCGGTAAAGGCACAACTACCATCTGGTGATTACGACAGGTGGGTTTGTCCAGAGTGGGAAAAGCTGGGTTGGAGGTTTCACGATGACTAGTTGCATTTCACACCCTGTGGCTCACTCAGCGCCACTCTTTCCTGTGGCACGGATTTGCAATCCGTTTCAATGCAAGGGCCGGGCTTGATCAACGGATTGCAAATCCGTGCCACCTTTCCTCTACCTCCTTTCTAAACACCCTCTCCTCTTACAATGAACCATTCTCCCCTTCGGAAATTCAGCACTCTGTCTGTTGTCGCGTGCCTCCTCGCCGCAGTCCCCTTTCCAGCCCTTTGCGAAACCAAGCAGCACAAAACGAGCGATGCCCCGTTTTTGACGCCGCAGGAGGCGGTCGCGAAAATGGAAATCCCGGATGGATTCCAGATCGATATCTTTGCAGCGGAGCCGGACATCGGAGAGCCGATTGCCTTCACCTTTGATGACCGCGGCCGGGTCTGGGTTCTCGAGAATTACAACTACGTCGACCGTCGGAGTCACGACGCTGAGAAACCGTTGACGCGAATTCAGATTTTCGAGGACACCGACAGCGACGGCGTTTTCGATACGAAGAAATTGTTTACCGATGAGCTCACTTTCAGCTCTGGGATCATCACGGGGTTTGGCGGAGTCTTTGTCGGGACGCCTCCGAATCTTCTCTTCATTCCCGACGCGGACGGCGATGACAAACCGGACGGAGAGCCTGAGGTGCTCCTCGACGGCTGGGGCATTCAAGACCGACACGAAACGCTCAACAGTTTCATCTGGGGCCCGGACGGTTGGCTCTATGGTTGCCACGGCGTCTTTACCTCATCGATGGTTGGAAAGCCGGAGGCGTCGGACAAAGATCGGCATTTCATTGACGGTGGGATTTGGCGCTATCATCCAACGAAGAAGGAGTTCGAAGTCTTCGCCCGGGGGCTCTCGAATCCATGGGGCTTCGATTTCAACGACGTCGGCCAGGGCTTTGCCACCTGCTGTGTCATTCCCCACCTCTTTCACATCGTCCAGGGAGGCTACTATCATAAGCAGAGTAAGGCGCACCTGAATCCGTATGTGTATGACTACATTACCACGATTCGAGATCACACCCATCTCTCGGCACACGGTGGCGCGAGGTTTTATCTGGCTGATGCATTCCCTCCGGAGTTCCGCGACCAACTCTTCATGTGTAATATTCACCAGCACCAGGTCCTCACCGATATCATGATACCGGAGGGTTCCAGTTTTATCGGAACCCATGGGGAAGACTTCGTGACAACCAACGACCTCGCCTGGGTCGGCTTCAGCGTCGAAATTGGCCCCGACGGTGGCGTCTACATTCTCGACTGGCACGACACTGATATTTGCGGGAACAAAATCAACTTCCCTGACAGCGGACGAATTTACCGACTCATGCCGGAAGGCGCTGAACCCATCGAACGCCCTGACCTCGGCGCTTTGTCAGACCTCGATCTCGTCTCGATGCAGGATCATTCGAATGATTGGTATGTGCGGGCTGCCCGCCTGAATCTGCAAATGCGCGCCGCGAGTGGGCCGCTTGACCCGGAAGTCAGCACGGCACTGCACGACATGCTCACCGACGCGGAAACTTCTCCGAAACGGCTTCGTGCCCTCTGGGCTCTCCACGTCACTGGAAGCCTCGACGAAGCAACGCTCCTCAAGTTTCTCAGCCACGAGGATGAATACGTCCGCGCCTTTTCGATTCAGTTCTTGTGCGAAGACAAAAAGGCATCAGCGACCGTCCTCGGCCGATTCGCCCAACTTGCGAAAGAGGATCCTTCACCGGTGGTCCGACTCTATCTCGCCGCCGCCCTACAGCGAATCGACCACGATCAGCGTTGGCCAATTTTGGTGAACCTCGCGGAACACAGCGAAGACTCAAACGACAACAACATTCCCCGCATGCTTTGGTTCGCACTCGAACCGATGGTTCCCCTGCAGCCCGAGAAATCACTCGATCTCGTCACCCGCGGCAAGCTCACGAATCTTCAGGAGCATGTCGCCCGCCGCCTCGTCAGTGGTGACTTGCCACCCGTATCGCATCGAGACCATCAGAAGGCAGGCCCGGCTCCAGAAGCGGCCCAACGAATTCTGCAACGGGTCGCACCCGGATTCGAAGTCCGGGATGTCGGTGAACAGGGAGTCAGTCCGCAGCCGGAATTCCGCAATGAGTTCGCCGTGCAAACGCATCCACTGAGCCGCAAAATGCCCTGCGTTCTCTCCCGCCATCTCGATGTGCCGAAAGGAAAGACGACCACGCTGAAGATCCGGACCAGTTACCATCCTCACGGCAACTGGCAGCTCCGGATCCTCGCGAACAAGAAAGTGATTCACGATCAAATCGTGAGTTACGAAACGGTGAAGAGTGAATGGCTTGAGCTGGACCTCGACCTCAGTGAATTTGCCGGACAGCACCTTGACCTGGAAATCGAGAATCGCGCCAATGACTGGTCCTGGGAATTCGCGTTCTGGGGCTCCATCAAAATAGTGAGTGAATAGAGTAACGATCGCTACCTGACAAAATGAATTCCCTGAAAATAGCCTTTCTTCTCGCAATGGCGTCATCGCTCACGACAACGATCGTCAGTGCGGAACGCCCGAACATCCTCTTCCTCTTCAGCGATGATCATGCCTGGCAGTCGATCGGGGCCTATGGCGGGATTCTCAAGGATGTCGCGGTGACGCCACATATCGATGAACTGTCCGACGAAGGCATGCTATTCCGGAAGTGCTACGTGGCCAACGCTCTTTGCGGTCCGAGTCGCGCCGCGATCCTCACCGGCAAATACGGACACCGCAACGGTGTTACCTGGAACCGGAATTCCAACTTCGACGGTTCCCAGGAAACCTTCCCGAAGATATTCCGGAAAAGCGGCTACGAGACCGGAATCATCGGGAAGTGGCACCTCGGATCCGTGCCGACCGGTTTCGACTATTTCGACATCATGAAGGGCCAGGGCGAATATTACAACCCCCTGCTCCAGAGAGGTGATGCCGGCGGGCTCAAGGACACCCGCACCGTCGACGGCTACAACTCGGACATCGTCGGCGATCTCACGATCGAATGGCTGAAAAGCGGCCGCGACCAGAGCAAGCCCTTTATGCTGATGTCCCAGTTCAAGGCGACTCACCACGGGTGGTGTCCGGGACCGGAGGAATACGACCTTTACGATAACGTGACCATTCCGGAGCCCTCCAACCTATTCGACGACTTCTCCTATCGCGGAACGGCGATACGCAAGCAGACCCTGACACTCTACGAGGATCTAGGCCAGGGAATCTTGCTGGGCGACCCCGGCGAACTGGGCGATCTCAACCCGGAACAACGGAAGGCCTGGGATGCCTATCGCAAACCGTTCGTGGAAACCTTCAAAGCGATGAATCTGGATTGGAACGACCCGAGCAGGGAGCTGTCCCGATTCAAATACCAAGTGCTTCTCAAAAACTTTCTCGCGTCCGGTGCCGGGATTGACAAGAACGTCGGACGGATTCGGGCCTTTTTGAAAGAGAACGATCTCGCGGACAATACCATCGTCATCTACATGGCCGACCATGGATTTTTCCTGGGGGAACACGGCTTTTTCGACAAGCGCTTCATGTATGAGGAGTCGCTTCGGACTGCCTTCATCGTGCACTGGCCCGGTGTCGTCGAAGCGGGTGTCGTGAATGACACCGACATCGTCTCCAATATCGACCTCGCCAGCACCTTCCTGGAGATCGCCGGAATCGGTATCCCGGAGGAGATCCAGGGCAGCAGCCTCGTTCCGATCCTGAAAGGAGAGACGCCGGAAGACTGGCGGAAGCTGTTTCTCTACACCTATCACGAACTCGCGAACCACAACGTCCAGCCCCATTTCGGAGTGACTGACGGGAACAACAAGCTGATCTACTACCCAGCGTTCAACGAGTGGGAGTTCTTCGACCTCTCGAAGGATCCAAATGAAATGATCAACCAGTATTTCATCCCGGAAAATGAGGAAACGATCCGGAAGCTCAAGGACGATCTGATCATCCTGAGGAATCGCTACCACTGCCCGCCGACTCTCACTCCCAAAAACCGGGATCGGAAAGCGAGTTGGAACTACGAGAAGTGGACCGAGCCGCTCGAAGAGGGATTGGTTCGGTAAATTTTTGCTAAATCCATGAAATTCGTATTGTTAATCTGTTCCGTCGCCTGGCTATCGCCCTGCATGGTTTCTTTAAATGCCCGTGCGGCCCCACTGAAACCACGCATCGTTGTCTTAACGGATATTAAAAACTTTGAACCGGATGACCAGGAATCGTTGACGCGTCTATTGGTTCACGCCGATCTGTATGAAATTGAAGGAATTGTCATTTCAACCAGTTGGGGGTTTAAAGACATGCATGAGCATTTGGACTCCATCGATATTGCGACCAGCGTGATTGAGGCGTATGAAAAAGATGTGCCGAACCTTCTGAAACGATCCAACCAAACTGGATTTGCACGGGATGAAGCGCGGCAGGAAGTCGGCTACTGGCCGAGTGCCCAATATTTGAAAGATCGCACGATGTTCGGCAGCATGTATCGAGGGACAGCCCGCCTGGGAAAAGAAAACAATTCCGCAGGAAGCGACCTTATTATAAAACTGGCGGATGAGGATGATGAGCGTCCGATCTGGGTCACCTTTTGGGGCGGCGGCAATACCCTTGCTCAAGCAATCTGGCAGGTGCAGAACACCAGAAATGAATCGGAACTCAAAGCGTTTTTGCACAAAGTCCGTGCGTTTGCGATCACGGATCAAGACCGATCAAACATTAAGGGCGATGGCCGCCAGGCCAGCTTTGAAGGCAGTTCTCATGCCTGGATGCGTCGAAACTTTTCAGACGACCTCCTGTTTATCTGGGAGGAATGTGCATGGAAGTATCAAGTTTCAGCAGCAAAAAGAGGCCTCTGGCCTGAATATGAGGCTCATATACAGCATCACGGAAACCTCGGCGACCAGTATCCAAAATACCATTTTGGTGTTGAGGGGGATACCCCGTCTTTTCTGCATATCACACCGAACGGACTCAATAACCCTGACGAACCCACTCAGGCGGGTTGGGGAGGCTATTCTGAATGGGGCCTGGGAGAAGACAAGAATGGCTATTCATACACAAACAGAACGGGCGACGCACATACTATCTGTGAGAACTACGCGAAACACTTCTACCCCGCCACGTTCAACAACTTTGCCGCCCGAATGGACTGGGCAAAAGAGGGTAAAGGGAACCGGAACCCCGTGGTTGTCATTGAGGGCGATGACAGCCTTGATATCCTGAGGCAGAAACCCAAACAAGGGGCTGCGGTCAAACTTGATGCGTCCAAATCAACCGATCCCGATGGAGATACATTGAGCTACAAATGGTGGGTTCAACCTGAAGCGGGGTCTTACAAAGGTGCGATTGAGGTTAAGAATAGCTCGTCTAGTCAGGCAACGATTGAAATCCCGGCAGATTCCGCCGGAAAGACTTTTCACCTGATCTGCGAAGTAACGGATGACGGTGTGCATAATCTTACCGCTTATCGCAGAATAATTTTCGCTCCCGTTCCGTGATTTTGGCTGAATGCATGAAACGATGAAGACAAGTATTTCGAATCAAAAAGTGATGAAACGATGAGATTACATATGATGAAATTGATGAGTTCCGTGTCTTCGGTGTATTCCGTGATCTGTCTATCGGTGTTTATGGCTTCTTTGAATGTCTATGCAGCCCCGCTCAAACCGCGGATTGTTGTGCTAACTGATATAAGTCTCAGCGAACCGGATGACCATCAATCGTTGACTCGTTTATTAGTACACGCTGATCTGTGGGATCTTGAAGGAATTCTACTTACAACCGGGTGGTCCGATTGCCATCCTGAAAACCCCCACCTCTGCGGTTGCGCCGCATAAAAGCAAATTCCTATCAATAAATACAATGAGGTTAAAATTATTATTAAAAGTATTTTTGCTGCTGGTAGTCTCCCTTCCAATTGTGGCGGCGGACAAGGCGAACGTAGTCTTTATTTCGGGAGGTAAGAGTCATGGCCCGATGGAGCACGAACATCGGGCGGGGAATATCCTGCTGGCGAAGTGGCTGAACGAGTCCGGTCTGGGGATTGAAGCAACGGTACTGCCGGATGTGGGCTATCCCAAGGATGGCTCAGTTCTGCGCAATGCGGATACTATTGTAGTCTTCTGTTCGGGACAGAATGGGCATGTGCTCAATTCGCATTTGGAGGAGTTCGACAAGCTAATGAAGCAGGGAATCGGGCTGGTGCTAATCCACTTCGCAACAGAGGTTAAAATAGGGGAGCCGGGAAAGAAGGTTCTCGAGTGGGTCGGCGGTTATTGCGAGTTGAACTGGTCGGTAAATCCGCATTGGGCGCCGCGCTTCCAAGATTTTCCAGATCACCCGGTTGTGAATGGCCTCGTCCCCTTCAGCGTTCATGACGAATGGTATTATCACATGCGTTTCGTTGATGGCATGAAGGGGGTCACGCCTATTCTGTCGGCCCATCCTCCGGCTGAGACCTTGGTTCGTCCGGATGGACCGAGGTTCGGCAATCCCGATGTGAGAAAGGCGGTGGCTGCGGGCGAGATCCAGCACGTCGCCTGGGCCTACGAACGACCGGATGGGAAAGGCAGGGGGTTCGGTTTCACCGGGGCGCACAATCACAAAAATTGGCAGGATGACAACTTTCGTAAGGTGGTACTGAATGCCATCGCTTGGACCGCCCACGTGGAGATACCGGAGGAGGGGATCGACTCGAGCGCCCCGGACGAAGAGGAGATCCTGGCCAATTTAGATGACAAATCCGATTGGGAGAGCAGACCAGCTCCGACTCCAACGAAACCCGCAGTGCGGGAGCTCATCGTAAAGGGACATCCGCTTTGGAAATCGCAGCCCGAGGGTTTCCGCAACCTCAGCCTGGAGGAACATCGCATGAAGGGAGTGCGTGAGATGGATGCGAAGGCGTCTCTTAAACTTCTTGTCGATGCGTTGTATAAGGCAGAGGGCACGCAGCTTCAGGCCTCCTTGATGAATGGTATCCTCCTTGGACTGGAGGGGCGTCGCGATTTAGAGCCGCCTGAAGGATGGCAGGACCTCAGCGTCCATCTGGATGAAAGCGAAGACAGCGAGGTGCGGAAGTTAGCGACCCAACTGAGTCAGATCTTCGGGGACGAGTCGGCGATCCAGAGAGCCTTCGCAGTCCTGAGAGATTCGAATGCGGAGATCGCAGCGCGACGAACTTCGCTGGCCTCGCTGGTCAGTCAGCAACGGCAGGATCTCCTGTCGGTCCTGGAAGCACTGCTGGATGAAAATGCGCTTCGCCTCGATGCTGTTCGCGCTTTCCGCGTGATAGAATCGACCCGGGCGGCCGCAATACTGGTTGATCGTTTCCCCTCATTCGATGCGGAGGCTCAACGGGCGGCCGTCGAGACCCTGGCGGGCCGGAGATCCCATGCCGAGGTGCTCCTCGCTGCGCTCGAAGAGAACAAAATCCCTCGCGAAGCCGTGCCGGTGTATACGGCGCGCACGCTCAGCGATTTGCTCGGAGAATCGTTCATCTCTAAATATGGCGTTGAAGAACCTTCGGCCGATAAAAAGGCTCTCATTGAAAAATATAAGCAAATGGCCACACCTCAGGCCATGGCCATGGCGGACGCATCCAGGGGACGCGTGGTTAAACAACAGCTTTGTTCCGCCTGTCACAAAATGTATGGGGAGGGTGGCGTTATCGGCCCGGATTTGACGGGATCGAATCGGGGAGACCTCGATTACCTTCTCCTCAATATAATTGACCCCAGCTTCGACATTGCTGACTCCTATCGGATGGTCACGGTCGAGACAACTGACGGACAGGTCCTCGTCGGGACCGTCGTCGAGGAAGACCCGCAGAAGATCGTGCTCAACATGGTCGGCATGGAGAAAATCATTGCGAAGAGCGATGTGAAATCGCGCGCCGTGTCCGACTTCTCGATGATGCCCGAGGGGCTTCTTCAGACGCTGAAGGATGACGAAGTTCTCGATCTCTTCAAATATTTCCAAACGCAGGAGCAGGTAAGCCTTCCCTAGATTGCTTCGAAATCGCCCAAGCCATCAGTTCTATGAAATTCAAAATGAAAACATCACGAAACGAAACGTCGGCTGATTCCCTTGCTCTCTCACTGGCAAGACTCAACTGCATTTGCCGAGTTCTCGCCATAGCACTCGTGACCTGCACTTGCGCGATGACAGTCTCTGCCCAGGCGATCGACAAGAGTCAGGAAATTTTGGCACCTGCGCCCGAACTGCAAGGGAATAAAAAGACCAGCAATGCGCCGTTTCTCACCCCCAAGGAGGCCGTCGACAAGATGGATATCCCGGAGGGATTCGAGGTTTCCATCTACGCGGCGGAGCCGGACATCGGAGAGCCAATCGCGTTCACCTTCGACGGTCGAGGCCGCATCTGGGTCGTGGAGAACTACAATTACATCAACCGCGGTGTGCACGATCTCGAACCGTTGAGCAGGATTCAGATCCTCGAGGACACGGACAGTGATGGCGTGTTCGACACCAAGAAGCTCTTCACCGATAAGATCGGCTTCAGTTCGGGGATCGCCGTCGGTTTCGGTGGAGTTTACCTGGGGACGCCTCCCAACCTTCTTTTCATCCCCGACGCCGATGGGGACGATGTGCCGGATGGCGAACCAGAAGTGTTGCTCGATGGATGGGGGGTTCAGGATCGACACGAAACGCTCAACAGTTTCATCTGGGGGCCCGACGGCTGGCTCTACGGATGCCATGGCGTCCTCACGCGCTCATTTGTCGGGAAAGCGGGAGCGCCTGATAGCGAACGCCAATACATCGACGGCGGCATCTGGCGCTTTCACCCGGTGAGAAAGGAGTTCGAAGTCTTCGCCGAGGGCCTCTCCAACCCTTGGGGTTTCGATTTCAATGATGTGGGTCACGGATTCGCGACCTGTTGCGTGATCCCACACCTCTTTCACATCGTGCAGGGAGGAATCTATGACAAGCAGAGCAGTCCGAATCTGAACCCTTACGCCTTCGATGTTATCAAGACGATCCGCGATCACACTCATCGTTCCGCCCACGGCGGTGCGCGCTTTTATCTGGCGGACACGTTCCCGGAAAAGTATCGCGACCAGCTTTTCATGTGCAACATCCATGAGCACGCGGTTTTGACCGACTACATGGAGGTGAAGGGTTCAAGCTACATTGGCAGGCATGGTGAGGATTTCCTGCCGGCCAACGACCTCGCTTGGGTCGGATTCAGTGTGCTCATTGGCCCCGATGGCGGAGTATACATCCTCGACTGGCACGATACGGACATTTGCGGGAACAGCATCAACTTTCCCGATAGCGGTCGCATCTACCGGATCATGCCGGAAGGAGCGAAGAAGATTTCACGTCCGAACATCGGCGCATCCAGCGACCTCGCGCTGGTGAAGTTGCAGGATCATGCGAACGACTGGTATGTCCGCCAAGCACGAGTGGAGTTGCATGCCCGCGCTGCGGCGGGTCGCCTCGACTTGCCAGCCGTGCACCAGGGGCTTCACGAGATGTTCGAAGACGCCACGACCTCGGGCAAGCGACTCCGGGCGCTGTGGGCTCTGCACGTGACCGGCGGCCTCGATGCCGGCTCCATGCTTGCGCACGAGGATGAATTTGTCCGCTCGTGGGCCGTGCAGCTGATTTCTGAAACGGGAAACATCTCGGCTGCGACACTCGATGCGTTTGCGCAGATGGCTCGCGAGGACAAGTCCGCCGTGGTCCGCTTGTATCTCGCCTCCGCGCTGCAGCGGATGTCACTGGCACAGCGTCTCCCCCTGATCCGCCTTCTCGCCGGGCATGCGGAAGATGTCGACGATGCTAACATCCCGCGCATGCTTTGGTTCGCCCTCGAGCCTGCGGTGCCGGTGTTTCCCGAAGAGGCGCTGGCCGTCGCGATTGATGGGAAGATTCCCTACCTGCAGGAGAGTGTAGCGCGCCGAATGTCGAGTGGTTCTGTGGCTTGGGACCCGAATACCAATCAGGGCACTGATGCGCAGAAAGCTGAGTGGAAGCGAATCGTCGACGCCTTAGCGCCCGGATTCATTCCGTTTAACATTAATGGAAAACGCGGCGGCGTACAGCAGCTGTTGAGCTTTAGAAACGAGAGGGTAGTCCAGACCGCCCCTCAACATAATCAAAGCCCCAGCATACTCAGAGGCGAGAAGCTGATCCCTGAAGGGAAGCGGACAGCCCTGGCGTTACGGGTGAGCTATCATCCCCACGGCGGTTGGAGGTTGCGGGTGTTGGTGAACAATGACGTTTTAGTCGATCGAATTGTCAGTTACGAAACGGTCCAGGACGAATGGCTAGAGCTCGAAATAGATTTAAGCAAATATGCCGGGCAGCGCGTGGAACTCTCGTTGGAGAACGGCACGAGGGATTGGCTGGCTACCGATTTGAAGGGTGAGCTCGCATACTGGAGCAAGGTCGAAATCGTTAGCCGATAGACTGAAGAACGAATAAAGAAAATCGCATGTGCAAACCAAACGAGGCGATGTTCGGATTCCATATTTACACGTCGGTGTATTGTCGATACAGGGGTAGGACGGCCAAGGAAGTCTTGATTTTGGCCCCTACCAGGGGGTCGATCATGACGCCCATTCGGTGGGGATTGCACCCCCTCCAACCCGGGGCAATGCGCGGTGATGGAACCACAGGGTTGAAAAGCAAATCCCTGCTATCAATAATAAAATAGACTCCAATGAACCAATTCAATCTCAACTTCCTGCCAATAACGTTCGCTGCTCTTTTTGCAGCCTCTATCATCGGCAGCGCCCGGGCCGAAGACTACCAGCCCGAACTGTTCAAATCCGTTGAACTGATCTACGACGAACCCTTTGCAACCGATGGCCCTCACCATCTGCCCGGGAAGTGGGCCATTCGTCAAGAGACTCAGTGGAATGTCAAATACGGTATTCTCGTCGGCGGAGTCGCCACTGAGGAGTTCCAGAAAAAGATCCAGGCGACCGGCGACGGCCATGACGGCACTCGTGCGGCAATTTTTCTCAAGCCGGTACCCAAAGCCCTCGTGATTCAGCTGCGCCTGCGCTACGACGCAGAACCCGGGGCAGGCAGAGATCGCGGCGCGGAGCTCGATCTGGGGCACCACATGAACTCGTTTATCTTCGGTGAAGAACAAACGACCCTGACTCTTCAGAAGAAAAAGCAGATAGTCATCGAAGGTGACTTTTTTCCGCTCAATCAGTGGAACGACGTCACCATCGAAATCAAAGAAGGTTCCATCCTCATTCAGGTCAACGACCGCAAGGAGATGATCAAAGACGAATTAATCACCCTCCAGACCGATGGAGAAAGTCAGCAGATCGATTTCAAAGGTCAGGACTTTGGCACTGTTCAGATCGATTGGCTGAAGTTATACAAGGGATTCGAATAGGCTGAGCTGCACCCCCTCAATCCCAGTAGGACCGACTCACTGATAAGAACTCCTTGAAAAAGCAAATTCCTGTCAATTCAATAATTCATTTAATGAAATCACGACTTCGACTATTGACCGCGGCAACGGTGCTCGCTGCTTCGATTCAAACTGCATCAGCCCGCCCCAATATTCTCTTCTGCATTTCGGATGATCAAAGTTACGCCCACACCGGCGCAAACGGCGATCCCGTCGTGCAGACGCCCGGGTTTGATCGGATCGCGCGGGAAGGGCTGAATTTCACGCATGCGTTTTGCGATGCGCCAACTTGCGGCCCATCGCGCAGCGCGATTTTAACCGGCCAGCCGATTTGGCGGCTGGAGGAAGCGGGCAATATCCACAGCACGCTACCCGCCAAGTTCGCGACTTACACAGAGATTTTGAAGGAGGCGGGATACTTCGTCGGATACACCGGCAAAGGCTGGGGCCCCGGACGTTTGGAGCCGGGCGGACGGACCGAGAATCCGGCAGGAGCGGAATTTCAGACCAAAAAGCTACAGCCTCCTTTTACAGGGATGAGCAACACAGACTACGCAGGCAATTTCGCCGACTTCCTCTCAAAAAACCGGGACGACGATCCGTTTTGCTTCTGGCTCGGCACTTTCGAACCCCATCGCGACTATGAGTTGGACTCTGGCAAACGAACCGGGAAGGATCCAGACAAAGTCATCGTTCCTCCGATTTTTCCCGACAACGAAATCGTGCGCAACGACATCCTCGACTACTACGTGGAAGTCGAGCACTTCGATTCGATGGTATCGCGGGCCATCGCGATGTTGGAAGAAGCAGGCCAACTCGACAACACCCTCATCGTCGTCACAAGTGATCACGGCATGCCGTTTCCCC
>CAZOUP010000086.1:0-23646 GCA_964583035.1 uncultured Akkermansia sp.
TCGCCAAAAAATCGTCAAAAAATCCGCTTGAACAATCTGATACTACTGTCCCTGCTTTTTCTATGAGAATTTTTACCTGGCCCCGTTTTAAGAAAATGGGAAAAGTCAATAAATGTCGGGCTGTTGCCCAAACAGCTTGATTAATGTTTTGTTAGGGTGTAAATAAATCTCCCCCATATGATGGGGATACAGCAAAAGCAGGGCGAGCTTTGGGCAAAAGCCGTTGATCTTGGTGGGCGCCTTCCGAACGATCACTTATTGCGACAGATTGATCGTCTCCTGGACCTGTCCTTCGTTCGAGAGAAAGTCGCTCATCTCTACGGTAAGAACGGCAATGTATCCGTCGATCCGGTTGTGATCATGCGAATGATGATACTACTCTTCGTCGACAACTTGCGAAGTGAACGTGAGTTGATGCGCCAGATTCCACTGCGCATCGATTACCTCTGGTTTCTTGGGTATGGACTCGACGACGAGGTGCCCGATCACAGTGTCTTGTCGAAAGCCCGGAAGCGTTGGGGCAAAACAATTTTTGATGAGCTTTTCGGGCGCGTTGTCCTTCAATGCATAGAAGCTGAACTCGTAGGATCAGAAAAAGTGCATATCGATTCAAGCCTCATTCGAGCCGACGCATCCCTCGCCTCTGTTGTGAAGACCCTTGTCGGGGAGGAGATGGAGAAGTTGGAGGAGCTTGCCGATAAGGAAGAAGCGCCTCGCCCGAAGCACAAGCCGATCAATACGCGCTACCGCAGCACAACCGATCCTGACAGTCGCGTCGTTCGTCATGATGGTGGCAAAGCCAAACCGTGCTTCAAGAACCACCGGGTCGTTGACGACAAGGCCGGTGTGACAACTGCTGTAGCCACGACTCACGGGGTTGAGAACGACGGTAACAAGCTCATGGACATGCTCGACCAGCACGAAGATCGAACGGGAGATAAGCCCGGAACCGCGGTAGCCGATTGCTGCTACGGAGACACGGCGAACTTTGTCGAACTGGCGCAAAGAGGTATCCAGGCTCACGTCGGTGATTTACGAAGCCGCCTCCGAAACAAACGCGCCGAAGGTATCTTCCCCGCAGACGACTTTCACTATGACAGCGAAACGGACACCTTTGAATGTCCTGCCGGAGAACGTCTCCATCGACATCATTTCATGAAGAGTCGCGGGCACTGGGAGTATCGAACCAAACGCGGGACATGTAACGATTGCGCGTTGAAAGCTCAATGCACCCGGGCAAAAACAGGACGGACGCTTAAACGGCACGAGCATCAGGAAGAGCTCGATCTCGCGCGCAGGCAGAGTCATAGCGAGGAGGCCCGCGAAGATCGGAAGCGGAGACAATGGTTTCAGGAGCGGAACTTCGGAGAAGCGGCAGTGATGCACGGGTTCAAAAGAGCGCGATGGCGTGGACTGGAAAAGCAGAGCATTCAGGATCTGCTCATTGCGACGATACAAAACCTGAAGATCCTCGTGCGGAGGTCTTTATGGGCCTTTTTCTGCCTCACAAAGCCCTCCTGTCTCACATGGAAGGGCCACGGGACGATCAATATTGCTACCGACGAATTCCATCGGGAAAATCAGCCGAAGACGGAAAAGATTCCAATCGCTCTCAAACCACTGACTTTACTGAGATTTACGCTGTTCCGGCAACAGCCCGACATTTCTTGATTTTCAATTCGCTTTCAAGCCAACCTAACAGGGTAACCTCCCACACCGAACCCTGTTAAATTCTGCCTCTCCAGCATCGTAACCGGAAAAACTCGATCACCGTCATCAAAGGCAAATGATCCGAAGCCTCGGGCCGGTCATTCAAGGCCATGACCTCGAGCGCCTACCAATCCAACTCACCCGGCTGCAATACGGAATCAATCTGCCGCTGCGGCGAGATCACCGGAACCGTCGGCAGTTCCACAAGCTTCAGAGTTCTGCCCCTCTGCTCACGCCGAAATCCCACTGAAATTAGCCCTTTATATAATTACCATAATCAGATACAGTTGGATTTCCGATACGAAAACACCGAATCCACTCAGCAATGACCTTGAAACTCGTCGCCAAATCGAAGGCCTGTTGTGAACCCGAAGAACTGCTTCTCAGCGAAAGCTCTCATGGCATCGGGCGCATGCACGACAACGATTTGAGCATCCAGATTGATTGTGTCTCGGGATACCATGCCGAACTCACGCAGACTTCCGACGGAGGCTACGCCATCAGCGATCTCAATTCGACCAACGGCACCTTTCTCAACGATGAACGGGTGACCTCCCCGGTAAAAGTGAATCCGGGCGATCATCTGAGGTTCGGAGATCTGCTGATCGCGGTAGAAGAACACATCGAGGCGGTTATGCCGCTGGAAAACGAATCCTCTCCCGGGGGCTACCTCTCCAAAGTCATTTCGTTGAAGGATGAATTCAACTTCACCAGCGACGAGAGCTTTTACACGTTTCCCATCACGCCCATGAAAACTCCACCGCCTGTGGAAAACGCCGACGAGATTCTCGAGCATCCCGTCAGGAGGGAAGGCCCTATCGTTCCTCAACGTGGAATAGCCGAACGGCTAGTCGAACGTGCCAAAGAGGCCGAGCGGGCACGACAAATCGCTCGCGCCCAGGAAGCCGAACGAGAGCAGCAAATTGAACGTGCCAAAGAAGCCGAACAGGCGCAGCAGATCGAGCGGGCGCAGCAAATCGAGCGGGCACAGGAAGCCGAACAGGCGCAGCAGATCGAGCGCGCCCAGGAAGCCGAGCGAGCGCAACAGATCGCGCGCGCCAAAGAAGCCGAACGGGCGCAGCAAATCGCACGTGCCCGGGAAGCCGAGCGAGTGCAGCAAATCGCACGTGCCCGGGAAGCCGAGCGAGTGCAGCAGATCGCACGTGCCCAGGAAGCCGAACGAGCGCAGCAGATCGAACGCGCCCGGGAAGCTGAACATGCGCAGCAAATCGCGCGTGCCCGGGAAGCCGAGCGAGCGCAGCAAATCGCACGTGCCCGGGAAGCCGAGCGAGCGCAGCAAATCGCGCGTGCCCAGGAAGCCGAGCGAGTGCAGCAAATCGCACGTGTCCGGGAAGCCGAGCGAGTGCAGGAGATCGCGCGCGCTCAGGAAGCCGAACGAGCGCAGCAAATCGCACGTGCCCAGGAAATCGAACGTGCGCAGCAAATCGAGCGCGCCTGCGAAGCTGAGCGGGCAAAGCAGATCCAGCGCGCCAGGGAAGCCGCACAGGCTGAGGCGGATCAGCGTGAGAGGCCAGAGCCAGCAAGCAGTGAAAATTTCGGATCGAAGATCCAGAGTCTCACTGCGCAACTTGAAAGCGCGATGCGGGAGATCATGCATCTGAAAGCATCCAATGCAATAGAGTCTCCCGAAACGGCCAAGATGAACGGCCACGCTGCGGAACCCGTGAATCCGAGCCAACCAACGGCCCGTGTCCGCGAAGATCATGCCATCCAGAGGTCAGGAAACCATCACCTTAGGGATCAACTCCCAAGCCTATCGAATCCCGCTGTTCCCGCGTCGACACCCCTTAATGCAGAAACTCAATTACCTCCCCCAAGGGCAAATGATCCGAAGCCTCGGGCCGATCATCTAACACCCTGACCTCGAGCGCTTCTCACTCCAACTCACTCCACCGCAACACGTAACCAGTCTGACGCTGCCGCGAGATCACCGGAACCGCCGGCACTTCCACGGTCGCCGGATTTTGCCATCCTGCCTCCAGCAGCACGGTGAGGGGAAAACTCTTTGGCGTGGCAAGTTCCTCTGGTGTCGATGGTCCGACCGGAGGGCGGAATTGCGTAGGTTGTGCTCTTTCGTGATTTTCGCTAAAACGATCCCTGCATGAAGCGTCTTCTCGTCATTTCGGGGTGTTTATTCCCCATGATCGCACCCGGTTCGGTGAGGGCGAATCCGGTCGATTTTGTGCGCGAGGTCCGTCCCATTTTTCAGGAACATTGCTATGACTGCCACGGGGAGGAGAAACAGAAGTCCGGTCTTCGGCTCGATGTGAAATCGTCAGCGCTCCGGGGCGGGGATAATCATGGCCCGGACATCGTCCCGGGGAAACCGGAGGAAAGTCCGCTCATCCTCTTTTTGACCTCGGACAAGGAAGACGAAAGGATGCCGCCGAAAGGGGCGCGCCTCTCCGTTGAGGAAATCGAAATCCTCACGAGCTGGGTCAAAGAAGGGGCGGTTTGGCCGGATGGGGTCGATCTCGTCGAGTTGGAAGACACGAGCGATCATTGGTCTTTCAAACCAATCCAGATTCCGGACGGCGAGCACTCCATCGACGGATTCATCGATGAGGCGCTCACGCAAAACGGACTTCGGCGCTCCCCGCGTGCGGACAAGGCGACCCTGCTGCGACGACTCAGCTTTGATCTCATCGGATTGCCTCCCGCGCCGGAGGAAATGGCCGCCTTTCTCGCGGATGACTCCCCCGCTGCCTACGCAACCGCCGTCGAGCGGCTTCTCGCCTCCCCTCGCTACGGTGAGCGATGGGCGCAGCATTGGCTCGATGTTGTACGCTACGCGGACACCCATGGCTTCGAGGTGAACACCGAGCGCGCTCACGCCTGGCCCTTTCGGGACTATGTGATTGAGGCCTTCAACGCCGACACACCGTGGGATCAATTTGTCCGTGAGCAGATCGCGGGCGATGCGATGGGCAAAGCGGAAGCGACCGGGTTTCTTGTCACCGCGGCGGCGCTGCTACCCGGCCAGATCGGCAAGGATGAAGAATCAAAACGGCTCGCACGCGAGGACGAACTCGGAGAAATCGTGATCAACACCGGCGAAGCTTTTCTCGGGCTGAGCATCGGCTGCGCCCGCTGCCACGACCACAAATTCGATCCGATTTCCGCCCGGGATTACTACACGATGCAGGCCTTCTTCGCCGGAGTCCGATACGGGGATCGTCCAATTCTAAATCCGGAACGTGATGCCCTCGTTTCGGGTTTAGAACGGCAACTCCGGCCCCTCGATGAGGAATTGACCGGTTATCTACTCAAGGCCGGCGGAGGGACGACGCGGGCTTCGCTCAGTGCGAAAGGGAATATCGAGAGCTTTCCGCCGGTGAAAGCAAGTGGGGTTCGGTTCACGATTTTGACGACGATCCGCGACAGTTTTCACGAGCCTTATCTTGATGAAATCGAGGTCTTTAATACCGAAGGTGAAAACGTCGCCCGCACTTCCCGGATCATTTCCAAGACGGGCAAACCGGAGGCCGCAATCGACGGGATCTACGGAAACGTCAGTGCCTGGAAATCGAAAGATAAGGGCCGCGGCGCTCTCGAATTGACCTTCGAAAAGTCCGAGACGATTCATCAGATTTTATGGGGGCGGGATCGAACGGGGAAATATCCGGACCGTCTCGCCGAGTCCTACACCCTTGAGATCAAAACGGAAGCCGGGGAATGGCGTCAAATCGCCGATGCCTCGGATCGTGCTCCCTTTGACCCCGAAAAAGCAAAAGAGGATCTCTATCAACTTCCTGACATTGCCGCGAAACATCAGGCGCGTGCCCGTGAAATCATCGCGGCGAGGAAGCCTCTCGCGGCAGAGTTGATGAAGTACGGCGGAGAGAAACCGATGGTTTTCGCCGCCCAATCGACCGCCCCGGCGGCGATGCATTTGCTCAATCGGGGTGACCCTGAGCAGCCGCTCGAAGAGGTCGCGCCGGCCTCTCTTTCTTTTCTCAATCCCGTGGCGCTGCCTCTCAAATCGCGCGATACGGAACGCCGCGCCGCGCTCGCCGACTGGATCGCCGACCCTGACAATCCGCTCACGGCGCGGGTCATCGTCAATCGGATCTGGCAATGGCATTTCGGAATCGGTCTCGTTGCGACGGCGAATGATTTTGGAAATCTCGGAGCGCTCCCAAGTCATCCGGAGCTGCTTGATTGGCTCGCGAATGAATTCATCGAGTCGGGCTGGTCCGTCAAAGAGCTTCATCGCCTCATTGTTTCTTCGGAAACCTATCAACAGAGCAACGAACTCCACGCCGACGGCCTCGCCAAAGATTCCGACAACCGTCTTCTCTGGAGTTTCCCGTCGCGCCGGATCGAGGCTGAGGTGATTCGTGACAGCATTCTTGCGGTGAGCGGCGCACTCGACACGACCATGTTCGGGCGGGGCTTCGATCTCTTCGACAGCCGTGGCGGCACCGGAGGCTTCAAACCGGTTGAGTCTCATCAAAAGGCCGAAGGCCGTCGTCGCATGATCTACGCCTACAAAGTGAGGATGGAGCGGGAGGGTGTCTTTGGCGCCTTCGATTGTCCTGATGGAGGGCAGAGCGCGCCACGGCGCAGTCAATCGACGACTCCGATTCAGGCGCTCAATCTTTTTAACAGCCAGTTCACGATTGATCTCGCGGCGGACTTCGCGGCGCGGATCCGGGACGAGGTCGGCGATGATCTTAGCGAGCAGGTTCGACGGGCCTGGCAGATCAGCTTTGGTCGAAATCCTGAACCCGCTGAATTGAACGACGCAATCACCGTCGTTCGTGAGCATGGGTTGGAGACGGTCAATCGGGTTATTTTTAACTCCAACGAGTTCCTTTTTCTTCCATGAACGAATCCGAGAATCTCTCGCCTCACGGTCGTCATTTACTGCGACGCCGGAGCTTTCTTTCGAACAACGCGACCGCGCTGAGTTCGATTGCCCTCTCGAGTCTTCTCGGAACCGACAATCTTCTCGGCTCAGCAAAAGCGCCGGTGCGTCCTGAGATTGATCCAAAGAATCCCTTTGCCCCGAGGAGGCCTCATCATCGTCCGCGCGCGAAAAACGTCGTCGTCATTTTCTGCGCTGGGGCCGTGAGCCAACTGGAAACGTGGGACTACAAACCCGAGTTGATCCGGCAGGATGGGAAACCCCTCGCGGGAGGTCCACCCGTCACTTTTCAGGGGCCATCGGGAAATTTGGCCCGCCCGCAGTATGCGTTCCGGCAACGGGGGCAGACCGGGAAATGGGTCTCGGACATGATCCCCCACCTCGCCGAACTCACCGATGACTTTGCCTTTATCCATTCGCTCACGAGTGAATCCAACACCCACGGCCCCGCCGAGAATTTTCTCTCGACCGGGTTTGTGCAGGACGGATTTCCAAGCATGGGCGCCTGGCTCAGCTATGCGCTCGGGAGTGAGAATCAGGATCTCCCCGCCTTCGTGTCCCTCCTCGACCCGCGCGGGATTCCGCAGGCGAGCATCAATAACTGGGGGCCGGGGTTTCTTCCGGCGGAGTTTCAGGGGACGCCTTTCAATGCACAGAATCCGATCCGGCATCTCTCGTCCCCGAAGTCCGTCGCGGGCGGGAAAGATGAGGCGGCCCGGTCATTGCTCCAGCGGATGAATGCCCGTCATCTCGAGCAGAACCCGCTCGATGGTAGTCTCGCGGCCCGCATTGCGAGCTATGAACTCGCGGCGAAGATGCAGTTGAGCGTCCCCGAGATCAGCGACCTCTCGACGGAGCCGGATCACATTCTGAAAATGTATGGAGCCGATGACGAATCGAATCCGATCAAAGCCGGGTTCGCCCGGAACTGTATCCTAACGCGACGCCTTCTCGAAAAAGGAACCCGCTTTGTCCAACTCTTTAACGGTGCCTACGCGAGTGGCGGAAGGCTGAACTGGGACGGCCATTCGAAGCTCAAGGAGCAGTACGACGGCCATGCCGAAATCCTCGACCAACCCGCCGCCGCTCTGATCAAGGACCTCAAACAGCGCGGACTTCTCGAAGACACCCTCGTGGTTTGGGCGACCGAGTTCGGGCGGATGCCGATGTTTCAGAAGGGTGCTCTGGGAAGGGATCATAATCCGGACGGCTTCACCTGCTGGATGACCGGGGCCGGTGTGCAGCCCGGCGTGAGCCACGGCGTTACCGACGAGCTGGGACGAAAAGCGATCGAAGATGTCCATCCGCTCTACGATTTTAACGCGACTATTTTGCACCTGTTAGGACTCGATCACGAGCGGCTTACCTATTTTCACAATGGGATCGAGCGCCGGTTGACGAATGTGGAAGGGCACGTCATTCACGAGATTTTAGCGTGATTTTTTGCCGGACCGAAGGTGGGCAGGGGCATTGAGGAGACGGGTTGCCGTACCCGTCTCTGGCGTCAGCTTTGCGTTGCCCAATGGAGGCCCAAAGTCCGGGAATTGGCTCGCTACGGTTCTCCGCGCATTCCCCCTGAGTGCGCTCTGTCTTTTTCTTCATCTCCAGCATAGCGTAGCGGGTAGTCATCTAACCGGGCCAATAACCACATGAGCAGTTTTTTCGAAGACCTGGGACGTAAGCTGGGACGCGCGGCGGTGCCGACTTATCGCAAAAGCAAATGGATCTGGGAGGGCCTCACGGGGACTGAGGAAGATGCCGTGAAAGCCGAAAGCGACCTCGGGGAAATCCTCGCGGCGGAGCTTCGCCTCGCCACAAAGATTCTTCACGAGCCGGAGCTGCTGAGCTGGCTCCGGGGAATCTGCGAGCGGCTTGGAGCATCGATCGATCAAGCGGGGTTCAAACATCGGTGCGAATTGATGGAGGGCGATCATCCTGCGACGATCGGTCTCCCCGGCGGCTACCTCTTTGTGAGCCGATCTCTGATCGAGTTTTGTGACCGGAACGAGGACGAAATTGCTTTCGTCATCGCTCACGAGACCGCTCACGTGATCCGACGACATACCTGGGACCGGATGATCCAGCAGTCGACACTGCGTGCGGCCTCGTTTGCGGCGGGGCGCGCGGGCCTGCTTTCCGGCTGGGTTCGGTCGCAGGGCCTTCCGATGCTGCGGAGCGCTCACGGGAAAGAGATTGAATTCGAAGCCGATGCGGATGCCTTCGGGCTCATGCGCGCGGCGGGCTATGATCCTGAAAGAGCGATTTCTTTCCTCAAAAGAATCGAGCAGGCCGGAACCGATCCCGAGGTCCTCGGCGAATACCTTGCCTCCCACCCTGCTCCCGCCGAGCGGATCGCGAGATTAGTCGATCGGTGATGATACCCGTGCCTGCTTCCTTCGTGCGAAGTCAATTTTCAGCGATGCCGGAGGAAACCTTGATGGGGTTCGGGTTGATGATTCTCGGAATGAGGCCGCGCCCGTCGCTGCTCCAGAGTTCAAGTGAAACCTCTTCAGGAATGTTCGATATTTGAATCGATTGATGGCGGTGAATTCCTTTGAACAACTCCTGCGAATTTCTGATTCGATAGCGAACCTGGTCGGGCGGACCTTTTCCCCGAGGCACGATTTCAATGTCGTCGGAAATTAGGTCAAACTCGATCCGCTCGTTTTCCTGCCTGGAACTTAGTTTGAAGGTGATCCTCGTTTCCGCGCGGGGCTGATAATTCTCCGGAGCCGTAAACCCAAGTCCGCAAATAAAGCCCCGCTGGGTCCACAAAGAAATCCTGTCACCCGCAAGCACATTGTGGGTTCGATAAGTGGGCGTTGGATGAACGTTGAAATACCAGAACCAAATCAAAAGCCCTGAAATTAAAGCGGTGAATGCCAGTCGTCTGATGGGGTTTTTCATCAAGCCCACCCTACGGTTTCCCGACCCTCCAAATTTCCTGCACCTCTCCTGCTCTCAGGGCGCGGCTCCAGATTCCGAGTTCGTCCATGGAGCCGTTTAGATTCCGGACCGCGAATTCGGCGTCTTTGCGATAGTGCGGCTCGCTCCAGTTGCCGATTGAGGCGGTGCCAATGGTGACTTTCTCAGGGCGAAGGGACTCGGGGATCTGATCGATGCTGATGGATTCGCCGTTTACGTAGTGGGTGATCGTGAAGGCCTCGCCGTCATAGACCGTCGCGAGGTGCCTCCACTGGCCGCTTTGAGCAGGGCTCCAGATCGGTGGCGAGTAGGCGATGTGTTTGTCTTTGTCTTTTCCGCCATCGTTCGCGCGGACCGAAAAATAGAGCCGCCCATCGTTCATGATCTGCCAGTGCGGTTCGTGAAGTTCGTGACCGTCGGTGAGAAAGAGCGAATTGTAGAGTCGGTCGAGGCTGTCGATTTTGATCCAGGACATGAGGGTGAGTGATTCGTGTTCGCCGGGAATGGTGACCCTGACGCGGCTCCCCATCGGGCTGAAGTCGAGGACGGAGCTGGAGTTATTCCAGCGGTCAGGAGTTTGATCCGCGAGGACGGCGGCTCCGATTTGGGTGGCATCGGTGAGATCTTTCAGTTCGGTGTGACCGTCGGAAAATTGTTCGAAGGCGCAGTAGGCGAGAACGTCCGGGTCCTCGAGAAGTCTTTCGCGAGCCACTCTCCACCGCGATATTCGGTGGGTACGGTCGAGATTGAAACTGGCTTCAATTTTTGCCATCGTGAAGGCGCTGGATCTTGTCGTCTCGAAGGTGCCGTCATCTTCCCGAAAGAGAGCGGTTCCGCTTTCGACGGCCTTGAGTTAATCGTCTTTGGGTTCCCAGTCAATCATCCCGTCGATGGCCTCCGCGGTGATTCTTTCCCCGTTGATTTCAAGGGCGAACTCCGCACCCCGATTGGTGAGTATATCACGCCGAAGCGATCATGAGCATCCAGCGATGCTCGCGCTGCTGCACTTCCTCGTAGGTGATCGTCCATCCGGCCTGTTCCAAAAGATGACGATGAGGATGGGAGAAGGATTTTTCGATGCCGTGGGGGCGTGATTGGGTTTCCTTCTCCAGATCGTAATCCGCCGCGATCGGCTCGACTAACATGAGCATGACCGGGTTCGCGAGATTGCGAAAGGAGGTAAAAAGATCTTCCAGTTCTATCTCTGTCAGGTATTCAAGGACGCCGCCGTAGCTGACGAGGAGAATCCCCGAACCCTGGTAGGCCTGCAGATACTCATGGAGGTCGCCGGATTCAAAACGCAGTCGGGTTTCGCGATAGACCTCTCGGTTCCGCGCGATGATTTTTTCGTTCAGGTCGATCCCGGTAGCGGCGTTGAACTGCGGAAAGCGTTCACTCAAATGCGAGAGGACTTTTCCGTCTCCGCATCCCACTTCGATGAGGCGATGAATCTCGGGTCGCTTTTCCAGTTCTCCGGCGAGGGCTTCGATCACGGAGTAATGATGACCGAGAAACCATTCCTGAAACCGTTGCGGATAGGCATCGTAGAATTCATCGCCGCGGGAACTTTGCCAGTAAGAGGCGAGCCGTTCGCGCAGGGAGGTGAGATCGCCCGAAGCCGCCGCCCGCCCCGTTTGATAGTCGGCAATGAGCCGCTTCAGTCGCTCGTGGCGCCCGTCAATTTGGCCTTGATCCACTTCGCGGGAAAGCCGCGGAGCGAGATGATGCAGGACCGAGCCTGCGAGACATTTCAGTTGTTGTTTCATGGCTTAGCCGGGGAGGAGAGGACCGGGATCGTTGGCAAATATTTCACCGCAGTCGCGGCTCAGCGCGCGGACATTTGGAGCGCTAAAAATCGTTTCGTGATTTCCCGTGATGTCGATCACCTGGAGGTCGGGGATGAGGGCATTCCATCCCATGCTCCGGTTAAAATCATAGGAGCCGCTTTGAACGAGAGCGCGGAAAAGAAAGGTCCGCCCTTCGTAGGGGGCGGGCTGGTAATCTTCGAGGAGCTTCCGGTGCGCCTCCTGGATCTTGAGGATCCTCAAATTTTCAGGGAGGTCGAGGACGTCTCCATGCTCATTCTTGAGGGCACGGATATGGCTGAGGTATTCGACCTTATTCTGGAATCCTTCGATGAGATGGACCCCGAACCGGTGAACTTGTTTCAAGAGCACCTCGTCATCCTTTGAGCGCCAGTCGGAGACGAGGCGGCTGCTGAATCCATTCTTGAATTCGTGCTCACGGGCCGGGTTTGGCGTGTCGAAAAGAAGGAGAGTTTCCACCGGAATAGCCGAGTCATCAAGCTGCTTCGCCATCTCGTAGGCAACAGCTCCACCGAAGGAATAGCCGCCGAGATGGACAGGCCGGTCCGGGTATAGGCTTTTGATTTGCTCGAGGTAAATCGCGGCGGTTTGCTTCATGTTAGTCCCGGTCGGTACGTAGTCCGGATCGATGAGGATCGGTGCTTCGATCGTGTAGATCTCACCGGGAAATTCGAGCGCGTCGGCAAATTCTTTGTAGAACAAGGTGCCACCATCGCCGCCATGAACGAGAAAAAGCGGTGCCTCCTCACGCTTGCCGCATCGGATCAGTGTCAGGAGATTCCCCCGGCGACCCGGCTCTTCGCGACTTTCATCAATGCGGGCACTGAGTGTGGCAACAGTGCTCGATTGAAAGAGGGTCGCGAGCGGAAGATCGATTCCGAATTTCTCCTGGAGACGGGTGAACAGGCGAAGGCCGGCGAGAGAGTGGCCGCCAAGGTGAAAGAAGTCGTCCGTGCGACTGATGGCCTCGAGACTGAGAATGTCGCACCAGAGGTCAGCGACTACTTTCTCTGTTTCGGTGACCGGAGGAGTTGCCCCGCCTTCGTTCGAATTCACCTCAGAGAGAAGGGTGGCGTTTACTGCCTCCTCTTTTAGGATTCGGTAGTCCACCTTTCCATTCGGGGTGAGAGGAAACTCACGGCGGAGAATGACCCGATTCGGCACCATGTAGGCGGGAAGCCGCTCCTTCGCATGATGCACGACTGTCTCTGAGTCGAGCCCGGTTTTTTCCTCGGAGAGGAGAAAAGCAGTGAGCTGCTTCGTCTCTGCCGAATCGCCGGTCACGACGATGGCGGCGCCTCTCACGCCGGGGTGGGCCTGGAGGACGGTTTCGATTTCACCAGTCTCGATCCGGAAACCGCGAATCTTGACCTGCTCGTCGGCGCGACCGAGAAATTCGATGCTGCCGTCGGCGAGCCAGCGTCCGTAGTCGCCGCTGTCGTAGAGGCGGGCCTGTGTATCGAAGGGATTCTGGAGAAAGGCTTTTTCGGTGAGTTCCTCCTGATTCAGATAGCCGAGAGAAAGACCGGTCCCGCCAAAGTAAAGGCGGCCTTTCACGCCGGTCGGGACGGGATTCATCGTCTCATCGAGAACGTAGACGGTCGTGCCGGGGATCGGCTTTCCTATGGGGAGAGATGGGCGCAAGGTGTCATCGAGCGTGATCGGATGCACCGTTGTGAACGTGGTATTTTCGGTCGGGCCGTAACCGTTGTAGAGCCGTCCGTCGGGAGCGAGTGCGGTGCTGGCACGGGCGGCGTGGGCTTTGGAAACGACATCGCCTCCGACGAGAAGCTGCCGGAGCGGTTTCAAGTCATCGAGTCGCTCATCGACCATGAGCTGAAAGAGACCGGCGGTGAGCCAGAGGGTCGTGACCTTGTGACGGTGGATCGCTTCTCCGAGTTCGGCGAGGCCCGGCGTTCCCGGAGGAAGAAGGGCGAGGCGTCCTCCGTTGAGGAGAGACCCCCAGAGTTCCAGGGTCGAAGCATCGAATGTGACGGGTGAGGAAAGGAGAAACGTCTCCTCCAGTCCGAATCGGATGTAATCAGTCTCGCGCACAAGCCGGACGATCCCGCGATGGGGAATGAGGGTGCCCTTGGGACGGCCGGTCGAGCCGGAAGTGTAGATGACGTAGGCGAGGTCCTCGCCGGAAAGCTCGACATGACGAAAGGCCTCAGGAGCGTCTTCGCCGAATTGCGTCGGGCGGATTGTCGGGCAGGGGAAATCGATTCCGACCTGATCCGTGATGATCGCTTTGGCGGCGCTGTCTTCCAGCATCAGTTCGATGCGGGAGGCCGGGTAGGTCGGGTCAATCGGGACGTAGGCGGCTCCCGCTTTGAGAATGCCGAGAAGGGCGACGATGAGATCAGGCGAACGATCCATCATTAGTGCGACGCGATCGCCTTTTTCAATACCCCGCGATTGCAAAAACGCAGCGGCGTTGGCGGAGGTCTCGTCGAGTTGTGTGTAAGTCAGGGTGCTGTCGTCGGTTTGAAGTGCGGTCTTGTCAGGATGCGAGGCGACCATTTCCGAAAAGATCGCAGGGACGGCGGGGAGATCGTTGGTGACCCGGGAGATGCCGCTCCATTCCTCAAGGATCGTCTTCGCTTCTGCTTCGGGGAGGAGCGGGAGATTGTTCACGTTGCCGCTCGCTCCATCGGCGATGCTTTTGACGAGTTGGGTAAAGGCAGTCGCCCAGCGTGCGACGGTTGACTCATTGAGGACATCGCCATTGTAATCGAAATCGAGACGCAGGCCGTCGTCCGATTCGACGATGTTGAGGAAAAGGGTGTAGTGGACGTTCGTCTTCGGGTTCGGCTGAAACTTGACCTTAAGATCCGTCCATTCCCCGAAGTAATCCATGCGCTCGACATTAAAGGCGATTTCGCTGAGCGGCATGCGTCGTGGATCGCGGGTAAGTTTGAGATCGCGGATCAGCTCTCCGTAGGTGTAGGAGCGATGATCGGTCGCCCCGAGGAAGGTGTCGCGGTTGCGCTTCAGGAAAGCGGGAAATGATTCGCCGGTCTCAAGATGGCTTCGCAGCGGGAGGAAATTCACGCAATGACCAATGAGATTTTCGGTGTTTTCGCCATCGTTTTGTCCCGCTGCCGGAATGCAGTAGACAAGTTCCTCCTGCCCGCTGAGACGATGGAGAAAGAGCGCGAAGACCGCCGAGAGGGTTCCGTAGAGCGTGGCACCCTGCTTCGCGCCCGCAGATTTGATCGCGCGGTAGGTGGCTTCGTCAATCTGATGCGCGACGGTACCTCCGGCAAAACTGCGGTCCGCCGGGTAAGGACGGTCGAGGGGGAGTTCGATCGCGGAGGGGATACTGTCGAACTGCTTAAGCCAGAACTTTTTCTGCTCCGCGTAGGTCTCCGATTTTTCGAAATCCTGCTGCTGGAGCGCGTGCTCGGCGTACTGTTTCGGTTCGGCAAAGCGTAGTGTGATTTCCGAGTTTGCAACGGCGGCGTTGTAAAGAAAGGAAAGTTCCTCTGCGATGACATTGTAGGACCAACCGTCGACGACTGCGTGGTGCGCGGTCATGACGAGGTGTCGCGTTTCGCCCTCAGACACGAGCTTCATGCGCATGAGCGGGCCGTGCTCGAGATCGAAAGGCGTCGAGGCTTGTTCGTGCAGCGTGGCTGCAAGGTCGGTCGCGGTTTCAACCTCGATCTCTAGTTCGCGATGAATCCGCATCGCGGTCCCGTCGGGGGAGAAAGTGGCGCGGAGGGCGTCGTGGCGTTGCGTGAGCGTCGCGACTGCCTGTCGAAGGGCTGCCTCGTCGAGGCCGCCCGCGAAGATGAGCGATGCCGACTCGTTGAAGGCGCAGGATGCTGCCGGACTCAAGGCGGAGGCGACGACGATCTCTCGCTGCGGCTGCGTCGTGGGGACGGAGAACGTGTTCAGCTCGGGGGCGGTTGGTGGAGTCTTTCCTGCGGCGAGGAATGGCAGCGGTGCGCCCGGAGGAGAAACCGGAGTCGAGGAGATCAGCTCGCTTTCGGGGAAGAATCCTGCTTCCTGAAGTTCCTTCGCTGAGTCGCGGAAGGCATCAATGACATAGTCAAGATCTTCGTCCGTGTGCGAAGCGGTGAGGTAGGAGGGAAAACCTTCTAACAAAAACACACCACGTTCCCGCAAATGATAGAAAAGGAGGTTGCCGTGGGGTTGGTCATCACCGACTCGCGCATACATCAGCGAGCCACGGTTCGGCAACTCGTAGGGGAGATGGTGATCTTTAAAGAACTGATCGACCGTTCCCGCGAGGCGGTCCCCTTTTGCGTTGAGCGCCTGCCAAAAGTGGAGAGGCTGCTCTTTGAAAAATGTGAGCATCGCCTTCAAGCTCGCCATTGCGAGAGGATGACGGACGAAGGTACCGGCGAAGAAAGTGACCGGCTTTTCGGGAAAGGAATCATCGCCGTAGCTCCAATCACCACCGTCGAAGGTATCCATGAACTCCGCTTTGCCGGAGACAACGCCGACCGGCATGCCTCCGCCGACGACTTTTCCATAGGTCGCGAGGTCGGCATCGACGCCGTAGTAATCCTGTGCTCCGCCGGGACCGAAACGGAATCCAGTCACGACTTCGTCGAAGACAAAAAGAGTGCCGGAGGCGCGGGTGATCTCGCGCACTTCGCGGATAAAATCACGGGGACGAAATTCGGGGCGGCGGCTTTGAACCGGTTCGACGATGACGGCGGCGAGTTCCCCCGCCATCTGACGAATGATGCTGAGCGATTCGTCGGTGCCGTAGGGCAGAACGATCATGTCACCGGCGGCGCGCTTTGGAATCCCGGGCGCAACCGGGAGCGATTTGAGTCCGTTCGCGCCGTTGACGCCACGCACTAACACTTCATCAAAGTTGCCATGGTAGTCGCGGGCAAAGATGACGACTTTGTCCCGTCCGGTCACGGTGCGCGAGAGTCGCATTGCCGCCTGGACTGCTTCGGAACCGGTGCAGACAAAACTCGTGCGCTCGTTGCCGGTGACTTCGCAGAAAAGCTCGGCGGCTTCCATCGCGACGCGCTGGTTCGGGCCGACTTCCATCCCGCGATGGAGTTGTTCCTCGATCGCCCGGGTGAGAAAGTCCGGGGAATGCCCGAGAAAACCGGGGCCGAACCCATTGAGGATATCGATGTATTCGTTGCCATCGACATCAAGGAGACGGGACCCTTTCGATTGCTCGGTGACAATCTGGTAGACCATCTCCTTCCACTCGCGATTGAAACCTGAGGCGGTGCGCGGGTCAGCGTGTGCTTTGCGATGTTTTTTGGTTAGGGCCTTCGAGGTTTTAGTCCGCTCGGTGTAGCGGGCGATGAGATCATCGAGGTGGCGTCGCTGTTTCGCGGTGAGATCGCTTGAACGTTTCGTCTTCAGTTTCAGGGCGGGGGCTGAGACTGGCTCCGGCTTCGTTGCCGGTGCTTCAAGGGCGTGCACCGGGGTGACGACGTCTTTCGGTTTTGTCCCGTGAGTCTTGAGATGAGCAGCGAGGGCATCGACCGTCGAGAAGGCATCGATGAGCTCCCGTAGCGTGATTTTAATGCCGAAGGTTTCCTGAAGCTCGCGGCTCGCTTGAGTGAGGAGAAGGGAATCGAGGCCCAGTTCGAGAAAGGTCGCATCCGTCGCGATGTCGGCTGGATCCAAGCCTGAGAGCTCGGAGAAAATATGTTGGAGTTCAGCTTTCTCGTCACGGACGACTGGTGCGTTGGTTTCCTCGACGACTTCGGCGGCGGTGTCCGTCACCGGTGCCGCGGCGGCATCTTCCGGTGGTTCGATCCAGAAGCGTTCGCGCTGAAAAGGATAGGTCGGCAGGGGGACGCGACGGCGCGGGGCGGTTCCGCGTTCTTCGAGAGTGGCCCAATTGGTTTTCCATCCGTGACTCCAGAGCGTTCCTGCTGTCGTGAGGAGGTGCTCGTGAGAGGACTCGTCTTTCGCGGGATGCGGGAGCGAGGACAGCGAAGGGGCCGCGTTTTTGCGATCCGGATTTTGCCCGGCGAGGGTCGCGAGCGTGTTGCCGGGGCCGACTTCGAGGAAGCCGGTTGAGGCGTCGCGCCAGAGTGAGGTGATCGCGTCGTAGAAGCGGACGGGCTGACGAAGATGCGAGGCCCAGTAGCCCGGGTCAGTCGCGTCGGTGTCGGAGAGCCAGTCGACTTTGACGGTCGAGAAAATCCGGCGGCTGGGGGCGGATAGTGGGATCGAGCGGACGGCAGCTTCGAACTCCGCGACGATGGGATCCATCATGCGGGAGTGGAAAGCGTGCGAGGTGTGAAGGCGCTTGGTGATCAGTCCGGCGCTTGCGATTTTTTGCTCAAGGGCGTCGGCACCTTCATGCGGTCCCGCGAGGACGAGGGCCTTTTCGCCGTTGATTGCGGCGAGGTCAAAATCGTTTCCGAGGAATGGCTCGATCTCGCTCTCGGTCGCGCGCACCGAGATCATGACGCCACCGGGGAGGTCGCTCATGAGACGGCCCCGCCTTGCGATGAGAAGAAGCGCGTCGCGAAGCTCAAAGACTCCCGCAAAGGTCGCGGCGGCGAATTCGCCGATGCTGTGACCGACGAGGGTGTCCGGCTCGATCCCCCAATGTTGCCATTGTTTTGCGAGGGCGTAGCTGACCGAGAAGATTGCGGGTTGGGCGAGGCTCGTGTCGCGGAGAGTGGTGGCCATTTCCTCAAGCCGGTCCTGCGGCGGGACGATGAGGTCGATCAGGTTTCGCCCGATTTCGGGGGCGAGGATCGCGGCGCATTCGTCGAGAACCTCGCGGAAGACGGCTTCGTTTTTGTAAAGGTCCCGCGCCATTCCCGGATGCTGTGCGCCCTGGCCCGGGAAGAGAAAGGCGAGACGCGTGAAGTTGGGTGAGTGCTTCACCGCTTTGCCGGAGTGTGCTTCGCAGCGGGTCGCCAACTCACTGAGGGAGCGGGCGGAAAGTGTCGTGCGGTGGTCGTATTGGCGTCGTCCTTCCTGCAGGGTGAAGGCGATATCGGAGAGGTCGAGTTGGGTCGTCCCTGCGAATTCACCTAGCTGCTGGACCGAGGCGGCGAGGGCTTCCGGAGAGGTTGCCGAGAGTGGGAAGTAGAGGTTCTTCGACGGGGTGGCGGGAATCGGCTTCAGGACCGGTGCCTCTTCGAGGACGACGTGAACATTTGTCCCGCCGACGCCGAGGGCGCTCACTCCGGCGCGGCGTGGTGCCTCACGACGCGACCAGTCGGTTCTCTCCGTGACGGGGAAAAGCGCTGAGTGGGAAAAGTCGATTTTGGGATTTGGCTTTTCGAAATTAGCGAGCGGAGGGATCACGCCGTGTTTCAGTGTCAGGGCGGTTTTGATCAAGCCGGTGACACCGGCGGCGATGTCGAGATGACCAACATTCGTCTTCGCGGTGCCGAGTCCGCAGAAAGCGGTTTCGTCGGTGGTGCGGGAAAAGGCTTCGGTGAGGGCGGCGACTTCGATGGGGTCACCGAGGGGGGTGCCGGTGCCGTGCGCTTCAAGATAGCCGATGCTGCGGGCTTCGACCCCGGCGTTGCGATGGGCTTCGAGGATCATCTCGACCTGACCGCTCACACTTGGCGCGGCATAGCCGGCTTTGTCCGCGCCGTCATTGTTCTGCGCGTAGCCTTTGATCACCGCGATAATTTCATCTCCGTCGGCAATGGCATCGTCGAGACGACGGAGGGCGATGAGGCCAACGCCTTCGCCGAAGACAGTTCCGGTGGCTCCGGCGTCGAAGCTGCGGCAATGACCATCAGCGGAAGCCATCCCTTCGGGGGTGTAGAGGTAGTCGCGTTTTTGAGGGAATGTCAGGGAGACACCACCGGCGAGGGCCATGTCCGAGGTGCCGGAGCGGAGGCTCTCACATGCCTGCGTAATCGCGATGAGCGAAGTCGAGCAGGCGCATTGGATCGCCATGGCCGGACCTTTGAGGTTGAGCTTGTAGGCGATGCGGGTCGGGAGGAAGTCTTTGTCGTTGCCGAAGAGAATTCCGAAATCATTGACCGGATACCCGGCTGCGAGCTTGCGGGCGAAGGCGCGGTCGGTGCAGAGGTTGTTAAGAAGGTAGGAGTTCTGGCTCGACCCGGAGAAGATTCCAATTTTTCCTGGAAAGCGGTCGGGGTCGTGTCCCGCATTTTCGAGGGTTTCCTGAGCGCATTCGAGAAGGAGTCGATGCTGTGGGTCGAGGACTTCGGCGTCGCGGGGTGGAATCCCGAAGTGCTTCGCGTCAAAGAGGTCAGAGCCTTCGACGATGCCTCGGGAGCGAACGTAGGTGTCATCGCCGGTTTTCGGGTCGTTGGAATAGTCGAGTTCCTCCTCCGTGAAATGGGAAATGGTCTCGCGTCCTGCGAGGAGGTTTTTCCAAAAGGTCTCAACATTGGGAGCGCCGGGGAATCGCCCGGCCATGCCTACAATCGCGATGTCGGTTGAGCGATGCGTTTCGGCCGTCGATTTGTCAGTTTTGATCGCGGTCTTCGTTTCCCCGAGATGATTGCTGAGACGCTGAATCGTCGTGTGCTGAAAAAAGACGGTGATGGAAATTTCCCGCCCGAGGGCCTTTTCGAGTCGCTCATGAGCGCGGGCGATCTGGAGGGAACTCATGCCGAGATCGAAGAAGTTGGCGTCGAGGGGAGGATTCGTGAGGCCGCTGACTTCGCTGATGATTGATTCCACAAGGCCTTCGTGAGCACGAGCGGGAGCAGATCGGCTCGGTGAAGTTTTCAGAGCGACGCGATCCATTTTCCCGTTCGCGGTGAGAGGGATCGCTTCGATTTCGTGGTAAAAGGCGGGAATAGCGTAGTCCGGCAATTTTGATTCGAGAAAATGGAGGAGCGCGGTGCGGTCGGGCATCGAGGCGGAGACGATCCAGGCGGAAAGCGTTTTATCGGCTCCGTCACTCGTTGCTTCAGCGGTGACGACAGCACGTTCAATGTCGGGGTGCGATTCGAGAGCGGCTTCGATTTCGGAAAGCTCCAATCGATACCCCCGGATTTTCACCTGATGATCGCGGCGGCCTTCAAAGTGGATCACGCCATTTTTATCCTCATGAGCCTGATCGCCGGTTCGGTAGAGAAGAACATTTTCGTCCCACGGCGCGGCGACAAAGCGCTCTGCGGTGAGGTCATCCCGCTTCCAGTAACCAAGCGCGAGACCGTCCCCGCTCGTGTAAAGCTCCCCGCTTTCTCCAAGAGGGACAGGTTGTTTATTTTCGTCGAGGAGATGAACAGCCGTGTCATGGATCGGCTTTCCGATAGGGACCGGCTTACTATCCGTGAGGTCTTCAAGGCGAATCCGATGGCAGCAGGTGAAGGTCGTGTTTTCAGTCGGCCCGTAGCCGTTGATCAGCGCGAGTTTGGGGAATCGCGCGATCACTTTTGCTGCGTGGGTGGGCGAAAGGACATCACCCCCGGCGAGGAGTTGCGTGACCCCGGCGAGGTCGTCGAGGCGCTCATCGACGATCGCGTGGAAAAGTCCGGCGGTGAGCCAGAGGGTGTTGATCTCGTTTTCCCGCAGCGCGGTGCCGAGACGGCGCAGGGTCATCGTTTCTTCCGGGAAAAGAATAACCTGTCCCCCGTTCAGGAGTGGTCCCCAGATTTCGAAAGTCGAGGCGTCGAAAGCGACCGGCGAGTGCTGAAGGATTCGCGTTTCCGGTCCGAGTTCGGCAAAATCGGCGTTGAGGACAAGGCGGAGGATCGCACGATGAGGCACGAGAACTCCTTTCGGGGTGCCGGTCGATCCGGAGGTGTAAAGGAGGTAAGCCGGCGAATCTCTCTCGACGACGGGCAGGGCAATGTCGTCAACGGTTTCGGGGAAATCAGAAAACGAAAGCGAGGTCACCCCTTTCAGACCCAGCTTCGTCGCATCACCGAGGACGAATTTTATCCCGGCATCGTTCGCCATAAACTGAAGCCTTTCCTTCGGGTAGGAGGCGTCGAAGGGAAGGTAGGCCGCGCCTGCCTTGAGGATCGCGAGGAGGGCAACGATGAGTTGGGGGCTGCGCTCGCAGACCACGCCGACCGGTTCGCCCGGCTGAATCCCTTCGTGAATGAGCCGCGCCGCGAGAGCGTGGGAACGAGTTTCGAGCTCGGCGTAGGTCAGGGAGAGATCGCCAGCGGAGACAGCAATACGGTCACCGAACTGCAACGCAACGGCGCTGAAGGCTTCTACGACAGAGTCGGGATTGGAAAGGGGTGATTCGATGGTCCGTAAATGAACCACCAAAGCCGCTTCAAGGCAATATAATAATTATGGAAAATATAACTATAAAGAGACCCGTCATTTGAGCGGTGTGATCATTCAATCATTTGCGCCACATTCGATATCATCAGCGGCTACTCGCGTTTTCTATGAAAGAAATTGAACTCAAATTGGAGAAAATATGCTGCGCTTCCGCAAATATTCCTACCTCAAGCGGTGTCACCGTTATTTGAGTGACGGGATCTTAAGAAAGTCGCGGCAGCGGTTTTGAAGTTCGATCGCCTCCTCCACTGTTTCCGCCGTGACATTAAGGTGTCCCATTTTGCGGCCCCGGCGTGCTTCCGCTTTGCCGTAGAGGTGCAGTGTCGTTCCCGGCAGCGCAAGAATCGCCGTCCAGTTGGGCGATCCAGTGTTCTCAACCCAGACATCACCAAGGAGGTTGAGCATCACGACGGGGCGCATCAGGGTCGGGCTGCCGAGCGGGAGGCCACAGACGGCGCGCAATTGCTGCTCGAACTGCGAGGTCTCGCAGGCGTCGATGGTGTGATGCCCCGAGTTATGCGGTCGCGGTGCCATTTCATTGACGAGAAGCCGTCCGTCGCCGGAGACAAAAAATTCGACGGCGAGAATACCGACGTAATTCAGCGCTTCGGCGACGCGGAGGGCGATCGCTTCGGCTTCTTTGAGGACAGCCTGATCGAGGCGGGCGGGGACAATGGAGACGTCGAGAATGTGGTCGCGGTGGATATTCTCAGCCGGGTCGTAGGTCACAGTTTCGCCGCTCTGTCCGCGCACGACGAGGACGGATAGCTCAGCGGCGAGGTCGATCTTTTCCTCGAGGACAGCGCGGGGCGCGTCGAATTCAGCCCAGATTTTATCGGCATCGCCGTCGCGGGTGACGGGGAGCTGGCCCTTGCCGTCATAGCCGAACTCGGCGGTTTTGAGGATACCGCCACGGTCAGGGAGCCCGGTAAGAGCGGTCTTCAGTGTTTCCGCAGAATCAACGACCGCGTAGTTGGCGCAGGGGATCGCGTTTACGGAAAGAAAGGCTTTTTCCCGCTCGCGGTGTTGCCCGATCGTGATCGCCTCCGCGCCGGGATGGAGCGGCATCGTCGCGGCAATGGTTTCAAGCAGCGGCTTCGGAATGTTTTCGAACTCGACCGTGGCGACATCGGCTTCGGCGAGAAAACGGGCGAGACCTTCGGCGCTGTCGAAAGCGTCTTCGATCACGAGATCAGCGAGTCCTGCCGGTCCAGTGTCGGGGCCTCCGACCCAGCTCACGACGTGGTAGCCCATGCGTTTTGCGACAATCGTGAGCATGCGCCCGAGCTGTCCGCCGCCGAGAATGCCGATCGTGGCTCCGGGAAGAAGCGGTGTCGAGCTCATGCCGGGTCTTCGAGAGAAGGAAGCTCGGCGGCCTCTACCTTGGCGCGGAGCGATTCACGGTATTCGATCAGCTTTTGGCTGACCGCCTCGTCTTCGTTGGCGAGGAGCGACACCGCGAAGAGTCCGGCATTGGTCGCGCCCGCTTCGCCGATCGCGAAAGTCGCGGTGGGAATCCCGGCGGGCATCTGGACGATGGAAAGGAGGGAATCGACCCCGTTGAGGACGCGGGATTTCACCGGAACGGCGAGGACCGGCACGGTCGTGAGAGCGGAGGCCATTCCGGGGAGGTGCGCAGCGCCGCCAGCTCCGGCGATGATGCATTTTAATCCTCTCTCACGGGCGGACTTCGAATAATCGTAGAGTAGCTCCGGGGTGCGGTGGGCGCTCACGACTTTGGATTCAAAAGGAATTCCGAAATCCTGGAGCACTTCGGCCGCTTTTGCCATCGTCGGCCAGTCGGAAGTGCTTCCCATGATGATTCCGACGAGCGGGGCGGAGGTGGATGATTCTTCAGACATAAGCGTGTTCGAAAAGGGTGGGACGATGAGATCGGGTCGTGAAAAGTCTTTATCCTCCGAATCCGGCGGCGGGGCAAGAGTTTTTGAGGGTCTCAGATTCTAGTAGAATTGAAACGGTTTTTCTCTCGCTTCCACTTGCTGAAAATGCTGAAGTGCATTTGTTTGCATGATGAATTCCTATCACTCGTCCAACGAGGATCGGCTCTTCAACATTAAC
>CAZOUP010000087.1:0-23615 GCA_964583035.1 uncultured Akkermansia sp.
CGCGGCCATCGCCATGAGCTCGTCCCCATCGAGGACGGAGCCGGTTTCATCGCAGAGAAGGACGCGGTCGGCGTCACCGTCATGGGAGACTCCGACATCTGCGCCGTGTTCTTTCACGAGTGCTTCGATGATTTCCCCATGAGTGCAGCCACAGTCTTCGTTGATGTTGATCCCGTTAGGATGGTGATGAAAGGCGAGGACGGTCGCGCCGAGTGACCGCAGGATTGCTTCGCTCGTTTCGTAGCTCGCGCCGTTGGCACAGTCGAGGGCGATGGTGAGACCACGGAGGAGTTCGCGATCATCTCCCACCGTGGCGCGGACAAAATCAATATAGCGCTCCGAGGCTTTTCCCATCGGGCCGGTGCGGCCGATGGCCCCTTCCTTGGCGGGGACCGGCCCGGCGAGGACGCGCCGCTCGATTTCGAGCTCCATCGCATCGGTCAGCTTGTAGCCGTCGGGGCCGAAAAATTTAATGCCGTTATCGGCGAAGGGGTTGTGGGAGGCCGAGATGACGACACCGAAAGCGGCCCCGGTTTCCCGCACCAGCATAGACACCGCCGGCGTCGGGATAACCCCGGCGAGCCGGACATCGATGCCGCGCGAATTCAAGCCCGCGCTAATCGCGCTCTCGAACATGTCTCCGGACTGGCGCGTGTCTTTGCCAATGACGACGGTGGGCCACTCCCAGGAATCTCCTCGCGCCTCAAGAAACACTTCGGCGACCGCCTGGCCTAACCGGACCACAAAATCAGCGGTGAGAGGGTAAACATTCGCCTTGCCGCGAATGCCGTCGGTTCCAAAAAATTGTCGTTTATCGTCGCTCATGAAGGTGAGTTCAATGAAAGGAGGCAGCGAACTAGTTGCTGCTGTCGTTGCCGGGAACGGGCGGGGCAAGAGGAGCGAGAGGGCTCAGCAAAGTGCCGTCGAGGTTTGGTCCCGTCGTCGGCCTCGCCGGGGCAGTCGTCGTTCCGGGAACAGGAAATGAGGGTTGATCCGCATCGAGATGATTGCGGATCAGATACCAGATCGCGATTGCGATCAGGAGCGAGGCCAACTTCGCGGGCCAGTTTTGGATGAACAATTCCTTAAGATTCATCATCCTCCTCCTCTTCGGAATCTTCTTCGTCGTGCTCCGGATTCACAAGCAGCTCGTTCAATCGCTCACGAAATTCCTCTTTCCCCAAATTCCGTTCCAGCTTTCCGTTCACAGAGATGGAGATCGCCCCGGTCTCTTCCGAGACAACGATGGCAACCGCATCCGACTCCTCGGTAATCCCCATCGCGGCACGGTGGCGGAGACCGATGCTTTGATCGCTGAGCTCACGCTGATTGAGGGGGAAAACACAGCCTGACCCGGAAATCCGCTCGTCGGCCATGCGAATGATCATGCCCCCGTCGTGCAGGGTCGTGCCGCTGTAAAAAATCGTGTAGATCAGTTCGGGCGAAAGGAGACAGTCCATCTCGGTCCCCGTTTCCAGATATTGCTTCAAATCGATGCGTCGCTCAACCGCCATGAGCGCTCCGGTGCGATGGCCGGAGAGTGTTTCCGACATCTCAATGAGGTCATCGGCAAATCGAGCACGCACCCCTTCGTTCATCGAAGAGAAAAAGCGATGACTGCCAAGCTCGGCAAGGGCACGACGCAACTCGGGCTGGAAAATGATGACGAGGGCAATCGCGAGAAAGACGGAAACATATTTCAAAAGCCACCCGATCACGGTGAGATCGAGCCAGCCGGAGAGGAGCGTCATCCCGATGTAGATGCCGACAATCGCGGTGAAAATCCGCGCCCCGCGAGTCGCCCGGAAATAGCGATAGGTCGTGTAGATAATCACCCAGAGGATGATAATCTCGACCGCGTGGGTCCAATGCTGACTGATGTAGAGGCCGACTGCTTCCATTCAAATTCCGTGGCTCAGTCTACAATGGGAATGGAATCTTTGCACCCTGCGTGGCAGATATTTTCATACCCGATCCGGAAGGGCGATCGAAGCCGAGGCGAGGGCGGCAATTCCCTCACCGCGACCGACAAAACCCATCGTTTCGTTGGTGGTGGCTTTGATCCCGATATCGGCGGCTTCAAGACCGAGCGCCTTGCCGATCGCCGCTTTCATCGCGGCGGCGTGGGGCATTACTTTCGGCTCCTCGGCGACGAGGGAGGAGTCGATGTTTTCGATGTAGCCGCCCTTTGCTTTAACTAACTCGGCCGCTTTTTCGAGAATCTTCAGACTGCTGATGCCTTCGATGCTGTCATCGGTGGGCGGAAACCAATAGCCGATGTCCGGCTCACCGATCGCGCCGAGGATGGCGTCGGCGATGGCATGCGAAAGCACGTCGGCGTCCGAATGCCCCATGAGGCCGCGCGTGTGGGGGATCGTGACCCCGCCGAGGACGAGAGGTCGCCCCTCTGCAAATTGATGAACGTCGTATCCGATGCCGCTGCGATATCTCATGATTAAAGCACTCCTTTGAAACTGAGCTTCCCGTTGGAGGAAACGATACTGGATTTGTCAGGGTTGATCTCTGACGGGACCAATTCCACTTTTCCGCCTCCCCGCTCGAGCATGAGCTGTCCGGCGGCGATGTCCCAAACGCTGATCATTTCCTCGATGTAGGCGTCGAGGCGACCGCAGGCAATGTAGGCGAGGGCGAGGGCGGCGCTGCCCATCATGCGGGTTTTGCGGACGCGGTGGGCGAAATTTTTGTAGCGCTCCATCCCGGCGTCGATGGATTCGCTGCTTTTCGAAAACCCGATCGTGACGATAGATTCTGACAGCTCGGAGCGTTCGCTGGGCTGGATCGGCTTGCCGTTCTTCGTGGCGGGGCCTTCGAAATCGACCGCGAACATTTCATCCATCATCGGGTCGTAGATGGCGCCAACCTTCAGCTCTCCGCCCCGCCGCATCGCGATGGAAATGCAAAAGTGAGGAATCCCAAAAAAGAAATTCACGGTCCCATCGATGGGGTCAACGATCCACTGGGTGTCGCTGCTCTGATCGCCCGCGATGCCTTCCTCCCCGTAGATCGCGTGATCCGGAAAAGTCGCGAGAATGCGGGATTCGATCAGCTCCTGGCTTTCGACATCGAGGGCCAGCTTGATGTCGTGAGAAAGCATCTCATCGACCTTGAGATCAGATTCGAAATTGTCGCGCAGGAGTTGCCCGGCCTCACGGGCGGCGGCGATAGCGAGTTCAAGTTCGGGGGACATTTGGGGGAGGGGGAGAGCAGATGAGAATCTTGTCTTCCGTAACGAGGGCATTCCTGCCCTTGTCGATGGCAGGGAGCTTGAACTTAGGCGGATGATACGAAAGGCAAAGTGATTTCCATGCGACGATGTGGGAGACCGACCTCTTCAAACGGTTCCCCGACCACGACGAATCCCAGTTTTTCGTAAAACGGGATCACCGTTTCGCGAGAATGGAGAACCAGCTCCCGGACGGATTCCTCTTCCGCGACCGCCATCGTGTGCTCCATCAGAAATGCCCCGAGACCCTTGCCCTGCTCTGACCCGGCCACCGCGACCTGCCGAATTTTCCAACGCGCCGGAGTTAACACTTTCACGGCAAGGCCGCCGACAATTTTTCCGGTAACTTCTGCGATGAGATGCCGCTCCTCGCGCTCGGCTTCTAAATCAGCCCCGGTGTAGAGAAGCCCGATCGGATCACGCAGAATAACCTGGCGCAACGCGACCCATTCCAGAAAACGAAAATCCTCCAGGTCGATCCATGAAAGATCGACTGGAGGGTTCATCGTTCAAAAAGTGATCGCCCGATCAGTGCCCGAGACAAAACTCTTCGAAGCGGTCGAGGCCTTTCTTGATGATATCGAGGCTCGTCGCGTAGCTGAGACGGATCGAGTTGTCATAACCGAAAGCGAGGCCGGGCACCGCTGCGACGAGGTAGCGGGAGAGCAACTTCTCGGTCAGGTTCATCGAGCTGAGACCCATTTTCGTCGTGTCGACGAGAAAGTAGAAAGCACCGTCCGGCTCCACCACTTCGATGTTATTGATTCCGGAGAGGCGGCTTAACATGTACTGGCGACGCATGTCATATTCCTCGACCATATCGTGGATCATGTTCTGCGGACCTTCGAGGGCAGCGAGCGCTCCGTATTGAGCGAAAGTCGTCGGGTTCGAAGTCGTGTGACTCTGAATCGTGGAGATCGCCGCCGCGATTTCAGGAGGAGCGGCGGTGTAACCGAGACGCCAACCGGTCATCGCGTAGACTTTCGAGAATCCGTTGATGGTGATCGTGAGCGCTTTCGCGTCATCGCTCACCGAGGCAGTGCTGACGTGCTTTTTATCGTTGTAGATCAGCTTCTCGTAAATCTCGTCGGAAAGAATGATGATGTCCTCGGAGGCCGCGACCTCGACGAGCGCTTCGAGCTCTGCTTTCGAGTAAACTGACCCGGTCGGGTTGCCGGGGCTGTTGATGATGAGCATCCGCGTGCGACCGCTGATGGAATCTTCAAATTCTTCAGGAGTGATCTTCCAACCATTCTCACGCTTGGTTTCGACAACGTATGGCTCGGCACCAACGAGGCGGACCATTTCAGGGTAGCTCGTCCAGTAAGGAGCTGGGATGATCACTTCGTCCTCAGGGTCGCAAGTGGCGAGAATCGCATTGTAGCAGGAGTGCTTTGCGCCGCAGTTTACCGAAATCTGGCTGGTCTCGTATTCGATCCCGTTATCGACAAGGAGCTTCGCGGCAAGAGCCTTTTTCAGCTCAGGGATACCGGTCGCGGCGGTGTATTTCGTTTTGCCATTTTGAAGTGCTTCGATGCAGGCATCCTTGATGTGCTGAGGCGTATCGAGATCCGGTTCGCCGGCTCCGAAACTGGCGACATCCTGCCCTTCGTCTTGGAGTTTTTTGGCGGCGGCGGTGATCGCGAGCGTTTGGGACTCGGAAATTTGGGCGAATTTTTCTGCTATGAGGCTCATGTCTTTGGGAAAGCTGTTTGGGGTTTTCCTGCCCGATTCAGCCCTGCTCTCTCCCTCCCTCAGTCTCTGAACTCGTTCAGATTCAGGGGGCGGCATCGATCATTGGGCCTTCACGCTACAAGTTTCCCGCATCGACGGGGAATAGGTGATGGCTCTGGCGAAAAATCGACCGCAACTCCGTGAACAATGCGGACGATTCCAGTACCAGATACGGGAGAGGATTCAAGTGAAATGCTGCATCGAGTGCAAATTCCTCGACTCATCGGACAGAAAGGCCGATTCTCAATTGCAGAGAAGGGCCGTCCGCCCTATTTCTCCCCACTCATGGCAGGAAGTTCGCAAATTTTCGTCTTTTTCGGCAACGACGAGGCTCAGGTCAAAGAGGCGGCCCTTCGTCTCTCGGAAAAAATCGCGCCCAAAGGCGATGAGTTCGGCCTCGAAATCATCGCCGGCGGCGCGGATAACGCTGAGCACGCCACGAAAATCATTGCGAATGCGATCGAAGCAATCCAGACCCTGCCTTTTTTTGGCGGGGACAAGGTCGTCTGGCTTCAGAGCGCTAACTTCTTCGGCGACAACCAGACTGGCAAAGCGGAATCGACGCTCTCTTCGGTCGAAGCGCTTGGAGATCTTCTCGCGGCGGGGCTTCCGTCCGATGTGAAACTCATCATCAGCGCCTCCGAAGTCGACAAGCGGCGCACTTTTTTCAAGAAGCTCAACAAGCTCGCCGAGGTGAAGTTTTTCGACAAAGTCGATATTTCCAAATCCGGCTGGGAAACGGAGGTGATGTCGTGGACCTCCCGGCGCGCCGGGGTAATCGGCCTGAAATTCGAAGGTGCCGCTCTGGAGCGATTTGTCCTCATGGTCGGTGCCGAGACCCGCGTCCTCAATGCGGAACTCGAAAAACTCTCGCTCTACGTGGGGGATCGCCCCGCCACCGAAAAGGACGTCAGTGAAATCGTCGCGGCGAGCCATGTCGGGATCATTTTTGAAATCGGGGATGCGATTGCGCGAAAGAATCTCCCGAAAGCGCTGAGCTTGATCGAGCAGCAGCTTCGCAAAGGGGAAAGCGCGGTCGGCATCCTTCTCGCGGCGATTGTCCCGCGAGTGCGGAATCTGCTCCATGCTCGCGATCTGATCGAGCGCCATGGCTTGCGGGTCGGGGGCAACTACACGGGCTTTTCCAAGTCCATCGACGCGCTGCCGAAATCTGAAACCGCTCATCTTCCGCGGAAGAAAGACGGCGGCATTTCGGCTTACCCATTGTTCCTCGCCGCACAGGTCTCGAATCGTTTCACCTCGGGCGAGTTAAAAAATGCCCTCGAAGCATGCCTCGAAGCCAATGAGCGCCTCGTCACGACGCAGTTGGAGCCGCATCTCGTTTTGAATCAGCTCGTGACGAAGATTCTGGTGCAACCCTCTTAGGGATCGCTGAGATCTTCGCACCCATCGCCATGCCGAAGATATGCTGAGCCAACGGTTCAGGAAAGGTGCGCTCAATGAGGCGGGCATCGCGGTATAATCGGTGAATCTGATCGAACAGGCAGGTTCGACGATCAATCTCGCGCCATAAAAGCGCTGCAGCATCAGGACTTAGGTTTTCACCCTTGAGGTCGGCCCCTACCGCGTGCCCAACGAGGTCTTGAACGGCAAAAGTTTGCTGAAGACGGCCGATCATGCAGCGGTTTGGTTTTAGCGTTATGTGCTGACCTGAAAACGAACACTTTGCACCAAAATTCAAGTCGCCCGAGTTTTCACCGATGAAAAATTCGACCGTGTTACGCTTTCGTCATTGTTCCGAAACGTGAAAACTGGTAGACTCATTTCTAGGGTCTCCCCGCTTTTATGATTTGTCTCCGAGCAATAGCCTATATTTTCCGTTGCCCGCGACGATGCCTCTCGATCTTCGCGGCCCTCGCCCTGCCTCTATGCTTGAGCAGTTGCGCCCTCCTTGGGATTGGGATGGCTACGGCCGGCCTCGCGGCAACGACGGCGGTGGCGCTGGCACCACTGAAGTTGATGTTTATGTGTCTTCCAGAGGGAACGCTCATTGATACCCCGGCAGGTTCGCAGGCTATCGAGACGCTGAAAGCCGGCGATCTCGTGATCGGATACGACGGCGAGCCGGTCCGGATTCAGCAGATCCACGGCTATCTCGAAGACCCGGAGAATTCCGACTTTTTAGAAATTGGATTCTCCAACGGTGCCTCGGTCGATCTCTGCACGATGCATCGCCTTGGGGGAATCCGCGCGAAAGAATTGCAGCTCGGCGACGTCGTCGAAGGTGGCTCCTCCATCGTCAGTATCCGCCCCTACCGGGGCGTGGAGCGATCTTACGACCTTCTCACCGAAGATGAGGGCTATCGCGTCGCCGGTGTTCCGGTCAACAGCATGATCGTCGAAATGTATGAAGCCGGACGTTCCAGCACCGTGAAGCGCTAACCTGATCACCGACCGTAGCGGAACGATCTTCGTTCCATGTCTGAAAAGTAAAACTTTCCCCTACCAATTGCGCAAGGAAGCGAATTTCCGCTCGATCCGCTCGAAGAGATTCTGCTTTATTTCGGCACCAGTCAGCTTCGAAACAGATTCATTGAGGAATCCAAGGCTGATCATCTGGCGCGCCGACTCGGCCGGAATTCCGCGAGCCTGGAGGTAGAAAATCTCTTCGTCACTGATCTGCCCGGAAGTCGAACCGTGTGAGCATTTCACCTGATCGGCATCGATCTCCAGACCGGGCATCGCATTTGCCTCCGCTTTGTCACTCCCGAGAAGATTGCGGCAGGTCTGGTAGGAATCAGTGTGGTGCGAACCCGGCTGGACTTGAATCAAGCCGGCGAAGATGGTGCGGGACTCGTCGTAGAGGGCGTTCTTGAACAAAAGATCACTCGTCGTGTGCTGTGCCTCGTGTGATTGCAAAGTACGCTGATCATATTCCTGCGATCCATTTGCGAGACAGGCCCCGAAAATTTGGATGTCGGACCCGCAGTCCTGCATGTGATTGATCGACTCGTTGCGGACCCAGGAAGCTCCGAGGTTAACAAACGCAGTCACGATGTTAGCATCTCGTCCGGCGCGGGAGCTGTTGAGTTGGACGTGCTTGGGGCCGTTGTCGCTTTCATCCTGCATCGAGACATACTGCACGCGCCCTCCATTTGACGCGGCGAGATCGACTCCGCCAACGATGACACTTTGCTCGCCGTCGACGATGGATTCGAAAAAATCCATGATCGAGATCGAGGCATTGTCTTCAGCCACCGCGAGGGTGTGCGGGAAGATGGCCTGGAAGTCTCCTCCTGAAAAATGGTGAACCACCACCGGCTTCTCGATGACACATCCTTTCGGTGCGTGAACGAAGAGACCGCTCAGCGTTGCCGCCCCGTGAAGTGCCTGAAACTTTGCACCCCCGAGACTGCCCTCTTCCTTCATGAAATGATCGCGGACGACATCACCATGATCAGCGAGCGCCTGATTGATGGGGAGACAGATCGCTCCCTCCGGAAGGTCCGCGACCTCGGAATAGATGAGACGATTGTTCGCAAAAACGAAATGAGCGGCAAAGTGCTCGACTCGCTCCGCCTTGGCGCGCTGCACGAGCGACTCGACGTTGTCAGCGGGGCGCGCCGCGATCAGTTCCGAAAAGCGCAATTTCCGCAGGTCGGCGAAACGCCAGTTCTCGTCGCGGCGCTCAGGATCGGGGAGATCGAGGAATTTCTGCCACGATCTCGACTGGACTTCGCGATACCACTCGGGAAGCTCCAGAGCAATATCGTGAACGGGAGGGGCGGCGAACCAGGGCACAGAGGCCTCTTCGGTGACCGCCGTCTCGTTTTCTGAAAGGGTTGAAGACATGCTATCTTTCTTATCCGGATAATTTTTCGTTTTCGGTCAGGATCAGCCCACGCTGTCTTCCATCTCCATGTCGATGAGGCGTTTCAGCTCGACGCTGTATTCCATGGGGAACTCACGAACGAGGTCATTGACGAAACCATTCACGCTCAAGCTCATCGCCGCGCCTTCGCTGAGGCCACGCTGCTTCATGTAAAAAATCTGATCTTCGCTGACCTGACTCACGCTCGCTTCGTGCTGGGTCGCATGCTGATTGCCACGCACCGTAATCGCCGGGTAGGTGTCGGTGCGGCTCGATGAGTTGATGAGCAGGGCATCGCACTCCGTGTTGTTTTTGCACCCTTTGAGATGCTTAGGAATGTGAACCTGCCCCCGATAAGTCGAGCGGCCTTTGCCAACCGAAATTGATTTAGCGACAATGTTAGAAGTCGTTTCATCCGCTGCGTGAATCATCTTCGCGCCGGTGTCTTGGTGTTGACCATCGTTTGCCAGAGCGATCGAGATGACCTCACCGCGGGCCTTGCGACCCTTCATGATCACGCCGGGATACTTCATCGTGAGGCGCGAACCGATGTTGCAATCGATCCAGCGGATCTCCGCATTCTCATGAGCGAGGCCCCGCTTCGTGACGAGGTTAAAAACATTCGCCGACCAGTTCTGAACGGTGATGTATTGAATTTTCGCGTCCTTCATCGCAACGAGCTCGACGACGGCACTGTGGAGCGTCGCGGTCTCGAATTTCGGTGCGGTGCAGCCCTCCATGTAAGTCACCTCGGCGCCTTCATCGACAATGATGAGGGTCCGCTCGAACTGACCAAAATTCTCCGCGTTGATTCGGAAATAGGCCTGGAGAGGATGCTTCACCTTCACGCCCGGAGGCACGTAGATGAATGAGCCGCCGGAGAAAACCGCGCTATTGAGCGCCGAAAATTTGTTGTCGCCCGTCGGGATCACTTTGCCGAACCATTTGCGGAAAAGCTCGGGGTGCTCACGCAAACCTTCGGTGGAGTTCACAAAGATGACGCCCTCTTTCGTAAGCTCTTCCTTCACGTTGGAGTAGGCCGCTTCAGAGTCGAATTGTGCCTCGACGCCAGAGAGGAATTTCCGCTCCTTCTCAGGAATCCCGAGACGCTCGAAGGTTTCCTTCACATCATCAGGCACATCATCCCAACTGCGGGTCGGGGTCTGTCCTTTTGAAAGATAATAACGAATATTCTCGAAAACGATGTTCTCAAGGTCCTTCGTCGCCCAGTTCGTCGGCATCGGCTTCGCTTCGAAGATCTTCAGCGCTTTTTTACGAAACTCGCGAATCCAATCGGCCTCGCCTTTGACGTCGGAAATGTAATCGATCGTCGCTTCGGAAAGCCCGACTCCGGCGTCGTGCTTGTAATCTTCCGGGTAGGAAAAATCCCCGGCTTCGTTGTCAATCTTGACGGCTTCTAAGGTGGCGCTGTCTGGCATGGCTATATCCTCGTTGAGGTTTCGTAAAAAAATTCGATCAGGCGGTGACGGCGAGTTCTTCGGTGACCCAGTCGTAACCCTTTGCTTCGAGCTCGAGGGCGAGATCTTTCCCGCCGGTCTTCACAATGCGACCGTCGAACATGACGTGGACGACGTCCGGCACGATGTAATCAAGCAGTCTCTGGTAGTGGGTGATCACTAAAAATCCACGCTCCGGGGAACGCATCCGGTTGACGCCCTCGGCGACGATTTTCAACGCATCAATATCGAGACCCGAGTCTGTTTCATCGAGAACCGCATACTTGGGCTCCAGCATCATCATTTGAAGAATCTCATTCCGCTTCTTCTCTCCGCCGGAAAATCCATCGTTCACGGAACGGCCCGTGAACTTCCGGTCCATACTCAGCGCATCCATTTTGGAATACATGTCTTTGTAAAACGCGACGGCATCAATCTCCTCCCCTTTTGGAAGGCGCGCCTGAAGTGCGGCGCGGAGGAAGTTGGCATTGCTCACACCGGGAATCTCGTGAGGATACTGAAAGGCGAGGAAAAATCCGGCGCGGGAGCGCTCGTCGATCTCGAGATCGAGAAGGTTCTCATCATCCATAAAAACAGTACCTTCGGTGACCTCATAGTCTTCGTGGCCGGCCATCACTTTCGAAAGGGTGGACTTACCGGAACCATTCGGACCCATGATCGCGTGGACTTCCCCTTTGGGAATCTCAAGGGTAAGTCCTTTGAGGATTTCAGTGCCCTCCACGGAAGCGTGGAGGTTTTCAATTTTAAGAGATTGGCTCATGTCTTTAAGAAATTATCTGGTTTCGTGTGGGGAAATTTAATCTTTGCGGCAATTCGGGCAGACCCCGCGCATCGCGACATTCACTTCGTCGATGAGCGACCCTTCCGGGAGATTCCATGGCTCGGCGGCATTCGCCCGCCGGTGAAGATTCACATCGAAGACGGAATCGCATTTCGCGCAGAAAAAGTGAGCATGCGGCTGCAAGTTGGGACAAAACCGTGACGCTTCGCGGTCGATGTTCACCTGGGTGATAGCATGGGCATCCGTCAGCGTCTCAAGACAATTGTAAACCGTTGCGAGAGAAATCGTCGGCATCAAATCCTTCGCTTTTGCGTAGACTTCTGAGGCAGTAGGGTGGTCCGTCGCCAATTCCTGGACCACTTCGTAAACGACCTGACGCTGTTTCGTCATGCGCAATCCGCCCATTTTTTCGGCGGTCAGGGTGTCGGTTGAAGAATCTTTCATGCTCGTTATTGAGACTACGTCACAATTAGCGGGGCGGTTGTTTATATCAAGAATTATTCTAAAAAAGAAAATACACCTCCATTGAGCTTCGCTTTTCGTTGCTCTGAAGCAGTTTCCCCTCGTATCTTTCGTGATGCGCCGACCCTTGAGACTCTCTGCTTTTTTTCTCCTTTTCCTCAGCGCAGTGTGTCTCACGAGAGCCCAGGAAGCGCTGAACCGCTACGAGCCGACCTACTTTGGCATCGAAGATGTCAGCATTCCTGAGGATCCGAGAGATTTCCGCGGAGGCCGGTTTTACGACTTTCCTGACTGGCCCGTCAGTCAGGCCGTTCCGAACGACGTTTTCACCTTTGCCCGCCTCCGCTATAACTCCGGCACCTGGATGGGGCAGCGCGCCAAGTGGATGATTGATTATCCCGACAGCGAGTTGAATTTTTCCTATCGTCTCCAGCAGCTTACCTCTCTCGAAGTGAATCCCAAGGGTGCCATCGTCGATATCGACGCCGAGCAGCTGCGGCATTATCCCTTCGTCTACATGATTGAACCCGGTGATATCTGGATCACCGAAGAAGAGGCCCAGATTCTGCGCGAATACCTCCTCAATGGCGGTTTCATCATGGTCGATGATTTCTGGGGCATCTATGAATGGAAAAATTTCTATCGCGCCGTGAAGCAAATCTTTCCGGATCGTGAATATGTCGAATTGGAGCTCGATCACCCCATTTTTCACATGGTTTTTGATGTTGAAATTAAACCGCAAATCCCCGCCGTCGGCATGGCGCAGATGGGCCGCGAGCAGGGAATCACCTACGAGTGGAACAAACCCGGATCAGAGACGCCCCACTACCGTGCGATCCTGGATGACAACGGGCGCGTCTGCATGATGATCTGCTTCAACACCGACCTTGGCGATGGATGGGAAGAGGAAGGGACCGACCCCTGGTATTTCAAGGAGTTCTCGGAAAAATACGCTTACCCTCTCGGGATCAACATCGTGTTTTACGCGCTGACTCATTAAGTGTCTCTCAGCCGCTTCAACTCAGAACCGCCGTCGGCACATCTGACTTTCTGCGGGAAACAAAAACGCCGCAGCTCATGTTTGACGAGCTACGGCGGTTAAATGAATCAATTCGATCCGTCAATCAATCCAGCTTCACCCTGGGCGGCCCGGGAAGCGGAACTGAAGGCGCCGCTGGAGCGCCGTCGGAACCCGGACGCTTAAGCGGAACCGGTGAAACGGGCTGGGGAGCTGGAGGCCCACCTGCAGGACGAGGTGGCGCGACAGGAGCAGCCCCCGGGGCCGGCGGACCGCCGACAGGACGAGGAGGTGCAGGGGCAGCGGGGGCAACACCAGGAGGCCGTGCCGGCCCCGGAGCTGGTGGCCCAGGTCGCACCTGTTCGAGCTTCACGGTCGCGGCACCGGCTACAGCCGGAGTGAGCGCTCCGGGCTTCACCGGTAGAGCCACTGCGGGCCGGGCAACAGGAACTCCCGGAGCAGGCTGGGCGACCGGAGCAGCGACCGCTACCTTTGCCGTTCCCGGCGTTGGAGTGGACTTCGGTGAGGCCTCGATCGAGGCAATCAATTCTTCAGGAGGGGTCGCGGCAAGAACCGCCGTCGGGACGAAGTAAGCGCTGACCGTCGCCCCGAGAAGGACTTTATCCATCGGGCTGAGAGCGGAACCTTCACCACCGACCTTTGCTCCATTGAGCAGAGTTCCGTTGGTGGAGCCAAGGTCAACAATTTTGAAACCGCCGCCATCAGCCTTCAGTTCACCGTGTTTCACGGAGACCTCTGCAATGAGAACTTGAATAACATTATCCGGGCCACGGCCCAGGGAAATCGAATCGCCGTCGAGCTCATGAGCGACGGGTCCTTCATCCGGCATACTAACAAGGAGAGAAAATTTAGATGACATGGCGGGCAGTTTCGGAAATTTCGTCGGCAGTGTCAAGCAAGAGACTGGGTTTATCGCCGCGCCAACCAAGTCCTCACCTGACTAAAAAATCCATCGGCATCAGTTTCACGAAAAGGTTCATGACGTGCCCCTGAGACGAGGAGGAAAGCCTTCTCCCGTGTTTTCAATTTCCGGACGAAAGGTTCCGCCACCTCAGGAGCGCAAACATGATCAGCCGCTCCCTGAGTGAGCAGAATCGAAATACTTTCATCGATCCTCCCTGCGACCTTCATCGCCATTTTTTCAGGATCGAGCAGATCCTTCCCAAAACGCAGCGAGATCCGGTTATGGACCCCCTCGTCGAAATTCCGAGCCCGTGGCCCGCCTCCGGTGTGAAAACAATCCCGCGGATATACTCCGGTGCTGAGGGTAAATTTTGGAAACACCTTCGCGAGGAGCTTCGCCGCTGCAATCTTCAGAACATTTTGACCGTGAGAGGGATCGAGCAGAGGCGACGAAAACCAGGCCCATTTCACCGATTTGAATGACGGGAGAGAACGGGCAAGGAAATGAGTGAGGAAAAATCCTCCCGTCGAATGCCCGAGAACCCCGACCGGGGTGACCTCAAGTGCGGTGAGTATTTCCTCCACCATGCGGCAGGCGTCATCGAGAATGGGAAGGTCCCCCCGGATCCCCGAGGACTTTCCACAGCCCGGCCAATCAATACCCAGGACCTCGAATCCCTGCTCCTGAAAAAGCTCGATCGCCCAGGCATAACGCCCGACATGATCACCAAGCCCATGAAGGATCAAAACCGTGCCCCGCGATGACTCCGGAGCCGGAAACCTGACGGTATAAACCGTGCGATTCATCCATTCCAACTCAAAACGGTGTTCGATTCCCTGCGACTCACTCACAGCGCCACCCTCAACGACAGACCCAAATATTCCAGTTGCGAATTGATGTCTCTGCGGCTAAATTCGCGGCCCTCAGTATCTGAGAGCAATGCGCGGTTAGCTCAGGGGTAGAGCATCACCTTGACACGGTGGGGGTCACTGGTTCAAATCCAGTATCGCGTACCATCTTTTTCCAATGACCGATTCCGACGTGTCACCGGTCTCTCTCGCAGTCCTGAATCCACAGGGACGTGATCCGTTCCTCGACTACCGGGAATTACCGTCCGGGCCCTTTCCGGGGATTCACGCTCCCATTAATTTCCACGCCTACGCGGCGGCGACCCGCGGTGCTTTTTTCGACTCCGCCGAAGCAGTCATCACGCAAAAAGAACGATTCGACGGGGTTATCGTGCTCATTCGAAAGCGGGCGTGGATCAGTCTAAAAGCGGCCCGTCAGCTTAAGGCAGCAGGCATCCCCGTGATCGTCACTTGGAAGGAATGCAGTGAAACTCAGATCGCAAAGCAGCTGCGCTCCCTCCGCGCCCGACTGGCCTACCGGAAACTGATCGCCCTTGCCGACGGTGTCCTCTCACCCACCCTGACGCCGCCACCCTGCCCGACAGGAATCAACGAGGCGGAATTTTCAGCAAAATTGAAAACCATCCCGACGCCCTATCCGCTGGACCTTCCGGGCTGGGATTTTTCCCGCCCCCTTGAAACCCGCTCCGGCATTTTGATTGGAACAAGAGAATTCAAAACCGCCTCGCGAAATCACCTCCGCGCGATCCAGGAATTGATCTCTCTCGCCGGCCAACTCCCGATCCCTCGCATCACGGTGATCAATACCGGCGGTAAGAGGGGCTCACGCCAGCTCCATTCGCTTGCCACACAATTTCCAGAGGGAGTTTTCCAAATAGTTGAGGCCGCCCTACCCTACCCGAACTACATGCGACTCCTCGCGACGCATCGTGTCGTCTTTCAGCGCGATCTCAGTGGCGTGCCCGGTCAGATCGCCGGCGACTGCCTTCTTGCCCGAACCCTCTGCGTTGGGGGAAACTCGACCCTGGAAAAGATCGCCTTTCCGGAATTCAGTGCTGGTGAAGAAGGTGCCATCGACCGGCTTGCGGGAGTGCTCAGGGACGATGCCGAATACGCCACCGCCATTGAAAGATCGCAGAGAATCGCGACAGACCAGCTTTCCTATTCCGCAGTGGCTCAGTCCTTTGCCGATTGGGAGATCTTACGGAGGTCGTGAGGCTTTAGGGAGAACCGTCTTGAAACGCCCGTTCCACTATCCCAAGTCCGCCGCCATCGCAGAGCAGCCAATAATCCCGGCAGTGTTTCCAAAGCGGGCATTCACGACCGTGAGATGATCGAAGCACTCTTTCGTCAAGGTCTCTTCAAGGCGCCGTTTGAGCGGTCCAAAAAGCAAATCCCCGGCATAGGAGACCCCGCCCCCAATCACGATCGCATCAGGGTTCAGGAGATAGATCGTGCTCATCAGATTCGAGCCCAGGTAAAAGGCGACCATCCCCCATGCTTCGCGCGCGACGGGATCTCCTTCGCGGGCCAGCGTCGCAAGGGCCTCAGGGCTGTGATCCGCCGGGACTGGCAACCCTTTCTCTTCATACATCCGCGCCGCCATTTCTCCGATCTGACGATTCCCGATGTAGCGTTCGAGCGCGCCGGAATTGCCGTAGGGACCCTCGACTCCCTCGCAATCGATACTCATTTGACCGATCTCACCAGCTGCCGAAGTGCTACCCCGGTAGAGACTATCATTGAGAATTAAACCGCCGCCGACTCCGGTGCCGAGGGTGACGCAGACCACGTTGTGAAAACCCTGACCGGCCCCGAATTTCCACTCGGCGAAAGCCATGCAGTTCGCGTCGTTATCGAGGACCGTGGGGAGCCCTGTCTTTTCCGCAAGCTTGTCACGGAGCGGCACATCCGACCAGCCGCGGACATTGGTGAGGTTGTAGGTCACCCCCGTCTTGTAGTCAACCGCACCCGGGACGCCAATTCCGATCCCGACGACATCGGGAAAATCGGCTTTTAATTCCTTCACCACCTCCGTGATCGCCGCGATCAAAGGATCAGGTCCGATGAAATCCTGCGTCGGAATCCGATAAACATCGGTGAGAAGCTCCGATCCCTCGACGACCGCTAATTTCACGGAAGTGCCACCAAAGTCGATGCCTATTGCCTGGGAATTTGTCATGAAGGAAAATTTAGATGAGCCACCTTGAGGAGACCACGCATGGTGAGCAGAGGTTCGACAGATTCGATCTCTGAAAACTCGTGCGCTATCAAAGCCGCATATCCTCCTGTCGCAATCACTTTTGCCGAACCTTCCATCTCTGACTGAATTTGTGAGAGAATCTCGCGCACCAGCCCACGGTAGCCGTGGAAAGCGCCGGACTGCATCGCTCCGACCGTGGACTTCCCGATGGCACTCCCGGGGCGAATAATTTCGATCTCGGGTAACAGCGCCGTTCTTTGGTGCAGGTAGTGTTTCATCGCATCCAGCCCCGGAGCAATGACGCCGCCGACGTAGGCAGGTCTCGCATCGATAATATCGAACGTCACCGCCGTTCCAAAATCAACGACGATAACCGCCTCACCCGGAAAACGCCCCGTCACCGCCGCCGCGTTCGCAAGGCGATCCGCTCCGATCGTCGCCGGGTTTGGAAAATCGACCTCAACGCCGAGAGCAATTTTATGCGAGATCTCGATGATCGGTTTCTTGTCCTGTGCTTCTTTCAAGGCCGGAATATTCGATGGCACCACTGAGGCCAGCACCACCTTCTCCCAATCCCAGTTTCGCAGGTGCTCGCGAACCGTCTCCGCCGAAACCTCGCTCGACATCATTGACTCGTGAGCCATGAGCTCGTCCCGACTCGCGAGGGCGAACTTCGTCCGCGTGTTGTTGTTGTTGATGAGCAGGAACTCTGCCGACAGTTCGCTCATGACTCACCCGGCAATTCCGCTTTTGCTCGATCTCCCTGAAAATCCAGCCAGATCGAATCCGCTGAGTGAGCCATCCATAACTTCACTGTGACGAGCGATTCCTCCGCCCCGCTCACTGACTGAGGCGTCTGAAAAGGCGCGAAAAAATGGGGAATCGGCAGACCGTCCCCCGTGCTCGCCTTGAGAGTCTCGTCGGTGACAAAAACAGGCTCCTCCGATTTAGCGCGAGCTAAGAGGGTTACCTCAACGACCTGACCCTGTTCGGTCGGCTCCACCTTCACCGCAGTGACTTGAAAACCCGTCGGCTCAACCACTGCCTCCGGATCCGACTGGCTTTCTTCAATTCCCATCTCGAACACTTTCGAAATGTCGTCCGCCACTTCAACCCTCGCTATGGCGGCTTCCTCAATCGGCTGAAAGGCAAAGACAAGCAAAGCGACGACTATTCCAAGGAGCAGCCAAATCTCGAATCGCTTAAGAATAAAAAGATAACTCATTAATGATCAACCTTCGGGAACTTCATGGTTTCCCCATCAATTTCGGACCGGACTTTTTCCTCTCTCCATCACCTCCTTGAAACAAAGTCTTTTCCCGCGGATAAAACAAGATCCCGTTTCGCTCCAGCTTATCGACGAAATCGCTTAAGTCACGGCGCAGCTCTTCGTCATTCAAGAGCGCATTGGCGAGGCCATCTCCCCCATCAACCCCGCTCATGAGCCCATCGACTGAGGCCAGAGTGTCCCGAAGTTGATTCAAAGTGCCGTCAAATTTCAGGATCACCGGATCCACGACCCGCAGAGTCTCCGAGAATACTTCCACTCCGGTGCTGACCTCGGCAAGAGTCGTCTGCGCCTCTTCCGCCGTTGATTTCACGGTCTTGATCGTTTCGCTCGTCTCGTCAAGGATCGGGCCGAAGCGCTCCGAAGCCTCTTCGATTCTCTCTGAAGCGACCCGTAAGCTCGCCATCATCGTCTTCAAGTTGTCGATATTTTCGGTGTCGAGGACTCCTTCATCAAACCGCCGGAAAATGTCGTTCAATTGCCGGATCGATTCTCCGACTTGCTCAAGCGTTTGCTCAGCCTGCCCTAAAGTTTCCACCGCTCCCGTCGCGACATCGTCAATCGTCGCCGTCGAAGAAGCCGCGACCTCCTCCCCGGGATTGTAAAAGCCGCCCGCGACAGTTTCCGGCGGGAGGATTCGGATAAAGCGGTCCCCCATGAGGCCGCTCGTACCAATATTCACCTCCGAACCGCGCGGGATTCGCATTCCCTCACGAACCTGAATCTCAATCGAGAGACTCTTAAACTCCGCACCGAGAGTCGGCTCCGAACTGACCGTGCCGATGTCGAGCCCTCCGATGCGGACCGGTGCCCCGACCCGAATCCCCGAAGCATCGCGGACCTTCACTGTCAGGGGATAGGTCTCGCCCCCGGGTTTTCCAAACTTTCCAAATTGAAAAGCGAACCCTCCGAGAAGGAGCATTCCAAGCAGGACAAAAAGACCGACGTAAAGTTCGGTGCGCTGTTTTCCGGATGCCATCTGTTTCGTGTCGCCGTCGCAAAAATCGACCGCCCCCACCACTATGCGATCAAACCTGCCGTTCATCAATACGGCTTTCAAAATCGACGCCAGTCCAATCGTGCGCCCCACAAATACCTTCTCCCCTTTCGCAGGGCGACCATCCAACATTCCGGCCGCCGCGCGGAACATCCAACACCCAACACCTACCCCCCGCCACCGGTCGCGCTCAAAAACTGCTGAATCCCCTCATCTTTCGCCGCCGCCAACGCCCCCAAATCCCCCGAGAAACGCACCTTCCCATCCCGCAGAAAAATCACATGGTCCGCCATGATCGTCATCGCCCCGAGATCGTGCGTCACGACCACCGCCGTCGTCTTCCGCTCTGTGACAAGGGATCGAATCAAGTGAGAGATCGTCTCCGACAAGATCGGATCCAGCCCCGCCGTCGGTTCGTCACAAAGAAGACATTCCGGATGAAAGATCATCGCCCGCGCCAGCGAAGCCCGTTTTCTCATCCCGCCTGAAAGTTTCGACGGCATCTTTTGCTCTTCGCTGGGCAGGCCAACCTGTTCGAGCGCTTTCGCGACGGCTGCATCAATCTCACTCCGATCTTTCCATCCCAACTCCAACAAAGGAAAGGCCACGTTCTCGCCCACGGTCAGCGAATCAAAAAGCGCCCCGTCCTGAAAGAGAATCCCGATCCTTTTTCGCACTCCCAACAAAGCGGGCTCCGGCATCGACTGAATCTCCTGCCCGGCGACAGAAATCCTGCCGCTTCCGGGTCGGAGCAACCCGTTGAGATGTTTCAAGAGAACGCTTTTCCCCGCGCCGCTCCCACCGAGGATAACCGTCGTTTTCCCCGTCGGAATCCGGAGGTTCACCCCCCGGAGAATCTCTTTCCCTCCCAATGAAGTGCAAACCTCAGAGAGTTCAAAAAAATACTCAACTGTCGTTTTTTCCTCCATCAATTCAGCGAGACCATCGGTAAGAGTTGATTCAAAATTAAAGTGAGGAACAAATTCATGATCAGAATCGCGAGGCTGGAGTCCACCACCGCCCGCGTCGTCGAACGCCCGACCCCAACCGCTCCGTTCTGCGTCCACAACCCATGGCGACAGGAAATTAGTGCAATGAGCAAACCGAAGGCCGCCCCTTTGATCACCCCGCAGAGGACATCTCCCATCCCCGTGTGATTCATGAGTTGGTAGCGATACCAAACCTCCGGCACGCCGAAGACCTTCGTCGTCAGCACGTCAGAGGCGAGAATCCCGAGCGCAATGCCCTCTGCCACCAGAATCGGCATCGAGACCAGGATCGCGAGGATCCGCGGCACGACGAGATAGTCCACCGGACTCACCCCCATCGAGCGAAGCGCATCGAGCTGCTCCGTCACCTTCATCGTCCCGATTTCAGCAGCCATCGACGCGCCCATCCGCCCTGCGACCATCAACCCGGCCAGGACCGGCCCCAACTCACGCGCCATCGCAATCGACACGACCGGCCCCGTCGCCGACGCCATCCCGATCTCGCTGAATTTGAAGAATGACTGCGCCGCAAAAACCGCCCCCGTAAACGCTCCCGTCGTCATGACGACCAACTGCGAGCCAAACCCGATCGCGACAATCTGCTCGAGAACCAGTCGCCACCGCACCCGGAGATTGAGCACCGCGCCCACCGCCGCGCCCAGAAGAACCCCGAGCTGGCCATGATAACAAATCAGTTTACGGACCCAAGTCATGAGGCGGCCCTCCGTCTCGCTTCGCGAAGGATTTCGCTGGCTGCCACCATGTCCAATCGAGTCTGCCGCCACGCGCCCCTCGTCTCAAATCGCCGCGACGAACTGACAACAGGAGGCCCCATTAACCGTGTCTTCCCCGCCTTCGCCATGCGATAGGAAAAAACCAGATCCTCCCCCGGATAAACCGCTTCATCAAAGCCACCAAGCTTGTCGAAGACGGATCGCCTCACAAAAATCCCCTGGTCGCCGAGAAAAAGCCCCCACCATCGCCCGCGAAAGTCCGAGCACCAGGCCGTGAAGCGCAGCAGGAGGGACCGCGAAGCAAAGCGCCGCGCAAACCCGCCGCCCCCGAGCTCAGGATCCCCCTTCATTTCTGCGATCATGCGTCTAAGTGCCGCCTCAGGAATGAGCGTATCCCCATGTGTGAAGAGCAGCACTTCCCCCGTCGCTGCCCGCGCCCCGAGATTCATCTGCCGCGCCCGCCCCGGTTTGGGACAAACGAGCACTTGATACCCACTCGCCGTAGCGAGTGCGACCGTTTCATCTTCACTTCCTCCATCGACGACAATCACCTCCTCCAACCCCGACGCGCGAAAGCACCCCAGCGTCGCCGCAAGGTTTGCCGCTTCATTCAGCGTGGGGATAATGACCGACAGGAAAGGCACGTCTCAGCAAACACGAAAGAAAGGGCAGGTTCCACTAGCAAGTTTTCAGTTTTCAACTGACTGACTGAAATTTCCTTTTTCAAGGAGTTCTTATCGGTGCGTCGGTCCTACCGGGATTAAGGAGGTGCAGAGGTTTCCTATCAGTCATCACAGCTTGCGTCGGCGCAGGTCTTCGGCCGCCACTTCTTCAACGGTTATGCCCGCACTGGCTGCCGCCGATCTGAAGTGGTTTGCCTGGCTAGGGTCCGGTGAGAGGAGACATACCCGGTTGCCATCGGGATCCGTCACGAAGCTAAAGCGATGGAAATCGCACCAATTGAGAAAATCCGCCGGCCCTACGAACTTGTCGGTCTTAAATCCGGCTGCGCACAGTTCCGCCAGCGAGGCTGCAACGTCGTCCACGTGCAGAGTCAACCGGAAAGGTGGGGGCGCGGCGTTTGAGTTCAGCGGCTCGACGAGGAAAAGTGTGCCGGCCACGAAACAGCCCCAGCCGATGCCGCAGTCCTCGAACTCATGCCCGAGCAGGGTCGACCAGAAACGCCGACTCGTGGCGGGGTCAGTCGCACGGATATTGATCTCTCCAACTCTTAGTACAGCCATGGGATGACAGGGTTACTGTTAGGGGATTTACTGACAGGAATTTCCTTATTCAAGGAATTTTATCGAGGCGTCGGTCCGGCCGGGTTTGAGGGGGTGCACGTACGGAAGTAGCGAATAATTAGCGTGTTATAATAGGCGAAGAGGTGAGGTTTTGATCGAAAATTAGGAAGGAACTGGCATTTTGCGGCCATGAGTCCGTATCATTTTATCCTCCTTTGTCTAGCAGGCTGGATCAATCGAGATCAGCAAGCGGTGATCGGATACCTCCAGGAGGAATTTCGGATACTGAAGGAAATGCATGGAAGGCGCCCGCAGTTCAATGATCGTAGGCGTCTGGCGGCAAAAGCCAAAAAAATACGATTTAGTCGACTCAAAGAAGTCGCCAATCTCGCGACTCCGCAGACACTTCTTCGGTGGTTCAGAACGTTAGTCGCCAAGAAATACGATTCGAGTGATAAGCGCCGAGTGGGGCGGCCGACAACGAAGAAAGGTATTGCTGAGCTTGTTGTAAGAATGGCGAAGGAGAATGAAGGGTGGGGGTACACGAGAATCCATGATGCCCTCGATATTCTTAGTCATGAGGTCTGCCGCAGCACCGTGGCAAATATCCTCAAAGATGACGGAATTGAGCCAGCACCCGAACGAGGGCAGCGGACAACATGGGCGGAATCCCTCAGGCGCCACTGGGATGTGATGGCAGCTAAGGACTTCTTCACGGTCAAAATCTGGACTTTGAGAGGAATCGTGCGTTATCAGGTGCTGTCTGTGATTCGGCTCGCGACCAGGGAAGTGAACATCGCTGGAATTTCAGCGGAATGCCATGGGCTTTGGATGGAGCAAGTAGCGCGGAACCTGAAGGACGGATTTGAAGGGTTTCTCACTGGTTGTAGATTCCTCATCCATGATCGCGATCCCTTGTTTACGGCCGGGTTCAAGAGAATACTTCGTCGCGAGGGGATTAAGTCTGTTCGGCTGCCGAAACGATCGCCGAATCTCAATGCTTTCGCGGAACGCTTTGTTCCCTCGATCAAAGAGGAGTGTCTCGATCAGATGATTTTCTTCAGTGAAAGACCTCTGCGCTACGCCGTCACTGAATACCTTGATCACTATCACCAGGAGCGAAATCATCAGGGACTGGGAGGCCGCATCATTCAACCTCAACTGATAGGAATTCGCTTTTTCAAGGGTTGCTTATCGGCGCGTCGGTCCTGCTGGGATTGAGGGGGTGCAGACGCGCCCGACATAGCCCTCACTCTTGAGGTGGTTGCGGATTCCCGCCTCGACAGCCATGCCTATGACGGAGTGGAGCGTCTCACGCGAGCCGAGACCTTCGCCGAGGCGGTTTAGTGCCTCGGTCGCTGTATCGTTGACGGTGACAGTGATTTGCATGTATTATAAGGTATGAAGCCTGCGAAGAAACACCCCCACCAGCCCGACCCGCTTGTAAAAGCGGCGGAGTCGATGCCCGCTGAAAAGCGGCGGGGAAAGCACAGCCCGAAGCGGTCGCTCCGGGGCATGAACAAGAACGAAGCGGATCGCCAGTGGTATGCGGAGATGCGGGCTCTTGGCAAAGAGTTGAAGCGTCAAAGACTTCATGGCGATACCTCCTCCAGGTAGACTTTGATTTCCGTGGGGCTGAGTTCCGTGATCTTCGCCACGCGAAACTGACTGCCCCGCAGGTAGACCGCTTACTGATAGGAATTCGCTTTTTCAAGGGTTGCTTATCGGCGCGTCGGTCCTGCTGGGATTGAGGGGGTGCAACTAACTGATAGGAATTCGCTTTTTCAAGGGTTGCTTATCGGCGCGTCGGTCCTGCT
>CAZOUP010000088.1:0-23476 GCA_964583035.1 uncultured Akkermansia sp.
CTATCCGGTTACGAGAATGTGATGGTTCTTTCGCTCGGAAAGCCCGAAGTGATCCGTCGGCTTCAGGAATTTTCCGTGCAGTTCCGCTGATTACAGAGAAAGCGTAGGGAAATCCGGTGGATAACATTGCAAATGCTAATCGAACCCACAAAACCGATAATCCATCCATTTAAATCCATACAGAAATAGATTCCGCATGGCGAGGAGCATTTCCCGATCCCGCTGTGGTGGTTCGGTCTTCAGTCGCTTAGTTACCAGTTCGGACTGCTTCAAACAATCCAGTTCTTTGGTCATCCAATCCAAGATTTTTATACATCTTCCAACGATACCAGCTCATCTCTTCCCTTGGTTTAAGGTCTTCTCACTTTGGCTATGGACTGGCCTCGAATCATTTCCCCAACTCCCATGGCATTTTCCCAACGCCTCACGAAGAGGTCAAAGAGATAAACGACGAGGAATGCCATGAGAATCCACGGCCAGAGTTCTTCGTGGCGGGAGACATCTGTTCCGGTGAGTTCGAGTCCGTCCTCTGGATTCTCGACGAAGGTTCCTCCGGTAATGGCGCAGACCTGACGGAGAAGTACTTCGTCCACTTGTCCGGTCGCCACTTCCGTCGAGGGGTTGTGAACGTAACCGGCGGAGACAAGTTGGGAGCCGGATCGCGCGCGAACGAGGTAGACGCCCGGTTCGACGGGGCGAAAGGATGAGGCATACCAACCCGGGCCTTTCTGCTCCAACTGAAGGGTTGAGACGGCATTCATTCCCGACCCGAGTGCGTTTGCCGGAACGTGAAAGACATCTGCCTCGACGGTGGCTCCGTTTCGCCGGGTGCCGGCATCCTCTGCGAGGTCGACGGTTATCGCGACATTTTCGCCTTCCTCTTCGAGGCGCAGGTCCATGTTCAGCCCCTGCGGAGCGCGGGCTGTCTCGCGAAGAATCTGAGACCAGAGTTGGCTGTATCCGCTCCAATCAGTGACCCAAAGGGCCGCCCAGCGCGATTTGCAGTCTGAAGTGAAGGCGGTCACCTTGCCGAGGCCGAACCGCCAGTGCGCGAGGAGTGGATCTCCCGTATCGGTCACGAGAGGGACCTGCGCGGTTGCCTTTCGATTGGTTTTCACATAGCCAAGGAGAGGTGGCGCTTCTCCGTCCGCCCAGTCGCGGAGCATGGGGTGTGCTTCGACGAGGCGCGGTTCAAAGGCATCTTCGCGAATCATGCGCCCGGTGTGGGTCATGGTATCCTGAGTGAAAATCCGGGTGATCGCGGTCGGGTCCATTGTCACGTAGCTCTGTCCACCGCCTGCCGCCGCGATCCCCTGCAGCAAGCCGACTTGAGCTCCCGCGCCAACCGCGACGGTGGAAATTGTAATTCCCTCAGCGTGACATTGGCTCGCAAGGGCCTGATATCCCTGCCCCGAAGTTTGTCCATCGGTCAGGACGATCATGTGTTTGATCTTGGTTTTGACGCCGTTCAATTCCTCGCGGGCCATGACCATTCCGGGGTAAATGTTAGTGCCGCCACCGGAACCGAGGAGCGAGATTTGATTCGCGATCGCACTGGTGGAAGTGACTTTAGTCATTGGGACGATCTCATGGACTTGAGAGTCGAAGGCGTAGATACCGATGTAGTCATCGGTCGAAAGCAGTTCGGCGGTCGCAATTGCGGCACTCTTGCAAATCTCTATCTTCTGCCCGGCCATCGAACCGGAGCGGTCAATGACGAGGGCGAGGGCAGAACTTTGCATTTCCTCCTGATCGGGGGCCTTGAGCTTGACCGGAAGAATTTCTTCAATCGGAGTTCGATAGTAGCCGCCGACACCAAAAGAATTCATGCCGCCCGCCATGACGAATCCTCCGCCGAGATTCTCGACATAGTCGCGAATCGCGCTCATGCGGGTCTCACCGATGCGATGAGCGGGAATGTCGGAGAGAATAATTCCGTCGTAGCCCGCCAGTTGCTGCAGAGACTCGGGAAGGCCTTCGGGGGAGCGCACATCGAGCCGGATCCCTTCGCGCTCCATTGCTCCGGCAAGGTAGCGGCTCTCACCTTCCTCTCCCTCCACGTAAAGCCAGAGCGGCTTTCCGCGGACATCAACAATGCTGAGTGCCTCATTGTTTTCGGGGATGCGGTCGCGTCCCTCAAACCCTTCAATGACGACCCGATAGTTGTAAATGTTCCGCTGCTCAGGAACCCGCTTGAAGCGATGTGTCAGGGTTTCGCCCGGAAGAAGGTCCACCGCGACCGCATCAACTTCGACCCCGTTCTCGAACAGACGCAGCCTTCCCGGCCCCCCGAGTGATCCATCGACAGTCGCCTCAAGTTCGAGGCTCGCTCCCTCATTGAGGCGGCTCTGCGAACTTGTGAGCTTGGTGACCCGAACATCCGGCTGAATCTCTCCGGCAATACCGACGGCGTGAATTTTGATCCCCGAAATAGCCGCTTCCTCTGCGGCCGCGAGGAGGCTCCCGCCGGTTTCAACCCCGTCCCCGACGAGGACGATGTGCTTCGAGGTTCCGGTGGGGAAAAGTCCCCGGGCGAGAGTGACCGCCCGCTCGTAGTTGGAAGAAGCGCCGATCTCTTCCGCGAGGCGGGTCCGCTCATCAGGGATAACTTCTATGGAACCGCGATCGGGGTAACTAATCAGTTTCGGCGAGGTGCCCGCCGCGATATAGCCGACGGGTGGATTTGCATTGAGTGAGGATCGGATCGTTCCGGCGGCGGCGTAGACCGAATTGATCCCGGTCTCGCCTTCGCTGCGGCTGTGATCGAGGATAAACATCACTGCCTGCTCGCGGCTTGTTAGGATTCTCGCGGGCGAGGCGATGGCGAAAATCGCGAGAATGACGAGGAGGGCCCGCAGGACAAAGAGAAGACGGCGGCGTTCCGGCCCCATCGGATGAGTTGATTTCAGATCGCACCACCACAACAGCGCAAGCGCCGGGAGGATCAGAAAAAGGGCATGAGGAAACAACCAGTCCATTCAGGAAGGGTAAAAAATCAATTAGTAGACAGCATGGCGATGGAAGAGCCAGCTTTCGAGGAGGAGGATAAAGACGAGCGCGAAAAGAATCCAGAGTTTGAGCTTCCCGCCGACTCCTCCTGCGGCAGTGAAATAGGCTTCATCAGCATCGGCGCTGAGAGTCGGTTGGATCGGGATGTTGCTCTCAGCCGCTGATAAAATATGGGAAGTGCCCTGCTGCTCAAGTTTGCCTTCCGCATCGAACGTTTTCCAAACGCCAATCCGATCCATCTCAATGACATCCGCGTCGAGGGGACGCCGGCGGGTCGCCATCTCGCGACCTTCCCATTGCGACCATTCGATCGTTTCTCCCCGGACTCTCGCGAGGTCTCCGGTCGAGAGCAGCTCCACGCCGGTAGAACTCATGTCCTGGCGATCCACACACCAAAGGAGCGCATTTCCCATGAGAAGCGGAAACGAGGCGGTGAGGGGCAGTCTCTCGGATGCCCCCGGCGAAAACCCCATAATAACCAGTCGCTGCCCCTTGACCTCCCCGGCCGCGAGGATCGGATCCTGCCCCGCAAGCCAAAGCGGCTCGAGCGATCCGGCACTTTGGAAAATCGCAGTTTGCGTCAGCGCAACACGGCTGCTGCTGACGCGGAAGAGAACCGGGTGCGCGTCATTGCCGACGCGGATCGAGTCGTAGGGAATCGGATTGGCGAGGGCACGGGCCAGGACCGGGCCGGAGCTGCCGGGTGGATTGATGACGACGGCGGGAATGTTCCCGGGCCATTCCTCCGGAAGCCAGCCGTCGAAGATCACCGCATCGACTTCTTCGTTGAGAGGCCAGGCAGCGGGCGAACCTTTGAGCAATTCAAATCGGCCCGATTCCTGGATCGAAGACAGCGCGAACCTCGTGTAGGGATCTTCTTTGTCGTCGGGGCGGATCCAAGCGGCGAGAACAGGCTGGACGTCGGGCAGAGGGATCGTGATCGTGTCATCCAGCGGGAAGACGTCGTTCCCGGTTTTCAGATTCAGGCGCAGGATCTGATCGCTCACCCCGTTGAGGCGGAAAGTCAGTCCGAGTCGCTCGCCCGGGCTCAAATCGATTTCGCGATGCTGATTCGGGATCCCGCCGACGCTGACTTCGAGGCGGGAAGTTAACGGCTCCGCGGCGGCTTCATTCATCGAGAGCTGGGCGTAGACTTCGTAGCGCGAATACTCGAGCGGGACGGGACGGATCTGAAACGCGGTGATGCCGGTATTTGTCGCGCTCTCCCGGGCGAGGATGAGTTCGCGGATCGCAATTTCAGAATTGGACTCCGTCTCTTTGAAAGGATGATCTGAAAGATGCCAGATCGCAGCCGGTTTCTCCAGCCCCGCGATAAGTCTTGCGACTTCAAAGGCGGCTTCGGTCTTCTCGACCATGGGGCGCAAGGTGACCAACTCAAGCTGCGAGATGAGTTCGCGGCGTTTGAAAGTGCGAGGCTGCAGAACTTCGGCTCGGACGTCGTAGGCAATCAGCGCCACTCCGACTTCGTCGGGCACTTTCTCAAGACGTTCGCGAACGATTCGCTTCGCGGCATCGAGACGGGACTCGCCTTCCTCGTCCGTCACCGCCATGGAGGCAGATCGGTCAAGGAGGACGACAACGGTACGATATTGATCTGGATCATCCTGCGTTGCGATGAGCCGTGAGAGGACAAAGACGGCAAGGCTCAGCATCAAGATCGTGAGAACAAAAGAAGCCCACTTTTTCAAACGCCTCAGCCAGGCAGATTCCTGATGCTCTTGCGCGAGTGTTTTGAAGAAAACGAGGGTCGCGACATTGACGGTCTTCGACTTTCTCCGAAAGAGATAGAGCATCAACGGGATGATCCCGAGAAGCAGCAACCAGAGAAACTGTGGCGTCAAAAACTGCATGCGTCACGAGGATCAGGAAGTCCCACCAGCCAGAGCGGAGCCGCGGGAAAGAAGGTCGAGAAAGAGTTCGTCAAACGGGTTGTCCGTCTGCCATCTCTGGTAGTCAATTTGCCGGGACTGACATGATTTTTCGATATCGCTTAAGAACGTCTCGTAGCACTCCTCATAGCGTTTGCGATCACGCGGCGTGATCCAGAGCCTCCGGTGCTCCTGTGTTTCGACATCGACCAGCTCGATTTCGCCGTCCAGATCCGGCTTCGCTTCGCCAGGGTGAAAGACTTGAATGAAGTGAACTTCGCCCGGCCATTTCGCCGCATGTTTGATCGCATTTCTCGCTTCATCAACATCCTGTCCGTAGAGATCAGAAATGACGAAGATAATGCCGTAGCGGCGACGACTTGGCTGAAAGTCTTCGAAGCATTTTTCGAGATTGGTGACTCCTCCGAACTCGAGCCCACCGGCAAAGTCGAGGACGCGCTGTAGACTCCCCTGCCCTTTTAATGGCGGCGGTGGATCCCCGACCGTTTCGCCCATGGAATAGAGACTGACGCGGTGATGACCGACCAATCCCATGTAGGCAAGCGCTACCGTCAGCTTCAGCGCGGTGCTGCGTTTTTCGTCGTGAGGGGCCTGCATCGAGGCACTCGTGTCGACTACGACATGGACATGGAACTCCTGGATTTCCTCGTAGAGACGGATAAAGAGCCGATCAAGACGTGCATAGAGGCGCCAGTCGATCGCCCGGTAGTCGTCGCGCGGGGTGTAATGCCGAAAATCTTTAAACTCCCGGGTGAAACCGGTCGCCGGAGTCGATTGGAGACCTTTGCGCCGCAGTTGTTTTCTTTTGCGTAGACGCAGGAAGAGAGCGCGAAGCCGGTCGAGGAAATCAGCGTCAAAAAGGTCGTCCTGCGAATTGGCGGGTGAAGAGGAAGCCATGATCACTCGGGGGCGTTCCCTCCCGTTGCCGTGACCGTTGCTTTTAAAGGCTTAAAACAGACGAGCACGTTGCCACCGAACTGCGTCACGTAACTCCCTTCCGAAATAGAATCTTTAATGGGAAGGCAATACCTTGGCTCGCCGTTTTCGGGTAGAAAAACAGAGCCGCGCCAAAGCGATGCCGCTCGTGCTTCATAGGGGCGCACCTCGGCGACCGCTTTGAGATGAGCAAGAAGTTCAGGGGGGAAAGCATGTGCAGCGACGACACTCCCCGTGAGAGCATTCACTACCTTGGCGGAGGCCTGACCGCGAATCACGAGCTGGTTGCCGGAGAGAACCGCGCGAAGATTAGGGCCGAGATCGCTGAGGTCCACTGTCGAGAGTCTCTCGGTGGTGAAGTCCAAATGAAGGAGCGACTGTCCGTCGAGGAACCAGGCATGATTTTTGACGACTCCGAGGAAAGTTCCACTCGCGGCGAGTTGGCGCGAGGCAACCGGAAGCCTGAGCGAAAGGCGTCGGAGGGACTTGCCCTGCATTAGCCAGAGGAAGCCTTCGGCGATCACCGCATAGGATTCGGTTCCTTCCTGCAGGCGCTCGCGGGTCCAATAGACGGCGGGGCTAACCATGGAAAGCGTTTCGTTTTCGAGCGATGAAAGGAAGCCGGAGGTCAGATCAGAACGGGTGAAGTCAACGAGTCGGTTCAAGGGTTCAATCGCTTCTTTGAGAAGGGCTTCTTCACTGACTTCCACGCCGCGATCTTTACGCAAGGTCACGGGAAAGGTCGAGGCAATCGCGCGGTCGAATCCCCAGAGGGACTGGCCGGTCGCGACATCGAGGACCTCTGATTGCCAGCCATAGGCAAAGACGCGCTCTGCGGTCACGTTGAGCCCGGCATTGAGAGACGAAAGGCGACCTGCGGGCTTCTCTTTCCAGACTCGTGATTCCCATAATTGCTTCCCCGAGTCCGTATCAAAGGCGAAGAGGATGCCTTCATCAGGTCGGAAAACGACGAGTCTTCCATTGGACAGGTCCATCAGCGTGCCGGGACGGGCCCCATCAGCAGGAGGGGCTTCCTCCAGAGCTGCGGCTTTCAATTGGGCCGACCAAAGCAACTCCCCTTCACGACTCGAAAATGCTTTGAGATGGTCTCCGGTAAGAATGAAGAAACGGTCTTCCTCAAGGAGGAAGGGGCGGACATTCTTAACTTCGCTTGAATCCCCTGAAGGCGTCTCAGGTCGGGTAATAAAGAGGTCGGGGCGTTTCGTTCCGGGGCCCTGATCTCGCGAAACAAGACGCTCACGCCAGAGCAGTTTTCCGCTTTTCCGATCGAGTGAGTAAACCGTCCCGCGATTGTCGAGCGCGAGAATCAGCTCGCCACTCTGACCGAACTGTTCAAGGCGCGCACCCGGCTCAACCTCAAAAGCCCAGCCAACTTCTGATTTTGTCAGGAGGCTCGCGGCATTGACTCCCGGGGACTGCGCTGTCCCTGCTGTTGTCTCCGTGACGAGGGTCGCAGCACTCGCGCCGTTTAAAGTCAGCCCGTCAGGAAATTCGATCAGATTGATGTTCTGCTTTACGAGCAAAGTGTTGAGACGCGCAAGCGCTTCGGATGCTTCGTCCTCCCGGCCGAGCGTTCGCAAGACAATGGCTCGCGTCCATTCGGTCCATGCCGCGTGAGTGAGGCTTTGGTCCTCACGGTCGACAGAAGCAAGCAAAGGGAGTGTTTCTTCAAACCTATTCGGGTCACCGGTCGAAATTAACCGGGAAACAGAACGCCAGAAAGAAGACTGCAAATGAGTGTCAAGCAGTGCCAAAGAGTCTTCCTTCAGTTTGATCGGTGCCTCTTCCCCTCGAAGTTGTCTCACGACGGCGCGAAAGTCCGATTCCCGATTCAGAGTCGCTAGCAGCGTAAGCCTCCGTTCCCAGCTGAAGACGTCTTCAGGGAGGAGCTTGTTAACGACGGCGAGCGCCTCCGCCGCCTCACGGAGATAACCGTAGCCGACGAGAATTTCGATCGCTTCCTGAAGAATCTTCGGAGACTGAATTTCTGAAAAATTGATCGTGGTCAAAAGGGACTGGGCGAGGTCGATTCGCTGCGTCCGGTGGTAGAGGAGGGCCCGCTGAAGATCATACTCAGGGCGATTCGGGGCATCTTCTTCAGCGAGAGATTTCAACTGTGCTTCGACCTCAGGGGCGGCGGCAAGGTCGACCTCAAGCATGCCGACAAGAAATTTTCGAAGCCGTGTTTTCAGCGTTGCGTCAAAAGTGCTGCTCTCAAGCTGAGCGCGGACGGCGAGAGCGATTTCTTCAACCTGAAGCTTCAACTTCCCGGCCTCACAGAGGATCACGAATTTTTCGACTTTATCTTTCGCCCATTCATCTTTGTCAAAAGAGAAGCGCGCCTGCTCATTGGCGAAGAAGCGATCCACGGTTTCGAGCTGGGTGTTCGCCTTCACTGCCGCTTCAAGCCAACGGGAGTATCGCTCAGGGCTGTCGGCGAGTCCGCGCATTTTCGGGGCAAGCTCCAAGGTGGCCGCTTCGTCTCCCAGCGCTCCGTGGACTTCAATCAACAGGAGTCCCAGCTCAAAATTCGATGGATCAGCGCCAAGTCTTGTCGCGAGGACTGAGCGGGCTGAGGCAAAGAAGCCTTCACTCATCAGAAAGGCAGCAAGATCAGCCACCGCTTCCGATGCTGCCGAAGAGACATCGAGCGTCGCGATCAGTGGATCGACGGCACGGTGATTTTCCCGCGAGACATAGACTTCAGCAAGCTCCCGGGCGACATCGAGTCGATCGGGATAGTTCCTGACATATCGCTCCAGGTAAATCCCTGCTGCTTCGACACGGTCAATGCTTCGCAGGTAGCGCTGCAACTCAAGAATGCGATCAGAGAGTTCGGATGGTTCAAGCCCGGCGACGACGACTTTGAAGTCTTGCTCTGCTTCGGCATCTTTGCCCAAAGCGTAGCGAACTTGCACGAGTTGAAACCTGAGATCCGCTCTCTCGGGGTCTACCTCAAGACGGCTTTCCAGAAATGATTCAAGCGCGGCGGAATCATTTCCTGAAAGGAGGAGCTCAAGAGCGCGGGCTTCGATGAGATTTGAAGAAGCTTGCGTCGCGGCAGCCCTGAGAATGAGTCGGATCGCTTCGGATTGCTCCTCACCGGCGATTAGTATCTCCGCATAGTCCAAAGCTGCGGTTTCACTTTCCGGCTGGTCATCGTAGGCCTTCTTGAACTTTGCGACAATTTCCTTCCGCTCCGCTTCGGTCGCGACAGCAGAGAGACGCATCGACAATATTTCGCGCCTCCGCCAGTGGTCCCCGCTGAGCTTGCTTAGCAGGGTGTCGAGGATGGCGGCGGCTTCGCCACCCCTCCCTAGCTCGCGGAGGGCGGTAGCCTGCATCACGGAGGCTTCGACTTCCCCGTCCGGGCTCAGTCCGCCGGTCATCGCCCGTGTGATCGCTTCCAGGGAGAGGCTCCAAAAAAGGTAGCGCTGCGTCAGTTTGGCGAGAGCCATGTAGTCGGCGGAAGATTGTCCCTCGACGTTGAAGAGCTTTGCGAGTTGAGCCCCCGCGAGGGTTCGAGCCTCATCCCCCTCGGAAAGTTGCAGTAGCTCTTCGAGCCATTGGTCGCGCCTCGCCAAATTGGGTTCCAAATCAATCGCGCGGGAGAGCGAATCAAGAGCACGCACGTCGCCCTTTCCCTCAAGAAAGCGGAACTGGAGGTATTGGAGTGCGGGGAACTGCGGGTGCAGCGTCACCGCTGAGGTGACGAGTTCTCCTGCGCCCTCGCGCTTCTCACGGGTTAAGAGTTGAATGAGGACCGACTTGGACCCGGCATCGTCGGGATACTGTTCGATGTGGCTTTGATAGAGCCCTACCAGTTCATCAATCCGGTCAGCCTCTCGATAGAGACGAATCAGCCCGTCGACAGATGCCTCAAAGAGCGAATCGTAATGCAAGGCGGTCCGGAACTGGAGAGAAGCATCCTCAAACTGCTCCGCAGAGAGGGTCCGCTCCTGGCCCGCAGCGGGCTGGGGAATCAGAGGAGTGACCACGAACATGAGCGCTAGAATTTGACTTAAGCTCACGGACAGAACTGTCGGATGATGAAGCATTGGGATTGAAAATCAGACAGCAGAGCCTGCGGGAATCGCGGCGATGACACTTTCGACGAGTGAATCGACATCACGGCTTTCTGCTTCGCCCTGGAAGTTAAGAATGACGCGATGTCGAAGGGCCGGCAGGGCGACACGTTTGACGTCCTCGATCGAAACGGCGGTCCGGTCATCGAGCGCACAATGAATCCGTGCCCCGCGAATCAGAGCCTGCATGCCGCGCGGACTCGCGCCATAACTCACGTAAGTGCCGACCTCTTCGATCGACTCGCCGCCTTCCGGATGGGTCGCGAGAATGAGCCGCGCCGCATACTCGGTGACATGGTCCGCGACCGGAATCTGCGCGACGATTTTCTGGAATTCGATCAGTTCATCCCCGCTCACGATTTGCTTCAGCTCTGCCGTTTCAAATCCGGAAGTCCTCTTCGAGATTTCGATGAGCGTCGCCTTGTCCGGGAAAGGCACCCGGAGTTTGAAAAGAAAGCGGTCTGCCTGCGCTTCCGGGAGCGGGTAAGTTCCTTCCATCTCCATGGGGTTCTGAGTCGCCATGACAAAGAACGGTTGCGGCAGCTTCATCGTTTCGCCACCGGCAGTGACGGCACCCTCCTGCATGACCTCGAGGAGCGCCGCCTGCGTCTTCGGCGTCGCGCGGTTGATTTCATCGACGAGGATAAGGTTTGCAAAGACCGGCCCCCGCTCGAAATGCATGACGCGCCTCCCCTCTTCGTTTTCGTTCACGATGTGTGTGCCGAGAATGTCGGCGGGCATGAGATCAGGTGTACACTGAACCCGGCCCGGATTTAATCCCATGACCTTGGAAAGAGTCTGCACGAGAAAGGTCTTCCCTAAGCCGGGAACGCCTTCGAGGAGAATATGGCCACGGGAAAAGACGGCGCTGAGGGTATCGACGAGAAGATCGTCATACCCCACGATGGCCTTCTGGATCTCGGCTTTCATTTCGGCGAAGGTCGCCTGAAAGCGTTTCAGATCGTTTTCTAGATCGTTCGGACTGCTCATGTTTAGAAAATGGGGAAAGAAAAAAAGATTGAGTCAACAGGGTTAGATCAATGACTTAAGAGGGTAAGATCAGGGTGAGGTTTCCGGTTCTTCAAATTGACGACGGATTTCGGAAAAATAGCGAATGACGTGCTCGCGGCGGGAGAGCGGGAGCGCCTGCCCGTCGAGCGCCTGTTCCTCAGCGGCGATGAAGTCGGCCATGATCTCCTGACGGGAGCGATTTGCGTTCTCGGGGCGGGCCTGACCTTCGACGGCGCGGACGGTTGAGTCGCCATCGTCGTTGATCTGCGCGACGACTTCGGAGTCTTTCGCGGCGGTGAGCGCTTCGCTTTCACTGTCTATCATTTCAGCAGTTCCAGTTCCGGCCTGATTCCCACCCTGTCCCGTTTGGTTGCCCGATCCTCCCGCCATTGCAATCTCCCCGCCCTGCCCGCTCTCTTCGGGTTCTTGACCGGGGATCGGCGCGCTGAGCATGCCTCCCTCGCCTTCGCCTTGCTGCGACTGATCAGATTGGCTCAGGCCCTGCCCGGATCCATCGCCGGGTTCCTGTGTCTGCCCCGGCACCGGTGCCTGCATCGCCTGAGAGTCGCCGCTTTGGGGCGCCCCCTCCGGACCCTGTTGAGGTTCTCCGGGGATAGGAGTGTTTGCCTGACCGTCTTCGTTTCCTCCTGCGGTCTGGCCTTGCTTCTGGTTTTGCTGTGGCTGACCGGCCCCACTTTGGGCCATCTGCGGAGCGAGCATTTTCTGGAGGTCCTCGGGCATCGCACCTTCATTGATCGACTGGAGTCCGTCGGGAGTGCCTTCACCGGAACGGGATTCGCTTGCGATCTTCTCCATCTGCTGAAGCTCACTTCCACTGATCTCACTGCCGGCGTCGCGCAGCGAGTTGGCGAGGTTTTCTAATTTTTCCTTAGCCTCCTCACGGGAGCCAAGGAAGCGGAAGTGCTTTGCCAATTCCTCAAACTCACGGGCTGCGGTGATCGGTTGTTGATCGAGCATTTTGGTGGAAGCATTCCCGACCCGCTCCCCGACGGGACGATCAAGGTCCTCCTCGATCGCGGCGGCCATGATCTGATCGAGCGCATCGGTGAGCCGGTCAACCGTCTCGCGCGTGATCTCGGATTGTTCGAGAATTACCTGCAACTTCTCCGCTTCAGCCGCAGCCGCCTCGGCGGCTTTATCTTTGATCGAAAGGGAAAGATCGGCGGTGTCGGGGTGAACGGCCATTTCCTCGAGCATTTCTGCGGACGCCCATGCCTCATCGCTGAGGCCCATTTTTTCAGCGAGTCGTTCCGCCGCGCGCGCCCGCGCCTCGAGCGCGTCGAGCATTTCCCCGGCGGTGAGATCATCCGCATTAGCAAGAGTGTCGGCGACGTCTTCAACTTCGACCCTAAGCCGTTCCAATTCTTCCTTTTCCTCTTCGCTGAGTGCTTCCATCCCTGCGATCTGATCGGCTGATTTCTGTAACCCGGCGGCCTGTTCCTCTGCCGCGGTCTTCATCTCGTCGGTCAGAACAAGGTCACCGGCATCCGGGGCGATCCTCCCAAGGGGACTCAGAGCGAAAACGACGGCGAGAACCGGCAGAATCCAGGCGTAGCGTAGGCTCGGGACCGGAAGAGAGGCCGGGAGATGGGTGATTGCTTCGTTTACCCGACCGAGCGTCTTCGTGAGATGAAGCTCCTCCCCGGTGCTTTTTTGATCCTGATTTAGGAATTCCCAGGCTGAGGAAAATTGATCTTTCCAGCCGCCACGGCGGTCGAGAGTGAGCAGAGCATCCATCACTGCCGGTCGTCGTAGAAGCGCGATTACTCCGCCGATCAAGAGCCAAAGGGCGATCAAAACGACGACGGTCCAGATTTCACCGCTGCGCCACTCTTGAAATCGACGCCCGGCGAGGACGACGACGAGAGCTATCCCACCGGCGATCCAATGACTTTGGCGGAGCCAGTGGGAGAAATTAATCAAACCAACACGCCGCTGCACCTGCTGTGCTGCCTGCTCGAAGAGGGTTGATGTGGCTGGCTTTTCCAAAGGGATGAGATGATACCTGAATACTGATACATTACGAGCCGCTCCGGAGAGTAAGCTCTGGCATGCGAGGCTAATTCAGCCCCGCGAGAATGCGCTCGATCCTTCGTGAAACCTCGGGATCTTCTGTCTCGCGAAGTTGGAGGCGGAGAACTGAACTCGCAAGATACCCGAAAGCGCCGAGTTCCCTTGTCGCCTTCTCACGAACGCTCCATTCGGGAGCGGCCAGTTCGGTGATTAAGTCTGAAATTTGCTTCAACGCATCCGGGGTCAACTCAGGCGAAGGGGCTTCAATCCTGACAATATCACGAAGTGGAATGGCCCAGTCCTCGTCACCGACTTTGAATGAGAGGAAGTCAAGATCGATCAAGCCAATGATAATGCCTCCGTCCCATCGCTGGATTTGAAAGGAGGGAGCGGACTCAGGAAGCCCACCAGAGATGACGCTCAACTCGCTGATCCTTTCGATTCCGCGGATTTTGTCGATCGCGATATCAAGTCTCACGCCTTCGCTCACCATCGGGAGCGAGCTGTTTCCGATATCCCCGGGCAGTCTTTGGGACCCCGCAAGATGGAGCACAGTCTGGATTCCGACTTCTGAATCCCATGGCCGATCGGGGTGATCATTCGGTGTAAAAATACTGCGCAACTGCCTCGCGTCGATATTGATCTTCCCAAGGGTCATCGAATCGAGCGGGATCGTATTCTCATCAAGAAAAATGAGACAACGAGTCCCGTTCTTTAATTCGACAAGATGACCGTTGAACTTTGAGGCGGCGGGTTGGATCCGAATGATTTCGCTCAGGGGAATAGGCAGTCTCCCCCACGGGGTCAGCCCTTCGAGGGACATGGCATCGGAGGCGACGACATTGATCCGATCCCCTCGATAGGTTTCGACGAGAATCAAAGGTGAACCGGCCCCGGCGGGTTTCTCATCGTCGATCGCCATGGCAAGTCGATCAAGAGACTCAAGATTAAGGTCCAAGGTGTCTCCTCCGGTCTGCGTGAACTGAAAATCTGCTATTTCGACCTTGGCGGAAAATACCTGACCATCGGTGAGAAACAGCTTCGTCGAATTGAGCGGATTGCCTTGCTTTCCTTTGATGCCTGAAATGGCATTGAACGGAATCGTGCCCCGACCGTAAGGCGTGACAAACTCTGTGTTTCCTCCTGACGCTTCTCCAACCAGTCTCGTTTTTTCGCCGAGGGCGAGGACATCGCGGGATTCCACCTCGATGCCCAGTGAAGATAGGCCGAAAGGCTCTGGATTCGATGAAATGGATTCATCTTCCTTCGAGCCGACGTTCACGAGATGACGGAGCCACTCTCCGGGAAGTTCTGATTCAGTTTCCTCAAATGAGAGTGGGCGGAAGAGCTTAATCAAGGTGGGCCGGTCAAAATTTTGGGGAATGATGACCTGGGAGACCTGGTGCAAAACGATCTGAGTTTCTCCCGGAGCAAGAGTCAGTGCATACTGAAAGCCGAGCCCGTATCGATTTTGTGCCGAGATCGAAGGTTTCACCGCGCTATTCACCCCGGCAAGCGTGAAGAGAAAGGCACGCGTCGACTGAGCGACGCCGGGAAGCACGACAACTCCGGTTTCTCCTTCTTCGAGGAGGACGGGTTCCGTTCGGCCCCGATTCGTGAGGAAGGTCTCGTAGTTTCCTGAAAAGTTAGTGTTGAGCGATAGGGTGACCGTGACAGGGTCGGTCGAACCGTTGTAGAGCATTTCGGCATAGCGGAGGATTCCCTCATCTTCAAGGAGCCGAATACGCCTTTGCACCTGAAGACCGGGATAATTCGCAAAAGGGCGCCCGGGGATCACGAACTCCTTGCCGTTCGGGGTCATCATCGGCTGATACCCACTGAAAGATTCACTGTCGAGGCTCAAAGCGAGACCGCTGTTGACCATCGTGGTACCGATCCGACCAAGCGTGCCATTAGATTCTACATTCCAGGAGGTGCCCTTTCGGTCTGTGCGAATTCCGAGGGCAGCCGGAACTAGTCGGGCTTCTCCGTCCTCCTGCGCGGTGGCGCTGTCCTGCGAGATCGACGCGAAGACAAGAGCAGCAATAGAACTGGAGAGAAAGCGCAGAAAATGGGGGGTCATGAAGGAGTTCACTGAACGGGTAACTCGAAAGCGATGAGATTTTCGACAGGGACCGGGACGATTTCTCCCTGCCAGAGAAGGGAGATAAAGGGATCGCTCAAGATGCCGCGGAGGATCTCTCCGTTTCTTAATTCAATAACGAGTCGCCCTGACGATGAGTCCCCGGAGGAGAGATCCCTTTTGACCGCCTTCACGGAAGCGGATTCGATCTGTATTTCGGTGCCGGAGCTCTCAATTCTCAAGGTTCCCTCGGCAAGAGAGGCATGCAGAAAAGCGTTCCCCCGGAGGAGAGAACCTCCCGCAGCGCTCGTGGGAACTTCTTCGAGACTGAGCCACTCATCGGACGGAATTGAAACGGTCATCGCGGTGGCTCCGGCCTTCCAAATTCGGTCAATGAGGGCGGCGGAAATTTCAAGAGACCCGCCTGAGGCGAGCGAAAGCTTCAGGCCTCCCTGATCGAGAAAGCCGGAAAAAATCGACCCGTTTTCGGTCAGAAAGCGATGGGTCGGAAAAGGCTTTGAGACGTGAGCGACCTCAAGGAGTGAGGGCAAAGTGAACTCGATTTTCCCGCCGGGAGTCAGGACCGGGAGTTTCGACTCTTGCGCCGTCGCGAGCGCGAACACGCTTTGGTCCATCAGTTGCGCCATGCTGCCGGTTCCGGCGGGAGCTTTACCATCCGCGGCGGAGGTTCGCATCATGAGGAGATTAGCCGCTGCCGGATCGAGCGCCTTGGCCTCGTTTGAGCCTGCTATCTTCATCGTTATTTCGCCGGAAATAACTTCACCGACCCGAACTTCCCCGTTTCTCAAAAAAAAGACCGGCTTCCGCCCGACTCCTCCGCCACCGCGGATCGCCGCAATTTCGGCGAGAGGAAGCGATATTTCACCGACGTTATTTGCCGAGACCTTCAGTGGGCCATCCGCCTCGATCACACCCGAAACCCGGTTGGATGAACTGACCCAGTGAAGGTCTTCGCTCCGCCGGACAATTCCCAATGAGTCGAGAATTTGATTCAGCGGCATGAGTGCCCCGAGCCCTCCCGGCGCTGAAGCTTCCCCCGGGAATGCCGAGGATGGTAAATTGGCCACACCCGCCTGTTCCGTCGAGGTAACGCCGGGAGCAATCAGTTCATCCCGTGAATACCAGGCCTCGAAAATCTCGGGCGCCATTTCCAACTCAGGGAGCGATCGCTGTGAGATCCAATGCAGCAACGACTGCGATCCCCCCGCCGGGATGATGAGTTGGTAGGTTAACGAAAGTTCGCGACGATTGTTGGACGCGGAAAGACGGGGGCGAAGCGACTCCGCCTCACCGCCGACGACGATAAACGTGTCGTGCCTGCCCTCGGCGGCACTGAAGTGAACGACGAGACCGAAGTCGCGATCATCAAGCGTGAGAACCGGATCCTTGGAGAGGAGTTCTCCATCGACTCCATGGAGGCTTTGCCACGCGAAAGGATAGGTCGTCCGCAGGACTACCTCAAGGGTGACTGCGGAACCGCCCCGATTCTGAATCGTATCAAGTGATCTGACGCCCCCGCGCTCGCGGTCTACCCAGAGATCACGCTTCAGGGTGAGCGAATCGCGTACCTCCTCCAGAGTCACTCCTGAATCGTCAGCAAACTCATCGGGTGATCGAACCAGCGCCGAACTTGGCGCGAACGGAACCCCCTCGACGATCCAGTTCAAGCCCGATTGGAGATACTGGGTTTCGCCCGAGGTGATTGCCCCATTCCCCGCCGCCTGCCAGAAAAACCCGTTGGAGTCCTGAATTTGAAAAAAGCGGCTTGGAATCTCCGCAACGCTTTCCCCTTCCGTCTCCTGAGCCAAAACGACACAAGTCATCGTGAGGGAAATGGCACCCGCTAACCCTATGCGCAGGGATGAAGTCGAGATTACGGGGGGCACCATCGGTAAAGGTAACGAATATCAACGGCTTGAAAACCCAATTTTCATGACTTTGCACCGTTTTGATAGCGGTGATACGTCGATCTGGATTCGTTTTTGGCATTGAAAGGAGAGCGGAATCATCCGAGTGGTTGTTGAAGATTTTGATCTCCTCCCCTTTTTCCCTTGAGCGAACCCACCAAGAAGATCCTCTATTGCCGCTGCGCCTTTGCCCAGGCCGTCCCTGAGGGCGTGAAAAATGAGGTCCTGAAGCGGCTCTGTGACTCCGGCGTCAGTTTCGAAACGGTTTCCGATCTTTGCGAAATGTCGGCGCGAAAAGATCCCCGTCTCGAAAAAATGATCGAGGGTGAGGCGCCGGTGCAAATTGCGGCCTGCTACCCGCGCGCCGTGAAGTGGCTCTTTCACCAGGCGGGTGTTCCTTTTCCTGACGACGATAAGATCGAAGTCCTCAACATGCGGGAGGAATCCGCTGAAGAAATCGCTGACAAACTTCTCAACCCATGAAAAACGAGATCCATCCCATCCAGGTCATTCTTTTCGAAGGCAACGGCGCTTCCGCGTGGGAATCGTCCGACCGACTCTCGGTCACAAGCAGCCTTCTCGATCAGGGATTTTCGGTGATGCGCGTCACTGAAGCGGCGCAGGCGTCCGTCTTCACCGATGTTTCGAGCGAGGCACAGGTCATCGTCCTCGGGCGGTTTGAAGGTGGCACGCCGGAAATTTCGGACGCCACCGGTGAGCTGAAAATCGAGACCCGCGACACGAGCGGACTCGATGCGGCTGCGATTGTGAGTCTCGTCGGCGAGGTGAGAACCGGTCTCAGCGCCGATCTCAATCAGCCCGGTCAAACCGGAGCCTGGAAGCCGTGGTTTCCCGTGATCGACTACGATCGCTGCACGAACTGCATGCAATGCCTCAGCTTTTGCCTCTTCGATGTCTATGGCGTCGATGAGGAAAAACGCATCCAGGTGCAGAACAACGACAACTGTAAAACGAACTGCCCCGCCTGCTCCCGCGTCTGTCCTGAGGTCGCGATCATGTTTCCCAAGTACGCAAGCGGCCCCATCAACGGCGAAATGGTGAAGCAGGCCGATATCGAGCGCGAGAGCATGAAGGTGGACATCACCGCGCTCCTCGGTGGCGACATTTACTCCAGCCTCCGCACGCGAAGCGAAAAGGCGAAGTCCCGTTTCTCAAAAGAACGCAGTCCTGACAAAGCACTCGACGAGCGGAAGCGCTGCCTCACGAAGCTTCAGCAATCGGGGATCATTCCCGCCGAAGTCTTGGCCGAGCTGGATCTCGCGTCGCTCCCCTCTCCGGAAGCGATCAAGCAAAAAGCGGCGGAGCTGGCAAAGTTGCGGGCGGAATCGTGAGCTCGCAAAAAGTAGGGCGGGTTGCCTAACCCTCCTTCGCCGGAGCACGAGAAGCGACGGGTTAGGAAACCCATCCTACCCGGCTTCGGCCGCGAGCAACTCGACTTCCGCCTCCGGGAAAACACTTTCCAGCGTCTCCCTCGCCCAGACCTGTGAACCTTCCTGACGCTTCAGCAAGCGCAGCGCGGCCGCCTGCACCGCCGGCACTTCGCTCCACACCGTTTGGGCGAGACAACGCCAGTGATCGCCCGCTGCAAAGCGCTTCGGCTCGCGAATCGCCTCGGCGCAGGCGTCACAAAGCATGACGCACCGCTCGATCTCGGGATCACGAGGCTCGGGCGGTAACTCGACGATGGCCAACTTTTCCCCGGCGGCCTCGCACAGCTCGCATTTCGACTTGGCACGACGGGCCAACTCTTTCCCGAAGGAGCTCAAATGCGCGAGCCGGGCCTGATGGTCTTCCCTTCCTTTGGCCATGCGGATCAGCGGGTGATTTCCGGAATCGGAGCACCTTCGGGAATGTCCATCCCCTCCCAGTTCACTTTGCCATCTTCGTAAATCAGAATCCGGCTCGCACTGTTTGGAGCAGGTGGAAGATCGCCCTGCGGGACCCACTTTTTGTGCTCGGCAATGACGTCGGCATACTGCGAATCTCCCGCGAGATTCGTCCACTCGTTCGGATCATTGACCATGTCATAAAGTTCTTCAGACCCATCAGCGTAAACGATGTAACGCCAATTCTCGGAGCGAATCCCGTGATTCCCCGCGTTGTGCGTCGTGATCGCCGGCCGCTCGCGCTTCGCGTTTGCATCCTTGAGTTGGGGCATCAGTGAAATCCCCTCCAGTCCCTCTTTCTCCGGTAGCCCCGCCAGTTCCGCGAGTGTCGGATAAATGTCGAGAAGTTCTGCGGGCTGACCGCTCACTTGTCCGGCAACCACCCCGGGGCCGGCAAAGATCAAAGGCACACGCGTCCCGTCATCCCAGAGCGTGTTCTTGCCTGTGATTTCCTTTTCGCCAATGTGCCAGCCGTGGTCCGACCAGAGAACTACGATCGTGTTTTCGCGCAGGCCATTGCGATCAACCGCTTCCATGACACGACGGACCTGATCGTCGACGAAAGTCGTGCAGGCGAGGTAAGAACGCGTCAGGTTCATCCACTCGTCTGCGTCTTCGAGAAATTCGAGACGTGGCTCCGGCAGGGTCCAATGCAAATACCAGGAAAAACGAGGAGTGTCCTTTCGGTCGTCGCGCTTGATGAGAGGCAGAGCCGTCGACTCAAGAGGGTGCAGGTCGAACCACTTCTGCGTTGCGAAGCACGGGACATGAGGCAGGAAAAAACCACAAGTAAGAAAGAAAGGTTCGTCCTCGGGCATGTTATCGAGCTTGTCGACCGTCCACGTCGCGACGATGTGATCAGCCTTGTCCTCGTCTTTGTGATCAAAGACGCCCCAATCCATGAGCTTATGACCGGACGGAGAATCTACCATCGGCTTAGGCGGAAAAGGCTTACCGCTCGCGGGAGGTCCTACCTCATCCCATTCCACTGCCTGACGACCGTAACCACCATGGTAAATTTTCCCCGCGGTGTAAGTCCTGTAACCCTGACGACTCAAATACTTCTGAAGAGGCTCGATTTCCGCCAATTCCTCGACCTCTCGAAACCACGGCTTGAGACCGTAAATCCCGGTTGAGCCGGGCCGCTTCGAGAGCATCAGGCTAGTCCGCGACGGATTACAAAGCGGGGACTGACAATGCGCATTCGTGAAAGCAGTCCCGGAAGCCGCGAGCGCATCGATGTGCGGCGTGATCGCATTCGGGTGCCCGCCCATGTAGCCGATCCAGTCGTTCTGATCGTCAATCGCGATCATGAGAATATTCGGCTTTTCCGCAGCGGTGGCGAATGAAAAACAGAATGCGAAAATGGCAAATAAAGCAGTCTTGAGAGATGACATAACAGGGTTGGGTGTTTGACCTAACCCTATTGACTCGGTCGAATCCATCAAGAACCGTATCGCGTAAGTTGTTCGTGCGAATACGGAAGCGAAACGAACGCACTCAGCGTGGCTCAATCCAGGCGAAGCGATGCGGCCCCGCACCGGTCCAGTAGGAAAAGGCTTCCTCGGGGGCTCCCTTATTTGCCTCAAGTGCTTCGCGCAGTTCAGGATCGCGTTCGATCCATTTTAGATCAGTCATGATGGAGCCATCCTTGAGCCGGGCGAAGTTTGCCTCCTGCGTTTCGGGAAGCGACTTGAGTTCACCGTAGCGTTCTTTCCAGTCGGGATAGCCGTTGGCACCGGAATCGCTCATTCGCCACCAGAGCATCCCGCCGTTTTCGTTGACGAAACGAATGCTCTCCCCCTTCACCGATATGTCCCTGACATTCACCGTCGTTCCGCGCCCCATCCGGCACGGACCCGTGGCGCGCCAGGCCGTGGTCATGCCGTCAGAGGTGATCGCAATTCCCAACCAGGGACTCCCAAGCACCCGGTCGATACCGGCCAACCCCGTGGGCGCCGGCAACCACTTTTGGCCATCGAGATCGCCCTCAGTGTAGGCAGGTCCCCACGTGGTGATCGTGCCGTCCTCGTGCAGCGCGATCGAGTGAGTTTCGCAGACAAAGGCGTCGCGAACACTGCGAATCCTCGTCGGTGGCTTGCCTTTTGCGGGGCCAAAGTAGATGAGCTCTCCGTCCTCCTGAATCATCCCAAAGGCATTATCCCATCCTTTTGTGAGGCGAACGATACCCGTTCGATCATGGTCACGATTGCTCCCGACGACATCTCCGTTTTCCCGTAGAGCGACCCACCCGTCCTTGTAAATTCGGACTTGGATGAAATCATCGAATCCACGTCCTCGCGTGATACGCATTGCATCGTCATCGCTGCTTGAACTCCATACCTCAAGACGACCCGGTTTGGTGTCTGGTTTCAAAGCAGGGCGCGAGGAGGATGCCGACGCGGTTGGTGTCGTCGGTGATTTTGTGGCAGCCATTGCCGTTGCCTCACTTCCCGATGGGAAGGCATCTGCAAATCTTTGGGCCAATTCCTCACGCAACTCTCGCGTTTCTTTAGCGGATGCAATCTTGCGATTCTTAACCTGGTTCTGCTGCACGAAATTCAGCGACTGATCGAGCGCTTTGGCGAGTTCGCGTTCTGCGGCGATGAAGTCGGCTTCGAACTGTCCTCGTGCCTCCTCGAGAGAAAGTTCGACGGGCGGCGAAAGTGGAGGCGGGAGAGCAACCGGGGCAATCCCTTGCGAGCCTGAGATCAGATCGAGATGGAGTTGTAACTGTTTTGCATGAGTCACCCCCTCCCTGATCCTGACAAGCGGATCAAGATCGCCGTTTGCTTTCGCGCGAATTTCCGCATTCTTCAAGGCGGTAGCATAAGTGCCGGTGATGGCGAGGAGACGCTTTTGTCGAGCTTTCTGATAAGCTCCGAGTCGCGTCCGGAAGGCGACGGTGTCAGGGATCGAGACCAGAGAACTTGGCTCACTTACCGCTTCGGGCATTTCCGTAACCTCCGGAACCTTCAACAACGTTTCCGAATTGGAAACCACCGGAGTTACCTCGTCATCGAACCACAGCACCTGCGCGTCCCAATTCCCTTCCGCGCGATTTCTGCGGAAAACCGAAACTGCGTCGCTCGACGAGGCACGAATGAGCGAAGCGATTCCGCCGAGTTCGCCGGAGTTCTGACGGAGGGCTCCCGCGAACTCGAGTTCGCCCGCTGCCGATCTCAAAACGATCCCCTCGCCAGCGGTAAAGATTTCCATTGGATCGAAATCCGAGTTGATCTTTGTGCCAGTCCCCTTTCCATCCCGGTAATGCCAATGCATCACGGGATCGGAATTGTCCGAGAGCCGTGCGATGAAATGGGCGCCATGGGCAAAATCGGTGACTCCACCCTCGACAAGATTCACCGGTATGTTCAGAGATCCTAGGGTGAATGACCAGGACCGCAGAACTCCGTCGTCGCCCATCACCGATAGGCCTGGAGCACAACCTGAAAGGGCTGTCGCCCGGACTCCCTCCGGCATCGCCGGCGTTTCAGGCCACTCTCCGTTTCCGGGTTTCCTGACTCCGTCGAATTCCTTTCCCCAAACATGAAGCTCACCGTCCGAATCGATCGCCGACCCCCAAGTTGGCGCTAGAAAACAATCCACCACTTTCCGCCCCGTCAGGCTTTCCGGGGGCGAGGATGGATCGACCAACCCGCCGGCGTTGAACGCGATCAACTCTCCTGAGTGCGTCACGAGGGCGAACCACCGGTCGAAGCCGGGAAACATTTTGGCGATTCCTTCGCGCTCGGCGGCCGGGATGTTCGAGACCGTCGTGCCGTCTGGTCGAAGAACGACCCATCCTCCGCCGTGAACCAGCACCTGCGAGACTTCTTCGACGCCCGCGAGCTTACTGAGGTCGAGAAGCGGATCGTCCGGGATCGAAGACCATGCGCGGAACGAACCTTCGCTGCGGGAATTCGTGTCCGAGGGCCAGTCGGCGGCTTCACTGGTGGCTGCGAGGAGGACAAAGGCGCATGCTGGCAGCACCAATCTCCAACCCGCTTTCAGGACGATATTTCTTACTGGTCGGGACATGGCTCTGGGTTCAAAAGACAAGTTGAATAGCGGTTTCTCGATTCCCTTGTCATGGTTGGATTTCGCGGAAGCGTATCGTGTGGAAAGAGTATTGGGTTTTCGGTTCGGAAGATGCGTAGAGCCAAATTCCGACCTGATCAGATTGGTAATCCGGAATGAATCCGAGTTCTGTCCGGTAATCGCCTTTCCAGTTGATCAAGGTCTGGTCATTATTCAACAAAGTGATTCCTTTGTCTGAGCCGGTGGCCTTAGCGATGATTTTTAGCGTTGTCCTTCTTCCCGTCTCGATCGGAAATTCAATTGCATCGACGCCCTCGCCCTTATTGATGCTCTTGAGCGTTGTTCGCTCGAATTTCCCGTTGGCAGATTTGATCGCGACAACCACCGGAGTGCCGCCCCCTTGAGCGGGAATCTTGACATCAAATCCCTTCACACCTGACTTGCGAGTGAACTCGATTTCCATCTCGAAATTTTCGATCCCTTCGGTTCCGGGAAGAAGAATTTCTCCGGG
>CAZOUP010000089.1:0-13420 GCA_964583035.1 uncultured Akkermansia sp.
TCCAAATGGCGAGTCCGAGAAGGACGAGAAAACCGAGAGATCCGGCCACGAGAATTGCGATCGTGACGCGGCGTCGACGCAGTTGAATCTCGGCTTCGAGGACCGGATGCAGACATTTGGAAAGGAGAGTCTCGATCATGGTTTCCGCAGTGAATAGTTTACGTGACAGGAGCAGGGCTCGTGCCGTCTTCCTTCGCGGCGCGACGGCGGGTTTGAGGTGAGCCGGCGACCCACGACTCGATGATTAACAAAAGGAGGACGACAAGGATGATCCATTTCCAGAGTTTCTGATTGTCTTCTTTTTCAACTGACTCAAGGCGGGCGAGTTGCGTTTCGGTGAGTTCTTCTTTCGCGAGCTCCCCGGAGAGGTCGATCAGCGGGATGCCCCAGTCGGGGAAAACGGAGGCGGGGTCGAAGGATTCGGTGACGCCTTCATTGGGTGCAAGATTGACCGCTTTGAGCTGGGAACGCTCGTCCTCAGGAGTTTCGTAGAAGCCGGGTTTTTCGTAGTTGGTTTCGCCAACGTAGAGCGTCGCGACCGAGCGAATGCTGAATCCGGTGTGCTCAAAGATGGAAAAAAGAAGCGGAACAAACTTCGAGGAAAGGGCGAGCTGGCTTTCGGCCGGTTCCCACCCTGACAAGAAGAGAAAGGCAGCGCCTTTTCCAATGGCCTGTTCGATCAGGGCAGGGGATTCCCCGTCAAAGGTTGCGATCACTTTGGTGGCCGGACCCGGCTCAACCCCGGAGAGAAGACGATGTTTCCAGAAACGGACTTTCGTGAAATCACGAATCCGGGCACGGGCGAAAGGCTGGAGGACGGGGTGATCAAAGTCGAGATCAGCAAGAAGGGCGTAGTCTTTGCCTTCGGCCTCGCTCAGGGTCCAGCCCGCTTCACCGGTGAGGCTGGCGAGAGCATCGGGAGCGGACTTGGACGACGGGATCGCAATGACGAGGCCGCCCTCACGGGCAAAAGACTGCATCCGCGCCGAGGTTTCGGGAGACCAGGTTCCGGTCACGATGATAACCTCGTTTTCGGCGGCTTGTGTATCGGTCAGGGACTCAGTCGCGGCGACGATGGGTTCGAGCGTCGGGGTGGGCTGAAGGGCGCGGCGCAGATAGAAGAGCGGTGAGCCGGCTTCGTCGGAAATGCCTTCCTCCGCGAGAAGGAGCACTCGCAGGGGGCGCGCCTGCACGGGGGAGACGAAGATCTCGTTGTCAAAGGGATGGGCGTCTCCGGAGACTTCGAGAACTCCGCGGGCCGCTCCGGGGGGACGGGGCGCGGAGGTGAGGATGCGACTCGTGCCGGGAGCGACGGTCGTGGCGATCGCGGTGTCGGGGAATCCGCGCCATTGCATCGTCGCGGCGGCAGTGTCGGAGTCGGCGGCGTTGCGGATGCGAATCCGGTAGACCTCCTCTTCCTCGACATTGGCGCGGGCCGGAGTGGCAGCGAGGTTGAGCGAGAGATTGCCCGGGGCTTTTGTCGTGACCGGAACGGGATGGACGGAGACTTCTTCGGGCCAGGCTCCGGATTGGAGAAGATCGCGGGAGGCCCCTTCCTGAAAATCACTGATCACGATGAGCTCGCGCCGGCTCACCGGTTTGTTGGCATCTTCAGCGAGGAGGAGTTCGGCGCTTTCGACCATCGCCGCGCCGAGGTTGCTGCCGAGCCATCCTGCTTCGGCGGACAGTTCCTCGAAGGCGGCGGTGCGGGCATTTTTCCCGAGGGCTCCCCAGATCGCAAAATTGGCGGCGACATCGAGTGATTCGTCAAAAAAGGCCAGTGCAAGGTCATCGCTCCCTTTAAAACGGGCGATCTCGTCTTTCGCGGCTCGCGTCGCTTTTTCCCAGAGATCTTCGCGCTGCATTGAGGCGCTGCGGTCAATGAGGATCACGACCCGGGCGTGAGCATCCTTCTCACCGGGGAGGGAGAGGGATCGAAAAAACGGTCGGCAGAAGGCGAGCGCGAGGAGAATAATCGCGAGGCAACGGAGCGCGAGGAGAAGCCATCGGTCGAGCCGGGTCCGCCGGGTCAGTCGCTCCGGGGTCTTTTCGAGAAAGAGGTGAGAGCTGAAGCTGACATGTTCTTTCGGCGGACGTTTCCTCAAATGCAAAAGGATCGGCACAGCGATGGAGAGCGCACCGAGCAAGTAGAGAGGAAAGAGGAAACTCACAGCAGAGGGAAGATTGTCAGGTTTCGACGAATCGCGCGAGGACGTTTTCGCGGATCAGGGTTGATCGACGTGATCACTCGATTTGCCCGAAGGACGCGGGGAATCCTCGACGACTTCGGCCTCGATGTTAATAACCCTCGACGAGCCTGGTTTTTGGGGCGGAGCACCCACGGCATCGCCGACGACGGAAACTCTCCCACTGAGATAGCCTTTGGCGATGCCTTTGACGAGGTCCCGGACCGTCGGAATGAGCAGCGAGAATCCGATCGCGTCGGTGAGGAAACCGGGGGTGAGGAGAACCGCCCCGGCGATGAGGATGAGAAGACCGTCCATGACTTCTTCATGCGGGAGTCGGCCCTGTGAGATAGCCGATTGGTATTTAGTGAGGACTTTGAGCCCCTGGGATTTGGTGAGCCAGGCCCCCAGCACCGCCGTGATGACGATGATCGCAAGGGTGGTCGGGATGCCGATCTTCGAGCCCAAGATCAGAAAAATGCAGAGCTCGAGGACTGGAATCGTGATGAAAAGAATGAGGAGTCGGGCGAACATGGGTAATGTAAGTTACGGCTTAGACGGCGAAACCGTAGCGGGAGTTCAATGATCGTTTTTCGTTTCTTCGGGAATATCGCGGCAGTGCTTGAGGCGGTAGGCTCCATCGACGGGGAGAATCGTGCCTGTGATGTAGTCGGCTTCGTTCGAAGAGAGAAAGGCAGCGGCGTGTCCGATTTCCGTCGACAACCCGAGGCGACCCCAGGGGAGTTTCCGACCCTCAGCGGCCATGGTTTCATCGTCGTAATGCTGGCGCTCGCCCGGGGTGTCGATCCAGCCGGGCTCGATCGCGTTGACATTGATCTGATGCTCGCAAAGCTCGATCGCCATCGTTTGCATCATGGAATTGAGCCCTGCCTTGGCCGCACTGTAGGCGACGCAGCGGGCGTTGGGAATGCGGGCGAGGACACTGGAGATGAAGGTGATTTTCCCCGGCTTTGACTCGGAGACAAGGTGGCGGGCGACGAGTTGAGAAATGTGAAAGCTCCCGAGGAGGGCCGAGTTGAGAATGCCGGCAAAGTCTTCCGGGTCGTAATCGAGAAAGTCCGCGCGGCGGTTGTAGGCGGGCACACTCACGAGGATATCGACGGTGCCGAAGTGAGCGAGGCAGGCGTTTACTGTTGTCTCGCAGCCTTCACGGGAAAAAGCGTCGGCCTCGATGGGGAGACAATCGACCCCGAGCGATCTCAGCTTTTCAGCGGCCGGGGTCAGTTCTTCGCTGCCGGGGCGGTCTGCGATCGCGACGGAAGCGCCTTCTTTTGCAAGCGCCGTAGCACAACCGAGCCCGATGCCGCGTGCTCCTCCGGTGATGATGGCAGTTTTCCCCTTCAATTTCATGCGAGGTGACTCTAGCCAAAGGATGGGGGTGACGGAAGGCCTCAATCACGGGAATTCTGCTTTCGTTTTCGTGGGGGAGAAAAGGGAAGGGATCAGGAAAATGAAAAGAAGGGTGGGGCGATCCTTTCTTGACCGTCGGGACTTCTCTGGCGAGCGTGCCTCGTGAACGAAGAAAATTTGAAACAAATCGATGCGGCGATCCGCGATGTGCACGACTTCCCGAAGCCGGGGATTGTGTTTAAGGACATCACTCCGGTATTGGGGAACGGGGATCTTTTCCGGCTCACGACAGACTCCTTTGCCGAGACGCTCAAGGGCGGAGAGGTCAGCAAAGTGATCGGGATCGACGCCCGCGGCTTTATCTTCGGGGCCGCGCTCGCGGATCGGATTGGCGCGGGATTTGTCCCTGTCCGGAAGAAAGGAAAGCTTCCGTGGGAGACGACCGGCGTCGCTTACTCGCTCGAATACGGCGAAGCGCATGTCGAGATTCACAAAGATGCGATCAAGCCCGGCGAGCGGGTCATTCTTGTCGATGATCTCCTCGCGACCGGCGGCACGGCGGGGGCGGCAATCAAGCTGGTGAAAGAACTCGGCGGCGAGATCGTCTGTATGAGCTTCCTCATTGAACTCGCTTTTCTCGACGGGCGCAAAAATCTAGATTCCGATGTCCGGGTCGAGGCTTTGCTGACGTTTTGAGACCGTGGCCGGTTCGAAGGCCCCGATTATCATGAGCTACGAAAGCGACATCCTGCGCGACTGGTATCTGCTGTTTCACTTTGGAACGGCGGAAGAAATTCTGGAAGGCGTTGCCTTTGATCGAGCTAATCTTCCGGCACGATGCCTCGAATTCCCCGTGACCACGGTCGAGGCCGCAGGAATCACGGGCGAAATCGGGCGGGCGCTTGACCTGGGCTGCGCCGTCGGTCGCTCCAGTTTCGAGCTCTCTAAAGTGGCCCGTGAGGTAGTTGGAATCGACTTTTCGTCCAGCTTTGTGAAGGTGGCGGCTTCCGTGGGAAAAAGCGAAAACCCTGCCTACCGGCGTTACTTTGAAATGCACTTGAGCGACGAACTGGTCGCGAGATTGCCGGAAGGGAGCGAGCCGGAGCGGGTCACTTTCGAGCAGGGCGATGCGATGGACCTTCGCGAAGATCTGGGGTCTTTTGACTTTGTCCACGCTGCCAACCTTCTCTGTCGCCTCCCCGAGCCGAAACGGTTTCTGGATCGACTTCCTGATCTCGTGAATCCTGGGGGCAAACTCGTTATGGCGACGCCCGCGACCTGGATGGATGCCTACACGCCCCGGGCAAACTTTCCTCCGGGGCCAACGCTCGACTTTTTGAAAGATTATCTCGAAGCGACCTTTGAGTTTCAGGAGGTGAATGAACTGCCTTTCCTGATCCGTGAGCATCAGCGAAAACTGCAGCTCAGCACCGCGCAGACCTCAGTTTGGATCCGTCGCTGAATCCGTGTCTGATCCCGCAAATCAGGGTTCGACAGGGGGTCTTCCGTCACTACGATGGGGGTTCATGAAAAAACTACTCCCATATCTCACTTTGCTCGGCGCAGGAATTTTTCTCAGTGCCTGCGGTGAATCCACAGAAAGCGTTGCGGAAGCACAGCCCGAAGCCGCTGCGGAAGAAGGTTGGGTTTCCCTTTTTGACGGGGAAACGCTGAACGGCTGGAAGCCTTCGACGCTCGGTTCTGCGGAATACGCAGCCGTTGATGGCACCATCTATGGTAAAACCGTTGAGGGCAGCCCTAACTCGTTTCTTCTTAGCGAAGAGCAATACGGTGACTTCGAGCTCGAATTCGAAGTGAAGGTTCACGATAGCCTTAACTCAGGCTGCCAGATCCGTTCCCGTGAAAAAGACGAGGCTGATCTTGCGATTTCCGGCAAAGACGGAAAGCCCGCCAAGGATCTGAATCGTTTCTGGGGCCCTCAGGTTGAGCTCGAGTCATCACCCGGTCAGTCTGCCTACATTTATGGTGAGGCAACCGGGCGCGGCTGGATCTCGCAGGAGCCGTTAGACAAGGAGCACTCTCACGACTTCATGAAAAACGGTGAGTGGAACCAAATCCGTATCGTGGCCAAGGGGGATAACATCAAGACCTTCATTAATGGCAACGCGGTCGCTGATTTGACCGACGCCGGGATCTACGAGACGCATCCTAAAGGTCATATCGGCCTGCAGGTTCACGGAATTAAGAAGGGAACCGGCCCGTTCGATGTGGCCTGGAAAAATATCCGAATCAAGACTCTGTAAAAGCAATTGGCGGATTTAGGTGTAAAGAGGATTTATTTTCTTGCGGCACTCCCGCCGATTGACTAGAAATGACTTAGTGAGGGTGGTTGAGCTTCATTTCGAAGCTCACCAGCCTCATCTTAAGGAGGAGGGCCCCGGCACTGCGAAAGCAGTGCCGGGGTATTTTTTTGAGTTCGGAGGAGGCCGAACTCACCCAAGATTGTCGTCTCGGAAAAAGGCGTGACATCTTTTTTTAAAAATCGACCGCACAGAGGTTACGTCAGCCACTTGCGGAGAGGGCGAATTTCGACGAACCTTCTACTCAGCGCCGAGCGGTGCTTTTTTATGAGCGACATTGCGACCAACCGGAAAGCCCGACGGGATTTCCATATTTCCGAAAAATTTGAAGCCGGTCTCGAGTTGAAGGGCACCGAGGTGAAGTCGATTCGTGCCGGGAAGGTGAATATCGGAGAAGCCTACGCCAGTGCCTACAAAGGCGAAATGTGGCTCCATCAGTGCGACATCCGTCCCTACGAGCAGGCAAGCCATGAGTTTCATGTCCCGTTGCGGAACCGCCGCCTCTTGCTGCACAAGAAAGAAATCCGGCGCATGGAGGCGCTCACCGAACAGAAAGGGGCCACCGTGGTCCCGCTTCGCCTCTATTGGAAGAACGGTCGCGTCAAAATCGAGCTGGGTATCGGAAAAGGCAAAGATCAGCGGGATAAACGTCAGGATTTGAAGCAGGCCGCGCACAGTCGTGAGGTCGAGAGAGAACTGGCACGATATAATAAGTAGCCTCAGCTCATTTTGACTTTCGAGGAAGTCGGTTGACTGAGACGCCGTTTCCCGTTCATTCCCCAAACTTTATGGGATCTTCATTCGGAAAACTTTTTCAACTCTCAACCTGGGGAGAATCACACGGCGGCGGCGTCGGTGTCGTCGTCGATGGATGCCCTCCCATGATCCCGCTGACGGAGGAGGATATTCAAATCGATCTCGATCGTCGTCGTCCCGGTCAGAGTGAGGTCACGACTCCGCGCAAAGAAGCCGACGAGGCAGAAATCCTCTCAGGCACTTTTGAAGGACTCACCCTGGGGTCGCCGATCGCAGTGCTCGTGCGGAACAAAGACGCGCGCCCCGAAGCCTATTCGGAGATGAGCGAGAAATTCCGCCCCTCTCATGCCGATTACACCTATCAGGCAAAATACGGCATTCGGAATTGGCAGGGGGGAGGACGATCCAGCGCCCGCGAAACGATCGGCCGGGTCGCTGCTGCGGCGATTGCGAAAAAAGTGATCGCGCAGTGTTTCGCTCCGGATCTTGAGATTGTGCCTTTCGTCGAGTCTATCGGCACGATCCGCGCCAAGGTCGATACCGCGACGGTGACCCACGAGATGGTCGAATCGAATATTGTCCGGACCGGCGATCCAGATTCGGTCGAAGAGATGATCGCTAAGATCAAAGAAATTCGCGGCGATGGAAATTCCATTGGCGGTGTCGTCGGCTGTGTCATTCGGAATGTTCCGGTTGGCCTTGGGATGCCGGTGTTTGATCGGCTCGAAGCCGATCTCGCCAAGGCGATGTTGAGCCTCCCTGCGACGAAGGGATTTGAAGTGGGTTCCGGATTTGCCGGTACGGAGATGACGGGTCGCGATCACAATGATCCGTTTCGGATGGTGGACGGGAAAGTCCGCACGACGAGTAATCGCTCCGGTGGTGTTCAAGGCGGCATTTCCAATGGAGAAGACATCGTCTTCCGCGTCGCGTTTAAGCCGACGGCAACGATCATGAGCGGTCAGGACACGGTGACGACGGGTCTCGAAGACACCGAGCTAAAAGGGCGGGGCCGACACGATGCCTGCGTCCTCCCGCGCGCCGTCCCCATGGTCGAGGCGATGGCTGCTCTCGTCCTCGTCGATCACATGCTCCGTCAACGAGCGCTCATGGGCGATTCCGACCACTTCGATCATGGCTGATTATTTTCCGCTCTTCCTCGCCGCTCTCATTGTTCTCTTCACCTTCGTTTCGGCGATGAACAACGGGGTCGTGAAGTTGCTTTCTTCCGGACTGGCGGCCTTTGTCCTGTTCGTGATTCTCGTCGTGGGAATTCAATTTTTGCCGCACCTGGCTGAGACACTTCTCGATGTTGAACTGACCTGGAAGGCGACCCTCGGCGCGACCTGCGTCGTGGCCATTCTCGGCTACACGATTTCACGATTCATTTTCGGGTGGTTTTTTAGAAAGCTGCTCGGCCCTGACAGTTGGCTCCATTGGATGTCCGATGGCATTCCCGGCGGAGTCGTCTCCTTTATTCCTTCCCTCGTCATCGTGATCTTTCTTTTCAGCTGCACGAGGATCGCGGGGACGGTTTTGGAAATGAATCATCTCGCAACCCTCTGTCAGCCGCAGGTCACGACGACGACAACGAAGCTTCCCGCTTATCCGTTTGCGGCAAAGTGGAGAAACGGCATCGAAAGTATTCCGCTCCTTCCCGAATTGTTTGACCTGATCGATCCGTTTACGAATCGGTTAAACCGGAACGCCGCCGCCCTCGTCATGGTGGACCGTTCCATTCCCTTGAAGGCCTACTTCAAGACCTTGCCGGAGACGGTCGCTTTTATCGAAGCCCCCGGGCTATCTGAGCTGTCCTCCAACGACGCGATCCTGAAAATTTTGAAAGAGCAGGAGCGGTTATCCTTTGTTAATCACCCTGAGATCAAGGCATATGCCGAGTCTTTCCCGGCGCAACGGGAATTGAAACGTCTCAATCTCCAGCCGATTCTCGAAAGTTTTGTCGAATCAATAAAGCCCGTTCCCGCCGCCGTTCCGGCGCCGAGCGGCGACAATTGACCCCTATGTCCGAATCCCGTTACATTCCCTGCATCGGCCTCGAAGTTCACGTGCAGCTGAAGACCGAGAGCAAAATGTTCTGCTCCTGTGCTGTCAGCTTTGGTGAAGAGCCGAATTCTTTAACCTGTCCGACCTGCCTTGGGCTTCCCGGAGCACTCCCCGTCCTGAACGCCGGTGCGATTGAGCGAACGATTCTGACCGGACAATTGCTCGGTTGTGAAACGCCGCCTGTTGTGAAATGGGACCGGAAGAATTACTTCTATCCGGACATGCCGAAGAACTATCAGATCTCTCAGTTTGATCTGCCGCTTTGCATCGGAGGAGGAGTCCCGCTCTATGAGCTTGCCTATCCAAAGGATCATCAAAAATTGATCGAGAACCCGGGCAAAGTGGTCGAACTCACTCGCATCCATCTCGAAGAGGATGTCGCCAAATCAACGCACCACTCGAATTACACGACGATTGATTTTAACCGGGCGGGAACTCCGCTCATGGAGATCGTTTCAGAGCCGGATATCGACACCGCTGAGGAAGCGGTTGCCTATCTCAATTCGCTTCGTCAAATCCTTGTCTACAGCGGCGTGTCCGATGCTGACATGGAGAAAGGACAGATGCGCTGTGATGTGAACATTTCCGTGCGTCCCGCCGACCAGAAAGAGTTGGGTACTAAAATCGAATTGAAAAACTTAAACTCTGTTTCCTCAGTTCGTCGCTCAATTCATTATGAGATCGGGCGACAGATCGAAGAGCTTGAAGCCGGGCGCTCCCTGACCCAGGCCACCTGGCGCTGGAACGATGAAATCGGCCAGACTGAGCTCATGCGGACGAAGGAAGACGCGCATGACTATCGATACTTTCCGGACCCTGACCTGCTCCCCGTCAGGACCGGGGAGATGCTCGCCCGCGTCCAAGAGGACCTGCCTGAGCTGCCGCACGAGAAAGTGGCTAGGTTCGAGAAGGATTACGGGATCACTCACTACGACGCCTCAGTCCTCGCCGCCGAACAGTCGCTCGCGAATTATTACGAGACTGCCGCGACAGGAACGAAGTCGGCGAAAAAAGTCGCGAACTGGGTCATCAATAACCTTCTCGCCGAGCTAAACGAGCGTTCTCTCACGATCGAAGGATGCCCGGTCGAAGCCGCGAAAATCGGTGCGCTTGTTGATCTCGTTGAAGCCGGCCAGATCTCTAACAACCAGGCGAAAGAAGTGTTCGCGGAATTATTTGAAAAACCGGATCAGGGTCCCGCCGCGATTGCGAAGTCGAAAGGCTTCGAGCCAGCTGATTCCGGAGAGGTCGAAGGCTTCATCGATGAAGCGATTGCCGCGAATCCCGGTCCTGCTTCCGAAGTCACCGAGGGCAATGACAAAGCCGCGAATTTCCTGACCGGACAGGTCATGAAGCTGTCGCGAGGCAAAGCGAATCCCAAGCAGGTCACGGAGTTGATTTTGAAAAAGTTACGGGCGTAACCTTGTCGGTATCGGGGAGAGTGAGGCGCTGATAAGGGAAGAGTGCTTCCGGCTTGTCTGACTCCTATGGGCTGAAGGCCCAACCACACAAAGCCCAGCCGTTCACGGCTGGGTCTCGTTGCCTTAATATAATGCGGCCTGAAAGGTCGCTCGCGCCCCCACCCTGATCCCTTTTCCTTCGACCGATCACGAGGAAAACACAAACCCCTTCACAACTCCGTCGAGTCATCGCGACCCTTCAGCTTGATGAGCTTTTTCTTAATCACCTCCAACTCGATCGTGAGCTGGTAGGATGCCTTGACGACGTCAGCCATCGTCTCTTCATCATTAAGATGCCGGGCCGCCGGGGTAACTTTCATCATCTCCAGGGCAATGATTTTGCAGGCGTCTTCGATTTTCTGGATGGCTTCGTCTCTAGTCATGCCGGTCAGATTGAATAAGTCTTGAGGATGTCCTCAGGGATTGGCTGCGGCCGTCCACTTTCCAGGGATACCATGGCATAATCCAGCCAACCTCTCGCGACGAGTTTTTCGTCGGATTCTTTGTGGATTTCGAAGCCGACTTTGACGCCACGCGTCTTGATTTCCTCCACGCCGGTCTGCACGAGCGCGACGTCGCCAATATGGAGAGGGCGCTTGTGCTCGATGTAGGAAGCTCTCACGACCCAGCTGAAACCGCGTTCGAGAAAGGCCTCCATCGCCATGCCATAGCAGCGCATCATCTGGTCGTAGCGGGCGGTGAGGACGTAGTCGAAATACTTAGAGTTGTGGACATGTTGATTCATGTCGATGTCGTCGGGCCTCACTTCGACGCGGCTCTTAAAAGTGCTGTAGTCGGGCATCGCGATAGATGACAAAAAAACTCATTCCGTTTCGGGAATGAGCTTTCGGAGAAAAAATTTTCTGATCAGCGGAAGAGGCGATTGATCCGATTGTCGCGCCCTGGCTCGATGGCGTCAGCCGGTCGAGAGGAAACAGAACGAGTCCGTTCAGAAGGCTGACGATACTTTCGCTTATCCGTCACGATTTTAAGCTCAACCGGCCCTCCTTCCTCTTCAAATTCGAGCATGGCAGGGTCAGGTGCGAGAGGTTCCGGTTCGTCAGCGATTTTCGCGCCGCCGGCGATCCATCCCGGCGCACCGCCGAGCTCTATGTTATCACCGGAAACACAGGACGTTAAAAATAATGTCGCAAGGCAGACGATTGCTAGGAGGAGAAATTTTTTCATCGATGACGAGGTTGTAAGAGAGATGTCCTGTTTCGGACGCGGATCGCAAGGGAAAATTTCAGGGAATCTACGAGAAAAAGGTGTCGTCGTGCGAGTAGGCCGGGGCGCAGCAGCAGAGAAGTTTCAGCGCGCTTGCGCCATTCGCCGTGATCTGATGCCATTCCCCTTTCGGGATCAAAATGGCATCGCCGGGCCCGACGGGCTTCGTTTCTCCGCCCAGTTCCATGATCCCTTCGCCTTCGAGGATGAAATAAAACTCCTCACTCACGCGGTGGTAGTGTCGCTCCGTGGCCCCGCCGGGGGGAAGAGTCGCTTCGGCAAGACTCTGCGCTTCGACTGGCGCATTGGTTTTGTCGAGGATGCTGCGAATCGTCGATCCGTCGGCGGTGGTGAACGGTTCCTGTTCTGCGATTTGATTGACCGTCATCTAAGTCTATGATGAATGAAAGATTCTTCGTTTAAATTGCGTTGAGAAGCGGGTCATATCCCGTTACTGAAAAGTAAGAATCCGTCCCGTGCTCCTGCTGACGACTCGTAGATCGCAACTATTTCCTGCTCCCGAAATTCATGAATGACAAGGAAGACTTTTTCATCTCGGACGAGGACGCGCCTCCCCGCCGGTCGACTTCACGAAAGAAGAAGCGAGGCTGTTTCGGGCACTTTCTGCTCATGGCGTTGCTTGGTCTCGCCTTTTTTATCGGGATTCTTGTGATCATCGACATGACGAACTCCGGAGGGGCGGTGAAGAAAACGCTCATCGGAATTCTCGGGGGGGAAACGGAAGCCCCCGAGCCTGTCGTCCGGGAAAAGATCGTTGAAGTACCGGTCGAGAAAGTGGTGGAAAGGGTTGTCGAGAAGATTGTCGAAGTTGAAAAAATTCCGCCGATGCCTTCAGGATATGTTTCCTGGAAGAAAGTCGATGTCGCTGAGCTGTGGAGCGATATCCCAGTTAAAACCGAAGTTGTCTCCGAGCAGGGAGATATTGCTTCGAAGGTGCGGGAAAACGACGACAGCTACGGGATCGAAATGAAGCTCACCCTGACGGTTCCCAAGCCGAACCAGTCCGCAAAGGAACTCAGCGCGATTAACGGGAACCTGCCGAAGATCCTCAAGGATTTCGACGCCCTCATCGGGAAGGCGGAAGTCTCTCCATTTTTTCATCATCTCTATGAGCTGAAAACGAACTACATCCAGGAGCGGGTCACCCGGATCGACCGGATTTTGTCCCGTCACAATCTCTACGACCTTGAGACCGTGCTGCAGGTCGCGCATCCGGAGACGGGACAAAAATTACTCCTCGTGCAGGGTGAGATGGATGTCGTCACCGATGGTTCTGACGGCGATCGCTGGCCTATGCTCGATGACTACATTTCCATGTCACAATATTATCAGCCCTTCACGAGTTACGGTTGGGGTAAGCGAAGCACCACGCCGAACCCGCTTCTCGAACGATGGGAAACCGACCTCGCGAAATACACCGAAGAGTTCGCGGTTCCGGGGCTTTCGATCGAGAGAAACCGTTACCTCCGGGATCAGATCGACACCCTCACTCGTGAGGTCGCGGACCTGAAAGCGAGAAGCTATCTCATTGCCGAGGCCGATCCTTTCTTCGTCCTCCCGCTTTCCTTTCTCGGCCGGACCGATGAAAACGAGTTCGCGCCCTCGATCGGGGATTACGGCGTGATCATTCACGAAGATAAGCTTTATCCCATGATCGCCGGAGACGCCGGACCGAGTTGGAAGTTCGGGGAAGCCTCACTTCGTGTCGCGAGGACTCTCAGTGAAAACGCGACGCCCTATAATCGCCCCGTCAGTGACCTGACTGTCACCTACCTCATTTTCCCGGGCTCACGTGATGAGACCAAAGGCCCGCCCGATCTCGCGGCCTGGCAGGCAAAGTGCCAGGAGTTGATGGACGGCATCGGAGGTATCGGTGATGGTTTCGCCCTCCACGAGTGGGAGGACATCATTGCGAAGAAAAAAGCGGAGCAGGAGGCTGCCGCTAAAGCGGCGGCAGAAGCAGAAGCAGAAGCAGAAGCAGAAGCAGAAGCAGAAGCAGAAGCAGAAGCAGAAG
>CAZOUP010000089.1:13520-22777 GCA_964583035.1 uncultured Akkermansia sp.
CAGAGAGCATTGCCCCTGAGGCCGACGATGCCGCCGCTCAGTCAGAGGAAGGTACCGATCAGTGAGTTGTGAGGCGGAACCTCATCGCGAACGGATAAGAAAAACGTTTCTCGCGGAGTCGGTTCGTGCCGTCAGCGCCGGAATCATTGAGACCGCGCTAGCAACTTTTGCGGTGCTCATCGCGGTGAATCAGTTCCAGTCGAGCGCGGCGCTGAAGTCCTTCCTGCTTGCGAGTCCCGCAGTGGGCTTGCTGGGGAGCTTGCTCATCGTCCCGCTTGCGATCAAATGGCAGATTCGTTCCAGTCTCGTCGCAGCGGTGATCAGCCTGGTGAGCATGGGTGGTTTTCTCCTTTCTGCGATCGGAGCTGAAAGTGAGACCTGTTTTGTGACCGGCATTTCCATCGGGATCGGCATGATCGGGATGGCGATCCCGCTGCAGACTCACTACCTCCGGCTGAATTATCCGGCGAAAAGTCGCGGTCGCCTTTTTTCGGTCGCGATCTTTATCCGTGCTCTCACCGCCATGATCGTGAGCTGGGTTTTCGGCGTTTTTCTGGATGAAGATTTCAGTCGTTATCCGGTTCTCCTCTGGTTCATGGTCGGAGCGGCGTGCGTTTCGGCGATCTGCCACTTTCTCGTTCCCTCCGAAGTTCTGCGCCGCTCCAGCAAGAAGCGTCACGCCTTCTGGGAGTCGGTTCACATCAGCCGGGCGGACAAAGTTTTTGTGAGGCTTCTCACCGCCGCGATGATCATGGGCGTCGGGGTCCTTTCCGCCAACGCTCTGCGGGTTGATTACCTCGTGAATCCGATTCACGGCCTCGAGTTCGATGTCAAAACGGTGAGTCTCATCACCGGGATCGTGCCCTCGATCATGCGGCTGGTTTCCACTTTTTTCTGGGGCTGGCTCTTTGATCGGGTGAATTTCTTCCGCCTCCGCATCGCCGTGAATCTCGTCTTCCTCGTTGGGGTGATCCTCTATTTCGTGTGGAGCGATGTCCGCTTAATCCTCATCGGCAGCGCGCTCTTTGGACTCGCGAGAGGTGGCGGCGAGATCATGTTTAACCTCTTCGTGACCAAGCTCGCCCCGACCGAACACATCGCCGATTACATGTCCGTTCACACCTTTCTCGCGGGGCTGAGGATTCTCGCGGCGCCCTTCCTCGGGTTCTTTCTCGTCGAGTGGGCGAACGTTCCCGTGATGGTTGCGGTCAGCGTCAGTTTGATCGTTGCTTCGGTCCTTGTCGTCGGCAGCGCGAGGAAAGTGGATGCGGCGAAGACGCCGGAAGACCGCATGAGCTGAAAGAAACGCTGGATATTTGCTCCCAGCCTCCTATAAAGTTTACCCATGCCGAATCTCAACAAAGTCATGCTCATCGGGAATCTCACCCGGGACCCGGAAGTGCGATACACGCCCAAAGGTTCCGCCGTGACCGACATCGGTCTCGCGATCAATCGCAATTACACTCTCGACGATGGAGAGAAACGAGAGGAGACCACTTTTGTCGATGTCACTTTCTGGGGACGTCAGGCGGAAGTGATCGGCGAATACATGAAGAAAGGTCGGCCCATGTATGTCGAAGGGCGTCTCAACCTTGATCAGTGGGAAGACAAGACTTCCGGACAAGCCCGGACGAAACTAAAAGTCGTCGGTGAGGGCTTTCAGTTCCTCGGCGGACGCGATGACAACTCCGGCGGCGGTCAGCCACAACAACCCCAGTATCAGCAGGCGCCACCGCAACAGCAGGCCTCGCCACCGCAACCGCAAGCCTCGCCACCGCAACCGCAAGCCTCGCCACCGCAACAGCAGGCCTCGCCGCCGCAACAGCAGGCAGCACCCCCGCAACAGAACTACGAGCCGATCCGCGACGAGGACGACGACATTCCGTTTTAGGATGATTGAACAGGGTTAGGTCGGTGAGTTAACCCTATTGTATTCTCTTACCAGCGCCGACGGTATCCCCACCCTTTTGGCAGTGAACTGGAAACAACGACGTATTCTCGTGACGGGCGGAACCCACGGCATTGGTCGTGCGATATCCCTCGGGTTGCTCGACAAGGGGGTGAAACATCTCGTCGTCGCGGCCGAGGAACCCACCCCGCACGAATGGGGCGAGTTGGCTGAACGCGGCGCCCGGTATCTGAAGGCGGATCTTTCCACCGAAAACGAGCCGGGTGATCTCGTGCGTGAAGCCGCTCAACTCATGGGCGGAATCGACGGGCTCGTCCATTGCGCCGGGGTCTATCTCGATGGGGAAACCGACCGCCTCAGCGAAGTGGAAATTTGGAATGCGACGATGAATATCAAAGCCCGGGCCGGCTACCTCCTTGCGGTTGAGTTTTCCCGAAGGGCGGACGATGGCGGAAGTTTCGTTGCCGTGACCTCGATCAATGCGGAACAGTCCGAGCCGGACCATCTCGCTTACGACCCTGCCTGCGCCGCCCTCGGTGGAGTGATCCGCGCCTGTGCCGTTCAGCACGCGCCCCGTCTCCGCTTCAATGCCCTCGCTCCGGGGCTGATCCGCACCCGGCTTACAGAATCGGTCGCCGCAGATCCCGCCGCGCGTGAGGAGGCGGAGAGGAATATTCCGATGAAAGCGCTGGGCGATCCCGCTGATTGCGTCGGTGCCGCCCTTTTCCTGCTGGGCGAAAACTCGTCTTATATCACCGGCGAAACCATTTTCGTCGATGGCGGAATCCGCGCCAACCAGATGTCGCGTCCGCGTTAGTTTCCCATCCACGATGCAGGAAGGTAGTGGTGAATTGTATTCGCCACCGGCAAAGCCCCGGACCGGTTGAACTCGACTTTGTCAAAAAAGTGGCACCGGGGCATTGATGAGACGGGTAAGGCAACCCGTCCCACGCGGCGGCTCTAAAAGTAGGATGGGTTGCCTAACCCGTCTCTGGCGTCAGCGTTGGGTCGCGGATCGCGGACTGAAAACGCACGAGGTTTCCCCGGCAAGATGCTCCTATTTTTCACCACTATTTCATGAGGATGACAAAGGGGGATCAATCATAATGCGATTGGAACACCTCTCCCCAGTGCTCAAGAAAGAATCGTTTCTCGGTCGGAAGAAAAGTGTCTTCCGCCGGAGCGAGGAGCGGCCTCAGGGAAGTCGACATTTGAAAGGTGACGACGATGAAAATCAGCGACCAAAAGGTGAGGTAGGTCGTGCTGTGGTCACCGAAGGCTTTGGCTCCCTTCGTGATCGTATCGATGCCGAAGCCCAGAGCCGCGATCCAGAAAACAAGGACGAGAAATCCCATGAATCCGATCGAGTCCGTTGACTGCGTGAAAATCCATAGAACCGGCGCCAGTCCGATGAGGATCACCCCGATCAAAGTCAGGCCGCAGAGAAGCAGCCCGGCAGCCTTCTTCAAAGTAAAGTCAAACCCGCCGAGACTGCTGAAGACATACAAGCTCGGCAGCGTGATCAGCGCCGAGATGAGGGCACCCGCAAAAACCTTGAGCGGGACCGCCCAGAGTTGGCTCCCGCCGGAAAAGAGACCGAGGAGAAATCCGAAGATGAGAAAAGATCCCGTCGCGATGAGGGCGAGGTGTTTGAGGACGGAGCGCCCCCGGCCTTCTTCCCATTCGAAGAGAAGTCGTCCGGGACTTTTGAGGAGGGCATCGATCACGGCGGCGACTCCGGCATCTCCGGGGATCGCTTCATAGCTCATCCGGTCCTGCGATTTCGGAAGCGCGGGCGGGGTTACTTCGGATTTGGGAGCGTCTTGCTTATCATTTTCATTCATGGTCTTGGTGGGTTGGTTTAGAGGGCGTGTTTGAGCGCCCACCAAACGGATTCGTAGAAATTGCCCCGAAACATGTCAGGGCGGAGGAATTCGATTTTCAGTCCGGGCTGGCCGAAGATAGGCCGGAGGAGGAATCCGATCTGGGCGCCGGCGAAGAGGTTTCCGGCGAGCAGTCCGATGAGGGAATGGCGGGCTGCTTTCGCCGACTCCGCAAAGTGAAGGAGGACGCGGTAAAGCTTCCCCGTCGAAATGATCCCGGCGAAAGCAATCAGGAGGGTGTGCACAAGGATGAGGCGGCGATGGGTTTCCTGCCCGCCCGGTTCGTGCGGCGTGGGCGCGTCGATTGCGATGCCGAAAGTGATGGGCGCAAGCGATCCGACGATCAGGCCGAAAACGGCGAAGGCGTTCAGAAGGGCGAGGGTGGTTTGTGCAAAGTTGAGCCGGACCCCGAGGAGCGAGGCGAGGATCGCATTCAGCATCGCGTTGCTGAGGAGCGTCAGGAGAATCACCCACGGAAGTTTGATCGCGACAAAGCAGGCCAATTTTGGCCCCTGCCACATCCCGATGGTCGCGCCGTAGGCTCCGACCCCGAGGAGAATGATAAGGAGGCAGGAAAGGGCTGGGCGCGCCTCGGTTCTTTCGAGAGGTTGGAGGCAGAATTGCTCATCGCCCCGGAGGAGACCGTGGCCGAATCGAATCGCTGAGCGGAGAGGTGACATGCTTCAAGAGCCCCGTGGTGGGACACTTGAAGAATCGTCTGCGTTGATGAACGCCTCATGAAGCTTCCGTGAAAACTTCGTGAAATTATACCATCTAGACAAACGGATTGACGGAATGAAGAAGGTTTACGGTTGGGAAAAAGCGCTTCGCGGCGTTGAAAAGAGAGCTGGCCGGATCTTCCCAACTGCTTCGTTTTGAGTTCGTCACGATGCCCGCATCGCTCCTCACTCACGCCTCGCATTTGAAAAGATCCAACTCAGCTATTCCGCCAATCCGTCTCCCTAAATGGTATTAGCTATTTATCGCGACATCGTAGGGAATCGCCTCCTCGATCTCCCTGCCTTTGGGGAGACGGGGCTGCACATCGATCGCATAGAGTTCGCCGTCGATCGCGCGGATGTAATTGCGACGGTGGGTGTCCTGCACGAGCACTTCGTCGGCTTTGCGGATGAAGCCTGAATGCTCATTGTTCCAGGCAAAGCCGAGTGTCTGCATCCAGTCGGAAATTTCTGCATCGGTCGGCATCCCTGTTTCAGGATCGGGAAAAATGTAGCGCTGCGAGGTCAGGATCGAGAGACCTTCGGGGCGCTTCCAGATGCCCTCGAAGCGAACATCATCGCCGAAGACACGGTTTGAAAGACGAAGGCGCCGGAAGTAGCCGATGGGCGTTGAGTAACCGGCTGGACCGAAGCCCGCCTGATCGGGGAAGGTGGATTTCCAGAAGCGTTTTGAATCGTCGGCATGAAACACCTCGTGCTCCATCCCTCCCCTTCCAAAGTAAATGGAAGGAAGATCGTTTTTGGTCAGGATAAGACTTCTTTCCCGGCAGTATTTGCTGAGATTTCGGTATTGGTCCCGGACCGCTCTTTCCCAGACAGTGGCCGGATCTGGTGGTGGGCCAGCATCTGGTTTTTCGCTGCCTGATGGACGAGGGCTTGATCCTCCTCCGAAAGCGGCTCGTTCTGCTTCATCAAGTTCCATACCCGCAATGCCTCATCCCGTGAGACCGGTGTTGGCGCATCATGATTACTCATGCCGGTAGGAAACACGATTGAGGGAAAAAAGGCAAATAAAAACTGTTCATTTGATCTCTTTCCCTCCGACAGGGAACCCGTTCGAGTTAAAGCTCGACCGCCTGAGCGCTCTGAATGCCGTCGATTTTCAGGATCTCAGCGATCACATCCTCGGTCGCGGCGGAGTCGATATTGAGAATGCTGAGTGCTTTCCCACCGACTTCGTTTCGTCCCAGGGCCATGCTCGCGATGTTGATGCCTTTCGCACCGAGGAGTTGCCCGAGAGCGCCGACGACACCCGGCGAATCCGTGTTTTCAAAGACGAGGAGATGCCCCGCAGGACAAGCGTCGATATTGTGCTCCTGAATCTTCACGAGGCGGGGACGGGTCCCGAAAAAGGTGCCGGAGAGCGACATGGAATCCGCCCCGCTGCTCACCGTGATCGTGAGGAGGTCGGTGAATTCACAGACTTCAGCCGGGCGGCTTTCGGTGACACGCATCCCGCGATCTTCGGCGAGGGAAGGGGCGTTGAGATAGTTTGCCGAGCCGGAGGTCAATCCGGTTTCAAGATACCCCTTCAGCGCCGAGCGCGTCACGAGGGTCGTGTCGATGTCGCTGACGGTGCCAACGTAGTCGATCCGGAAAGAATCCGGCTGGGCCGGACCGATCTGGCTCGCCATTTTTCCGAGAACCTCGGCAAGGCTGAGGTAGGGCCCGATTTCCTTGAGGGTGTCCTCATCGAGGTTAGGCATGTTGATCGCATTGACGACGGAGCCGTGGAGAAGACGGTCCCGGATCGCTTCCGCGATTTCGATGCCCACATTTTCCTGTGCCTCTTCAGTCGAGGCCCCGAGGTGCGGGGTAAAGACCATTTCTTCGCGGGAAAGAAGCTCGTAATCGGCGGAAGGCGGCTCGTCTTCAAACACGTCGAGCGCGGCTCCGGCGATTTTACCGCTCTTGAGGCCTGCAAGGAGAGCCGCCTCGTCGATGAGACCGCCGCGGGCGCAGTTGATGATGCGAACGCCGGGCTTCATCAACTCGATCCGGGCCGCGTTGATGAGGTGCGTCGTCTCCGGCGTTTTCGGCATGTGGAGGGTAATAAAATCCGCCTGCGCGACTGCTTCGTCCACCGTTGCGCAGAGCTCGACACGCATGTTCTTCGCCTTGCTCGCCGCCATGTAGGGGTCGTAGGCGACGACCCGCATCCCGAAACCCATCGCGCGACGGGCAAACTCGCCCCCGATGCGACCCATTCCCAGGATCGCCAGGGTCTTGTTGTAAAGCTCGACGCCCTTGTAGGCCTTGCGGCCTTCGTTAAAACGCCCCTCGATCACCGACTGATGCGCCTGCGGAATGTGACGCGCGAGCGACATCATGAGCGTGAACGCATGCTCGGCGGTTGAAATCGTGTTTCCCGCCGGGGTGTTCATGACGACGACGCCGTGCTTCGTCGCGGTGGGGATGTCGATATTGTCGACGCCCACGCCGGCGCGGCCGATTGCGCGGAGAACGCCTGAGCCGGCCTCGATGATCGGACCCGTGATTTTAACCCCGGAGCGGACGATAATGCCTTCGTAGTTGGGAGCGAGGGCGATTAACTCTGCCTCGCTCAGACCGAGCTTCACATCGACCTCGATGCCTTCGGCTTCTTTGAGTAATTCGATCCCGCGCTCAGCGATGGGATCGGCGACGAGAACTCTGCGTGTGTCCATACCTGTTGGTTTGTAAAATTGAGGCCGGAAAATAGGGGGGGTGGAACCGGAAGCAAGGCCGAACTGCGTCCGAAAGCCGATTTCACTTGTCTATTTCGGCAAGCTTACCGTTGGATACGGCATGCAACGCCTCTTCAGCTGGCTCACGAACGCCTTTCCCCTCTGGGTCGGGGTGTGCAGCGTCCTTGCCCTGTTTTTTCCGGAATGGTTCACCTGGTTCCGCGGGCCGCTCATCGTCTGGGGCCTCGGGATCATCATGCTCGGGATGGGGCTGACCCTCACCTTCGAGGATTTCAAAGGCGTCCTCAAGTTGCCGAAGGCGGGGGCCATCGGGGTCGTCTGTCAGTTCGGGATCATGCCCTTTCTCGGCTGGGCGATCGGGAAATTGCTCCATCTCGATGAAATCGATCCCATGCTCGCGGTCGGGTTAATCCTCGTCGCCTGTTGCCCCGGCGGCACCGCCTCGAACGTCGTTGCCTTTCTCGCACGAGCGAATGTTGCCCTTTCCGTCATGATGACCGTGGTCTCGACTCTCGCCGCAATTGTCCTCACTCCGCTTCTCACGAAGTGGTATGCCGGAACCCTCGTCGAAGTGGATGCCTGGGGACTCTGCAAAAGCACGATCCAGGTTGTGCTGCTGCCCCTGACCCTCGGACTCCTCGCGAATCAGTTTCTCCCGAAATTCAGCCGCGCTGTAAAACCGTTTTCCCCCTTTGTTTCGGTCGTCGCGATTGTGCTTATTGTTGCCAGCATCATCGGCGCGCAGCGCGAGATCATCCTCGAAGCCGGGTGGCGTCTCCTTGCCGCTCCGGCATTGCTCCATGTAGGAGGTTTCGGCCTCGGCTACCTCGTTGCGCGACTCTTTGGCCTCGCCGAAGAAAACAGCCGCACTGTCTCGATCGAAGTCGGGATGCAGAATTCCGGCCTCGGCGCCGCCCTCGCGGGGAAACACTTCCCCGCCACCGTCGCCCCGGTCCCCTGCGCCATCAGCGCGGTGTATCACTGCCTCATTGGGAGTCTTCTCGTTGGCTTCTGGCGCTGGCGCGATGGACGGGGGTGAATTTTCCGAAAAGGTCGTGATGTGTTCGGATAAAATGCGGCGCGATGAAACCTGCGAGCCACTTTTATCTCAGGAGCAACCAGGCTGACACAGGGCCCCGGAGACGTTGCTCTTCATTGCTGCCTTGCGTGATATTACATCCTGAGGTGATACTGATGAATACCGTTCGGTAGAAAAATATGCAGATCGAGAGAGACAATCGCGAGCACCTCGAGGATTTGGTGCGCCTCAACGAAATATGGATCACTGAATATTTTGTCCTCGAAGATGCTGATCGAGCCCTCGCGGCCAATCCGTCGAAAATCATCGACGAGGGCGGTTTTATTTTCAGTCTCGTCACTGAGGGTGCGGTTGCCGGTGTGTGTGCACTCTTTAAAGAGGACAACAATCGATTCCAATTGGCACGAATGGCAGTGGAACGCAGATTTCAGGGTCAAGGTTACGGGCGCGCCCTCATGGAGCATGCAATCACCCATGCGGACTCTATCGGGGCTGAAGCCGTTTTCCTGCTCACGAACACGCGGCTTAAACCTGCGATTCACTTATACAAACAATTCGGATTTGTGCCTACTTTTGAAGGGCAACACCCGGTTTATTCACGTTGTAATCTCGTAATGGAGCGACAAGGTCAAAACAAAGGAAAGGGACCGGAATCAACCGGGAAAAGCTGACCTCACCTATGCCGTGCAGGGGAAGGTGCTTTCGGGGAAGACTTCTGTAGAAGCGCTAACGCATCAGCGTTGACGGGAGTGAACGTGAACAAAGTCAGATTTTGCAGTAATGGTTCTGCAAAACAAAGGAATAGCCGCTTCAACTTCCCCGTCCCTGGACCGCGCATCTCTCCTGATAGATGGATTGCAGCGATTTCCATCGTGGTTGAGTCCTCGGGAAGTAATCATAAGCAGGGGATTAAGCCTCGAAGGTTGATGGATGCCGGCGAAAGAAAGGGGATGTCCCTCAAATCGTTAAAACAGGGTGACGTTGGTGGTGGTATTAATG
>CAZOUP010000090.1:0-22769 GCA_964583035.1 uncultured Akkermansia sp.
CCTGATCGGGGCGAAACGGAATCTAAACGAGGGAGAAAGGGCCATGTTCGGCAACGACGGAGACAATCAACAATCGGATAATCAACCGATTCACACAGAAAAAGTGGTCGCGGACCGGAAGATTTTCTTCCTCGACCTCAAAGAAAACGACCGCGGACAATTCGTGAAAATCACGGAAGACGTGCGAGGACGACGCGACACGATCATGGTTCCAGGCGAAATCCTCGACGAATTCATCGATGCACTCATCGCCGTGAGAGAAGCCGCCGACGAGTAAAGCGAACGCTTGATTCTGGATTTTTCCCGGTAAACGCGCACTGTGCCCCATGCGTAGTATGACCGGATTTGGTCGTGGTGAAGCCGCGACCGACGAATGGAAAATCGAAATCGAGCTCTCCGGCGTGAACCGGAAGCAGCTCGACATTGCGATCAGTCTTCCCTCGACCCTCACGGAGCTCGAAGGCGAAGCGAAGCGGCTCATCTCAGATGCCATTTCCCGCGGCCGCATTGGGGGAAGAGTGACTTTGAGCCATACCGGCACGACAAGCAGTCACCTCATCTTCGACGAAGGCCTCGCACAGCAATACATCGCCGCCGCGAAAACGCTTTCCGAAAGCGGAGGGATCGAAACGCGGCTCACCGCCGCCGACCTCTTTCGTGCTCCGGGTTTATTCAAAATCGAAGAGTCCAATGCCGACGCGACCGACCTGCGTGAGCCACTCCTCACCGCCCTCGGGCAGGCCATCGAGCAATTGACCTCGATGCAGGAAAGTGAAGGCGAGCACCTACGCGCTGACCTCCTCGCGCGACTCGATGCGATCATGGCTGAAGTCACCGTGATTCGTGACCTCGCGCCCCGCGTCCCCGAAGCCCATCGCCAGAATCTTCACAAACGCCTCCAGGAAGCCGGGCTCGACCTCGATCTCAACGACGACCGCATCCTTCGCGAAATTGGACTCTACGCCGAGCGCAGCGACATCACCGAAGAACTCACCCGCCTCGACAGCCACGTCACCCAGTTCCGCTCCTACCTCGAGAGCAACGAACCGGTCGGACGTCCTCTCGATTTTCTCTGCCAGGAGTTCAATCGCGAACTCAACACGATCGGCAGCAAAGCGAACGACTCCGACATCGCCCAGCGCATCGTGAACGGCAAAACGGAACTCGAAAAGATCCGCGAGCAGGTTCAGAATGTGCAATAATCTAACAGGGTTAAGTCACTGACCTAACCCTGTTGAATCAACTATTCAGGATGACTTCACTCCACGCCTTGATCACCGCCCTCGTCCGGCTCCTCGGGCTTTTCTATGCAATTCGAACCTTCGATCACGCATTTTCCACACTCTACTGGACCGCCGTGCAGCAGACGGAAACTGCGGACGTCCCGATCGCCCAGAGTCCGATGCTCCTCCTCATTCTGATGATCCTAATCTACGGCGGGCTCTCCCTCGCCATCTTCCTCCTCGCTCCCAAGCTCGCCCGCCTCATGATCGGCCCCGGCGACGAGGGTGAGAAAGCGGAGGTATCTTTGCAGGAAACGCTCATCTTCTCGATCGGAGTTCTCCTTTCGTCCTGGGCTTTTGTGCGGGTCTCTGACTCGGTCCACGGAATGTTTCTCGGCGCTCAAACCAGCGGAGGTATTTATGGTTTCGGACCGGCCATGACCGTCAACCTGCTCCCCTCATTTGTGCTCTTTGCCGCCGGACTCCTCTTGGTTTCAAAATTCCACCGCATCAGCCATTGGATGCAGGCACGGCGCAACGGCGAACACGCTTCCTGAATTCTTCATGAGCAATCTGGAACTCCAACGTCGCGGGCTTCTTTGTGTGGTTTCCGGCCCTTCCGGCTCGGGGAAAACCACCCTGTGTCGTCGTTTTTCCAAGACCGATCCGGAAGCCGTCTACGCAATCTCCGCGACGACGCGTGCGCCCCGCGAAGGCGAAGCCGATGGTGTGGATTACTACTTCCTCCCCCGAGAGGAGTTCGAGTCACGCGCGACCCGGGGCGAGTTTCTCGAATTCGCCGAAGTCCACGGCAACCTCTACGGCACCCTCAAGAGCGAGGTTATTTCCCACATCGAAGCGGGTCGCGATGTCCTCATGGATCTCGATGTGCAGGGCGCAGAAAATATCCGCAACCGCGACGACAGCCAGATCGAAGAAGCCTTCGTCGATATTTTCATCCACCTCCCGAACGACGACGAACTCCTCCGCCGCCTCGGCGGGCGCGGGACCGAGACTGAGGAACAGACCCGCCTCCGCCTCGCCAATGCGCACGAAGAAATCCGCCACTGGACGAAGTATCGCTACACCGTCGTGAGCCGCGACAAAGAGACGGATTTCAAAACCTTCAGCTCCATCATCGCCGGCGAAAGATGTCGTTCGAGTAGGCTCACCCCGAGCGAAGAGGTCATCGCCGACCACCCTGAGCTTGGACTTTAGATTTTGCGGCCATGCGATTTCTCATCACCGCCGGCCCGACCCGCGAACCGATTGATCCGGTCCGCTATCTCTCGAATCGTTCATCGGGGAAAATGGGGTATGCCCTGGCCAAAGCCGCCCTTAATGCCGGGCACGAGGTCACTCTCATCAGCGGCCCCGTTTCGATCGGGGTTCCGGAGGGAGCCGATCTCGTGAGCGTCGAAACGGCGGAGCAAATGTTCGACGCCGTGAAAACCCGAATCAACGACTGTGACCTCGCCATTTTTTGCGCCGCCGTTGCCGACTATCGCGTCGCTGAGATTGCCGATCACAAGATCAAAAAAGATTCAGACGAACTGACCCTGACACTGATTAAAAATCCTGACATCCTCGGGAGCGTGCGGAAGGAGTTTGGATTCACCGGCACCCTTGTCGGCTTCGCCGCCGAAACCGAAAACGTCGAAGCCAATGCGCGCGGGAAACTGGACCGCAAAGGCTGCGACTATCTCGTCGCCAACGACGTGAGCCGCAGCGATATCGGTTTCGATCACGATGCGAACGAAGTCGTCATCTACGCGAAAGACGGCACGGCAACGAAGCTCGAACTCGCCTCCAAAGACGAGATCGCGAGGCAGATCATCGAACGCATCGGGTAGATCCGCGCGGCTGATCATGCCATCATCGAGCGGGACGCTCGACGCTACCTCCTGAGAAGTGAACCCTGCCCGATCGGTTCGAGGATTTCCAGCTTGCAGGAAGCGACTCCGTTTCCGACGAAGCCGAGCTTCTCGGCAGACATCGATGATGCGTCCGTAGATGTAGGGGCCGCGATCATTGATTCGCACGACCTCGGAATGACCGTTCGCGAGATTCGTGACTTTCACCATCGTCTGCATCGGCAGGGTCTTGTGCGCCGCTGTTTGCGCGGAGTTGGAGAACCATTCGCCACTCGCAGTCGCGGTTCCGTAGTTTGTCTTCACGCTGTAGCAAGACATTTTCCCCTGGTCAACCTGACCGGTGGGTCGATGCCCGAGATTACCCACCAGCGGTAGCGTTTCGCAGGAAGCGAAAAGAAGAATAAGGGAGTTTCGAATCGACATCGCGGAGACTACCTCAAAAACTATTAAAGCCGAATAAGCCCCCTGCGGCCCCGTCTACTCAAAAAGTCATGAATCGCCTCCTGCTTCTCGCGCTCGCCTTCCCTTCATTCCTCAACGCGCAAGCGCCGTGGATCGAATACGCTGTTCCCACGACGCTGACATTCCCCAACGGCTACACCGTCGTGAAGGAGCCGAAGGCGAATGCCGCGGTCGAAAAAGATGTCCCTGGTCCCGCTGAGGCGACTGTGAAATGGCTGCATCGGAATCCGCAGGGAGTCGTCTTCTACCTTTCCGACTGGAGCTGGGATCGACGGCAGCGAGGGCAGGATCATTTTTGGATTCTGCCGAAAGGACCACCGGAGGACGTTCCCCACGATGCCACCTTCAGGCCTTTGAAGAAGGTGGAGTTTCCCAACGGATTTCACATTCTCGAGGAAGCGGCCCCGACGGCTCCCATCATCTCAACCGTCCCCGGTCCGGCGACGGCTGATATCAAAGCACAGCGAAAGCTGAACGGGGTCATTTACTACATGACGGAGTGGAGTTGGGAGCGCCGCCAGCGGGGTCTTCCCGGTAACTGGATGCGGATGATCCATTCGACCACTCCGCCGCCGCCGATGAAAGCGCCGCTCCCTTCCGAACTCGAGATAACCGAACGCAAACACGAACGTGTTTTTGAATTCGGTCTCGAAACCGTCGAGGAACCAAAGCCTGAGGCCAAGTTTGTTCTCGCTCATGCCGAACCAATCGCGCTCGAAGTTACCGTCGAAGGCTCTCTCCAGCATCCCTCAGGTTTTGGTCGCGACACATTCTACCTCACGCCAATGGCGCAACGAAATCGTCTCGAAGGCAAGCCCTATGTCTGGATGCGTGACGCTCTCCCAAAAGACAATCCCGACCTGCTCCCGCGCATGAGAGAACTCCTCGGTGAGCACGAGGTCCCCTTCTCTCTTGAACTTTACCTCAATCGCCCCTGGGCATTGTCCGCTGCGCTCTTCGAGGTCGAGCCGGAGAAAGGGCTTATCGCCTTGCTGGAATTCGGCCTTCTTCCCTTCGTCACCAACATGGCCCCCTTCTTTGACGACAAGGAATTCCCCATCGCCTGGATGAAGGAAGCCGCCGCCGCGCTGAAACGGACCGACGATCTCGAAGCGGCGATCACCGCGCTCCGTGATTACCTCCCAAAACGGGAAAAAGCACGCGAACTCTGGGCGACGAACGAAGAGGGCGAAATGATGGGGGCTTACGCCCGCGACCGCATCCGTTTCGACCAGCGGGTCATCGCGCTCTTCGAAGCCGAACGCGGAAACTACTCCACAGTCGAACCGCTTCTCGCGCCGCTCATTGCCGATTGGAATCCCAATGCGGATGGCCTCAATGCCTCTGGGCCAAGCATCAACATCCTGAGAGAAATCGCCCGAGCCCAGTGGAAGCTCGGCGAGACCGCGAAGGCGACCGAATCGACTCGCCGATGGATCCATGCCTACTCCCGCGACATCGCGAACGCGCTGCTCAATCCCGAATACCGCAATGCTTCGGAGCGCTTTACCGAATTCGACAGCGACTTCGAAAAGGTCGGCGACTATTTCGATCTCCTCGAGGCGGTGACCGATCCGCAAGTCGCGGCAGAAATCGTCGTTGGTTTGAAAGGGCTTCGTCTCGCGGTCTCTTCCTTCACGCAGGTTCGTCGGGAGAACTTCTCAGATCCTCAACTCGCCCGACTCACAGAGGACCTGTTCAAGCTCGAAGAAGCCGCCCACGAAAACGAACTCAACGGGCGCGCGTTCGATCACGAAGGCCGCGATCGAACCTACAAAATCCGCGCCGAACTCGCGAGCCACCGCCTCAGCGGCGTTGGAGTCGATCTGAGTGACAGCGCGGAATGGCGTTCGGTGAGTGCCGAAATAAATCGCCTTGCTACTGCCGGATCCGCCGCCTGGGAACTCGACGAGCTAAACACAAAACGCGATCTCCTCGCGATGGATCACCTCATTGAGAAAGGCGGATTTTTGATCGAGCCGGACGATCTCACCCGTGTCCTCAAGCCCGATCAAGTCCTCGTTGATTTCTTTCAAATCCCGGCTGGATTTGTCGGGGAAAGCGGTTCCTACGGGGCGATCATTTTGAAAAAAGGAGCCGCTCCCAAACTCGTCAGCCTCGGAAAATCGGGGATCATTGACCCCATCGTAAAACGCTATCGCAACCTCATGACGGGGCAGGGTGACTTCGCGCTCGCCTCCCTCGAAGAGTTGAATGAACAATCCGATCAGGTTATCGCGGAGACCTTTGCTATCGTGCTCGAACCGCTCATGCCGGAGCTCGTCGGGAGCGCGAAGATTCTTTTCTCCACCGAAGGCCAGCTCTCCTTCCTTCCTTTTGACCTCCTCGGCAAATCCTCCGACTCGCTCCTCCATTCCTCACACGAAGTGTCCTATGTGAATGCATCCCGCGATCTTCTCAAAGCAGTGCCTGAAAAGGCTCCCGACGCCAGCCGAACGGCGCTGCTCCTCGGGAATCCGACATTTGAAACGAGTCTCTCATCGAACACCTCCAGCCCGGAGAACCCCAGCGTCAACGAAGCCTCCCGCTCCATCCTCGCAGAAGCCTCGCGCGGCGTCGAGTTCGTACCTCTTCCCGGAACGGAGAAGGAGATCAACCTCCTCGCTCCCATGCTGACCAGTGCCGGTTACGAGGTCGTCTCCCTCGCCGAAGACGAAGCCACGGAGGCAAACCTCATCGCGGCGGTGAAATCGCCGACGATCCTTCACTTCGCCACGCACGGCTTCTTCCTGAACCGCCTCCCTGTTGCCAATCAGGGAATCGACGGAAATCAGCGCTCCGCCATGCTCCTGAGCGGCCTCGCCTTGACAGGCGCACAATCGACTTTGGAATCATGGAACCGGGGGCAAATCCCGAGCCCTGGAAACGACGGCATCCTCTTCGCCTCGGAAGTCTCACTGCTAGATCTCAGCGACACCGAGATCGTTGTCCTCAGCGCCTGCGAAACCGCCGTCGGAAAAGTGCTCAGCGGGGAAGGCGTCGAAGGTCTCCGCAGCGGCCTCACTCTCGCAGGCGCTCAAAATGTGTTGATCACCCTCTGGCCGGTCGACGACGTCGCGACCGTCACATTGATGGAAGACTTCTACACTCGCCTCCTCAGTGGAACCGAGGCCCACCTAGCGCTCGTCGAAACGAAGCGGGCCCTCTTTGATAAGATCTCGAAAGAAGTAAATCCCTACCTCGCGCACCGCCTCGTCGGGCCCTTTCTGATGACGCGGACGGGAGTGGAATGATCACTCCTGCGTCGCGGCGACGGGAACAGCGCGCTGGACCTCTGCTTCGGTCGTCTCGGTCGTTTCAGGGACCGGATCCGTTCCGGCAGGTCGCAAATTCGCGGCGGGTTCTTCGAGGACTTGTTTGATCTTCGGCAACTCGGCGGACTGGATCGGGGCGACGGGAACTTCCTCGGACTCGATTTCCAGATCCGGCGTCTCGCGAAACTTCAAATCACCGGGCTTCGGCGTGCCGACCTTCGCGAGCGGAGTGGGCTTACTCTCCTCGACACTCCAATCGACGTTCGGCTTCTCGATCTCGTCTTCGGGAGAGGTCACTGGCTTTGAAACCCCACTCTCACCAAAAGTAACCGTCCCAGCCGGCGATTCCGGAGCGGGCTCGAGGGACAACTGGACCCGCTGCAAGGTTGGCTTAGCCACCACTGGTTTCTCCGGAGTATCCATGAGGGGATTTTCGGGGACCAGCTCCTCCGTGCCGGCGAGTTCTGCCTCGCCGGGGACGACTTCCTCCGCTCCGAAAGGATTGGCCTTCTGGAGTCCCTTCGCAATTCCATCCTTCGCCTCTTGTGCCGTGCTCGCTTTGTAGCCGAGAAAATAGAACACCACGATCGACGCAATCAGCGCGACGAGAACGATATTAAGAAAAACCGGAGCACCTCCCAGTTTGTCGAGACGACGGCGCGACTTTGGATTTCGTTGGAGGCGGAAACGTCGATCCTTCTTGATCGTCTTTTTCATTTCCCCCATCAGCTCGTGCTCACCGAGGCGCAAGGTCTTGCTCGAGTCGAGGGCCTCCATCGAGTTGCCGAGGTCCACTTCGAGAAACTCGGCGTAGTTACGAATAAAGCTTTTCGCATACGCAACGCTCGCGAATTTCGAGAAGTCATCCTCCTCGATGCTGTAAATCATGTTGGCGTGGATATGCGTCTCGTGTGACACATCCGCCACGGAGAAGCCTGCTTCTTTCCGGGCTTCGCCCAGCTTCTGTCCAATTGTCGCCATTTTCGGTGACCCGTTGAGGGGGTTTCACGCGAAAGGGATCGACTGCTTTTCGAAGTGTCTTCAATGAAGACCGCCGTACGGAGTCTTCAGAGCCTTCCACTTCACGTGAGGAAAAAGTTAGTCGAAGTCGTCGGAAAGATCGACCAGAATTTCGCGGGGCTTGGCACCGTCCCCGGGGCCAATGATTCCGCGGCTTTCGAGAATATCGATCATGCGGGCCGCACGGGTGTATCCGAGACGTAATCGCCTCTGTAGCAACGAGGTAGAGGCTTTCTTTTCGGAATAAACAACTTCGAGACACTTCTCAAGAATCTCCTCATCCGCGTCGGAAATCTCGTCATCGCCGTCGTCGAAACTTCCAGATTCAATCGCTTCGCGGGCTTCCGGCTCGAATTGCGGCTCTCCCTGAGCAGCGCAGGCATCGACGAGATCCTGGGCTTCTTCGTCGGTGATGAGGGCACCCTGAGCACGGATGAGCTGGGCGCTTCCGGGGGGAAGATAGAGCATGTCGCCTTTACCAACGAGGTTTTCGGCCCCGTTCGCGTCAAGGATGATCCGGCTGTCCGTCTTTGACGAAACCTGGAAAGCGATCCGGCAGGGAATGTTCGCTTTGATGATCCCCGTGACAACATCCGCTCGCGGTGTTTGCGTGGCGACGATGAGGTGAATCCCGGCAGCACGCGCCTTTTGCGCGATGCGGGCAATCCCGGTTTCGACATCCGCCGGAGCGGTCTGCATGAGGTCGGCGAGCTCGTCGATGATGACGACGATGTAGGGCAGACTGTCCGGCAGATCTTCACCACTTCCGGAAGCGGGCTTATTCTGGCGACCTGTCGGGATGTCGAAAGGCGGATCCTTCTCTTCGGCAGCGAAGCCTCCCTCCGCTTCGAGATCGTCGCTGAGTTTGACATGATGTGCCATCGCCAACTCGGGCTCCTCCATTTCCTCTTCAGCCAGTTCCGCCGCTTCGCGTGCCTTGGCGCGCATTGCGTTGTAACCGTCGAAATTCCGGGTGCTGACCTGAGCAAAAAGCGCGTAGCGCCGTTCCATCTCGTTAATGACCCACCGCAACGCGAGAAGGACCTTTTTGGGATCGGTCACGACCGGCACGACCATGTGCGGCAGGTCATTGTAAAGCTGCATTTCAACGACCTTGGGATCGACCATGATGAAACGCAGTTCATCCGGTGTGAAACGGTAGAGCAGACTCGCAATGATGCTGTTGATACAGACACTCTTTCCGCTGCCGGTCGCACCCGCAACGAGGAGGTGCGGCATCCTCGCGAGATCGCCGATGATGGTTTTACCGTAAACGTCTTTGCCGAGAGCGAGCGGGAGCTTGGCCTTCGAATTACGGAATTCGTCGTCTTCGAAAAGTTCTCTCAAGGCCACCGCCACTTTATTGGAGTTCGCGATTTCAATGCCGACAGTGTCCTTTCCCGGCACCGGGGCGAGAATATTAATCCGCTCCGCCCGGGTCGCACGGGCGATATCCGCTTCCAGCGAAGTGATGCGGTTCACACGCAGACCGGGCATCGGATAAAGCTCGTAACGAGTGATCGTCGGCCCCCTCGTGATGTCACCCGGCTCCACATCGACGCCGAAAGTTTTCAAGGTGGAAACAATGTTCGCCTGCTGCTTGATTAGCTCACCCTCATCGGTCGGCTCGGCTTCTTCTTCCGCATACTGGAGGATACCCAGGCTCGGGAGTTCGTAGTCTTCGAACTGCCCCCCCTGCAAAAGCGTGCTCTCTTTTTCCGCTTTCGTGAAGAGCGAGCCAGCCGCTTCTTCCGGCGTCAGTTTCTTTCTCGCACTCTGCGATGAGTCGATGATTTTCGGTTCCGGGGTGTTCAAGGGAATTGGCACTTCCGTGAAAAGATCAGGCTGCTTTTCGACTTCCGGCTTCACCTTTTCCTCCTTCTCTTTGACGACCCGCTCGTTTCTCGGGGTCGGCTTCTGCGGAGCTTTCACTCCAAGCCCGGACCAGGAAATCTCACCAAAGAGCGGCTCTCGATCACGGAAATCCTCAATCAAGGTGGCCGTGCGTTCGCGAACCATCATCGCAAACTGGAACGGGTGAATCCCCGTCACGACAATCAAAGCGATGGTATAAATGAGTCCCATGACGATGACAGAGCCGACCGATCCGAGAAATTGTTCGACGAGCCGATTCCCCAATCCATAGCCGATAAATCCGCCGGCGCTTTTCGGGAGATTGATGCGCGCGGCCCAGTCCGTGAAAAACCAGGTTTGGAACTCAATCAAACAGGAGGCCGAAATCAAAAGACAAAGCGAAGCGATCACGTTTCTCGGGTGGAATGGGCGCGAACCGGTCAGCACCTGCACCGACCACCAAACCCCGATCGCCGGGATCAGATAACCAACCACGCCGAAGAAAAAATAGGTGTATCCCGCCGCGACCGCTCCGACCGGGCCGATGAAATTATTCACGACATCGCTATGTCCCGACTGACTGCTGAATGGCACCCATGCAGGAAGATCAGAGGGCGAGTAGGAAATCAGTGCAAGAAGCAGCATCACTGAAAGACCCATCATCGCGATCGCGACGACTTCATGAAAAGCATAGGGACCGTCTGACGGGACCCGCCTTGGACGGGTCTTCTTAGCCGCCGGTTGTGCCGCCCTTTTTCTTCCTGTCGATTTCGATTTAGAAGCGGTTGAAGAACGGGCGGCCATGAGTCGGGAATGCAGTCACAAAAAGCGGTTTATGTTCTGAAAATTATAAAAAATTCCAGAAGGCGTAAATTTAGCCACAAATATGGACCATTTGATGTTCAGGATCAACGTATATCTTAGAAATCTGAAACAACTTGGGAGAGTCCCCGCGATTGACATGAACCCTATGATTCGTCAGCTTGGCGGGGTGAAAATTCTACGATCTACCCTTCTCCTTCTGGTGACCTCCCTGCTCCTTTCCGGCTGCACCGGCAACTGGCTCGTCGGGAAATGGGATTTCGATAAAGAACGCACCCTTAATGCTCTCGAAGTCCCTGCCCCCGAAAGTCCCAATGCAGCCCCGGGCGGCGGCGGATTGCTCAAGAACATCGTCGGCGGATTGCAGAAGGGTCTTTCGAAAGTGATGCTCACCCAGTTCGACGGCGTCCAGTTCGAGTTCACCGCCGACGAGATCCGCCGCGTCCGCAATGGAATCGGCGACGCCCAGGGTTACGAGATCATCGAGAAGCCGACGCCGGATACCTATCTCGTAAAAACCGACGACGGCACCATTGTCACCTGGGAGAAAGTTGAGAGCGGGATTCGTCTCAAGCTTGCAAGCGATAACGATGGCTGGGTTTATTTTCGGGCGGGCGATTGAGGTCTTGAGCCATTTTACGAGGCGGGCTTCGGTCACCACCCTGGAGGGGCGACCTCCTGCTCGACCGCGGAAGCTCTGCGCCCGCGTTTCACTTTCTTCCGCCCCCGTTTCCTCTCGACAGCGTGACGCCGCTCCGGTCATGCTGAGGTCGTTGGCAATTCCGCCGACATTGAAATCCCCATTAAAACATGATCGATCCTATCCTTGCTCTCACTCTTCCTACTATCGTCAGTCCTGTCCTCGCGCTCGTTGCCGGGATTTTGATTCTGATCCGCCCTGCTCTTCTTGCGAAGATCGTCGCTATTTATCTGATCATCGTGGGTGTCCTCGGACTGCTCGGGTGATGCTGAGTCCTCGGCCTGCGCTAAGCGGAACGCTCATGCCATTCCAAATTGGGATCGAGCGATTCCGGAATCGCATACTCGAAGTGCAGCACCCGTCGGCGCGATGGTTGCTCACTTCGTGCCGAGGAATGCAGGATCAATGGTGACATGAGCAGCACATCCCCCGCTGCTGCTTCGCAGACGACCTCATCCGCCTTTTCGACGAAGGACGAGATCGCTTTCTGATCCATCCTCCCGTGACAATGCGATCCGGGAATGACCTTCAAAGCTCCGTTCAATGCGGGAGTGTCATCGAGGTGAATACGGACCGTCACTATTTGTGAGAGAAGCGAAACGGGAGGCTGAACGTGGCGCAATCCATTCTTCACCGACCAGTTAAGGTAACCGGCGATGTCCGCCTGAGCCGCGACGGCAATCGTGAGATCCTGATGCCAGAGCACCGGCCAGTTCTCGTCCGGAGTCTTATCGAAGAGAATGCTCCGAACCGGAATGCGATTTGATCCCGCGAGCGATCTCAATTTGAGCGACTTGCTAAGACTGCGGAAGAGAGAAGAGCGATCGCAAAGGAGGCGAACGCTCGTGGCCTCAGCTTCGACCGAAACATGATCCGCTTCGACGCGGAGTGATTCGAGTTCGGTTTCGCCGAACACGGCGCGGTGAAGTTCGAAACCGTCACTTTCCAAGCTGGTTTTCATCAGTGAACCAAAATTCGCGCATCCGGAGCGAGTAGCAAGATGACTTCTCCAATATCCGCGCGCGGGACGCACGCAGCTACCTTCGCAAAAGAACGTTCTTCGTTCCCACTTCGCCGCGCCACAAAAAAAGCCGCCCTGCTTTCGCGGGACGGCTTTTTTGAAATCGTTTTTACCTGATGCTTAGCTGTAGGAAGCCTGCGAACCCTTGATGTCGCGCTTCTTGAGCCATGGCATGAGACCGCGAAGGCGCTTGCCGACTTTTTCGATTTGGTGCTGCTCGCCGGCTTTGCCGAGAGCCTTGAAGTTTTTGCCACCCTCATCGGATTCTTTGATCCACTCTTTCGCGAACTTGCCGTTCTGGATGTTTTTGAGGGCACGCTCCATTTTCTTCTTCACCGAAGCATCAATGATAGTTGGACCAGTCTTGAGGTCGCCCCACTCGGCGGTGTCGGAGATTGAGAAACGCATCCCGGAAATACCGGACTCGTTGATGAGGTCAACGGTGAGCTTGAGCTCGTGGAGACACTCGAAGTAGGCCATTTCAGGCTGGTAACCAGCTTCGACGAGGACTTCGAATCCAGCGGTGATGAGCTGGCTGACGCCACCGCAAAGCACGGTCTGCTCACCGAAAAGGTCGGTCTCGGTCTCTTCTTTAAAAGTGGTCTCGAAAACGCCGGCACGGGTGCCGCCGATTCCTTTGGCCCAGGCGAGAGCGATTTTCTTCGCGTCTTTGCCGGGGTTTTGCTGAATCGCAATGAGCGAAGGAACGCCTTTGCCCTCGATGAACTGACGGCGGACGATGTGTCCAGGGCCCTTGGGAGCGACCATGATCACATTCACGAAATCAGGGAGCTCGATCGTGTTGAAGTGAACCGCGAAGCCGTGGCTGAAAAGAAGCGTCTTCCCTTTCTTAAGATTCGGAAGGATGTCCGCGTTGAAAATGCCGGCGATCTTGGTGTCGGGCGTGGCGATGAAAATAACATCAGCCGCTTTGACCGCCTCGGCGGTGTCCATGACTTTGAAACCGTATTCCTCGGCGACTGCACGAGACTTGCTCTTCGCGTAAAGTCCGATGATGACCTTTACTCCGCTATCCTTGAGGTTCAGCGCGTGAGCGTGACCCTGTGAACCGAAGCCGATCACGGCACAGGTTTTTCCTTTAAGCACACCGAGGTCTGCGTCTTTATCCGTGTAGATTTTTGCTGCCATGTCTTCTCTATTTTGAGGCGCGTAGATTCCGCGCAAACTCGCCACGGGTCAACCGGTATTCTCGGCTACGACTTGCGGCTCGAACTGATGACGCGCCCGCCACCACTGGGCATCACGACCTGAAGTTTAGCGACCGCGTTCCTGATCGCCTCGACCGCAGGTGAAATTTCGGCTTCGGTATTGAAGCGGGAAAACGAAAATCGGACACTGCTGCGGGCGCGGGAGGAGGAGAATCCCATCGCTTTGATGATCCGACTCGGCTGCACCGCCCCAGTGCTGCAGGCCGATCCGGGAGAGCAGCAAAGTCCGGCTTCGTCGAGGAGAATGAGAAGTCCCTCGCCATCGACGCCGGGGAAATAGAGATTGCTCGTGTTGGGAAGTCGGCGCGATTCCGCGCCGTGAATTTCCACTCCGGGAATCGCGGCGATGACTTGCGCTTCAAATTCGTCGCGCCATTTAGAAAGAGCCGCCGTTTCCTGCAGGCATCGCATCGCCAATTCAGCGGCGACGCCCATCCCGATAATGCCGGGCACGTTTTCGGTTCCTGAGCGGCGCTCGTTTTCCTGTCCCCCGCCAAGTATTTCCGGTTGGAAGCGGGCGTGACGATTAAGGTAAAGCGCCCCGATTCCCTTCGGACCGTGAAATTTATGAGCCGAGATCGAGAGGGCATGCAGGGGGAATTCCGAGACATTCACCGGAATTTTCCCGACCGCCTGAACCGCGTCGGTGTGGAAATAGACGTCCTTCTCTGCCGCTAACGCCGCCGCTTCGGCGATGGGGCTGAGCACCCCGGTTTCGTTATTGGCCCAGATCAAACTGGCGACGGCGACGGTGTCGTCGGCGAGGTGCGCTTTCCACTGATCGAGATCGAGTTGCCCCTGCGAGTCAACAGGGTTGAGTCGGACATCATACCCTGTTTGCTCGTGGAACTGCGCCAACTCGTAGACCGCGCTGTGCTCGACGGTAGAGGTGAGAATCGTTTTCCGCTCCGCCCGCAGAGCCATCGAGGAGCGCAGGGCGGTGTGGATCGACTCGGTCCCGCCGCTCGTGAAGACTATTTCTTCGGGATGCGCTCCGATGAGGGCGGCGACCTGCTCGCGGGCGGTGTTGATCGCTTTTCGCGATGCTTTTCCAAAACGGTAGCCGGCCGAGGGGTTGCCGTAGTTTTCCCCGAGCCAGGGCAGGACCGCTTCCCGCACTTCGGGAGCGACTTGCGTTGTGGCGTTGTTGTCGAGGTAGATCATGGGGTGGTGGAAGAAGGAGAGGAGCTGAGAAGTCGAGGAGGAGAGAATGCTCTAGCTGTTTACTGCAAGCTGACTTCGAAGAAACCACCTTCGAGGAGGCCGAGAACTTCGCCGACGAGAAAGAGGGAACCGGCGATGAGGGTTTTCCCGTCAGAGTTTTTTGCGACCTCCAAAGCGTCCTTAAGTGAGACGGATTCCTCGACCGGAATTGCTTCACCACCGGCCGCAATCAGCGCGGCCTCCATTTTTTCGGCCGACAATCGTCGCTCGGATTTGATGGGAACGAAAGTCACGCTTTCGATGATCGGCAGCAGCTCTTTAAAAATCTCGGTGACCGCCTTAGACTCGGCGGCACCAAAGATAAGACGGGCTTTTTCATCCGGAAATTTTTCCTGCCATGCGTCACGCAGCGAGTAGGCAGCGGATTCGTTGTGCGCCCCGTCGATGGTGATTCTTTCGCTGATTTGCTGAAATCGCCCCGGCCATCGGGTCGCCGCGAGGGATTTCTGAATTCCATCCTGGGTGAGGCGCTCCCCGGCGATGCGGCAGGTTGCCTCGACCGCGAGGGCAGCATTTTCCCGCTGGTGCGGACCGGCAAGACCGAGTTCCCATTCGAGCGGGAGAGGATGGGCCTCGATACAGGGAATCCCGAGGGTGAGCGCCTTTCTCCCAACGACATCGCGGGCATCGGGATGCAAAGCGGCGACGATGACGGGAACGGTCGGCTTCAGAATCCCCGCTTTCTCTCCCGCAATTTCACGGATCGTCTCCCCGAGCCATTGCTGGTGGTCGAGTCCGATCGGGGTGATGACACTGACCTTGGACTGAACCGCATTGGTGGCATCGAGGCGACCTCCCATCCCGGTTTCGAGGATGACGACCTCGCATTTCTGCTCCGCAAAATGTTGCATCGCGAGGACGAGGGTGAGTTCAAAAAAGGTCGGATGCGTTTCCCAGTCCGCGACGAGATTACGAAGTTCGGTGAGCTTTCGCGCGACCGTTTCCGCGAGAATCATTTCGCCATTCACCCGGATCCGCTCGCGATAGGTGATGAGGTGCGGGGAGGTGAAAAGCCCAGTTTTAATCTTCGCATCGCGGAGGATCTGCTCGGAGAAAGCGCAGACCGAACCCTTTCCGTTCGTTCCCGCGACATGGATGACCTCCATTCCTTCCGGCAACCCGGCGAGTCCGGATTCGACGAGGAGTCGCTGTGTATTTTCCAGACCCAGCTTGATGCCGAAGGTCTGCGTTCCGTAAAGCCAGTCGATGGATTCCTGATAGTTCAAAGTAAGGCTAATAACGGATACGAAAAAAGCCCTGTCTACGGTCAATACCGCAGACAGAGCTGGAAGCTAAAAATTGAGGGGGATGCCACCTTAGAAGGAGACACGAGCGCCGAACATCACTGCGTGACTCGCAGGATTGGTGTCGGTCAAGATCGAGAAATCTCCGAAATCAGTGATGAAGCTCTGGTCCGAAAGAACGCGGTAAGCATACTGAGTGAAGAGCGAGAGGTTCTCAGTCAACGGGAAGTCGACACCGGCGATGAGCTGCCAGGCAAATCCAGCATCTTCGTCACCATATTCAATCGTGTCGATGTCACCGTTGAGCGAAGTCGTCGCATAACCGATACCACCTCCGAAGTAGGCTGTAGAACCGGTCTGTCCGAGTGGCACCTCTTTGAGCATGTTGAACATGACCGCAAGGGTCTCGACTTCAAGATTCGCAGGAAGCTCGAACCCTGAGTAGGTCAGATACCCATTGTCGTTCTGAGTGCTGAATCCTTCTATTTCGAAACGACTTCCGCCTAAAAGGCCGGAATAGACCCCGGCACCGCCACCAAGTGTCAGTCCGTTCTGCAGATCAAAATTGATCGGGATGTTCATCGGTGGATAAATGTGATCGAAATTACCGGTCGTGTCATAGTCGGCACCGGAATCGAATCCACCGTAGCCAAAAAAGTAAGCTTTGTGCTGCTTTTGGTAGACCACGGGGGACTTGGAGCTCAGTCGGAAACCGGGACCAGCAACCGCTGAAGCGGTGATCGCAGCGAGTGCTGCGGCGACTACAATTGTAAGGAGTCTATTATTTAGCTTTTCCATAAAGTAATTTTAAATTAAATTTATGGACATACAACAAATAAACTATAATTTTTATAATTTTAGTTAAAATGAGCTGAATTTGAAAGAAGTTTTTAAAACGCCTTTCCTCCAGAATTTGCGTAAAACCCCGATTGTTGCTGGCTTGCAAATGAATCGGCGAAGCCAATGGGCACAAGCATGCCGGGAGAGCGTTAAATTAACAAAACCTTCAACCTAGCTGAATAATCAGCATTTTCAGACCAACGAATCCTGCCGCCCGAGTCCGTAAGCCGAGAAGACACGGTCGATTTCATCACGAACGCGACGAAAGAATTCCATCTGCTCCTCCTCGCTGCCTTCAGCATCAGCCGGGTCATCGAAGGGCCAGTGATAGCGCCGCCGCTGGCCGGGGAATGTCGGGCAAGCCTGATCAGCATTGCCGCAGACTGTGATGACCGTTTCTACGTCCTGATTGAGAAATTCATTCAGCGACTTGGAGCGTGCCCCGGAGAGATCGAGACCGATTTCCTCGACCGCCTTGGTCGCGAGAGGATGAACGTAACCGCTCGGCTTCGAACCGGCACTCTCGACCCGAAGAGTCGCCCCGGCCGCTTTCCGAAGAATGGCTTCCGCCATTTGCGAGCGGCAGGAGTTGCCGGTGCAGAGAATCAACACGAGGGGGCGGTTGTCAGAATCACTCATTGCATGAGAGAAATGGGGACTGCCATTTTTGTCAATTCATGGTTTGTTGAGTCCAAGCTTTCATCCATGTCATCGACCCCGATTCAACCCACGCAACCAAACTCGGTTTTCGACCTCACCCTCGAGGACTGGATCGGTTGGACGGAATACCACGGGCAGCCCAAATTCCGCGCGAAACAGATCGTGCAATGGCTTTATGAAAAGCGGGTCGGTTCTTTCGATGAGATGACGAATCTAAGTCAGGACCTCCGCGCCAAGTTGGCGGCGGCTTTTGATTTCACGCTGATGCCGCACGTCCGCATCACAGGTTCCAACGACACGACGAGAAAATTTCTCTTCCGCCTTTTTGACGGGCGGCTCATCGAAACGGTTCGCATTCCCGCAAACGCAAACTTTCACGGCGACCGCAGCGACCGCATCACGCTCTGTGTTTCCTCGCAGGTCGGCTGCGCCTACGATTGTAAATTCTGCGCGAGCGGTCTCGCCGGTTTCACCCGGAATCTCTCGGTCGGGGAAATCGTGGGGCAGGTCCTCGCGGTGGAGCGGGAATCCGGTGAGCCGATCCGGAATATTGTTTTCATGGGGATGGGCGAACCGCTCGCCAATTTAACGAATCTAACAAAAGCGTTGGAAATCCTCAACGCCGACTGGGGCGTCAATATCGGAGCGCGTCACATGACAGTCTCCACAAGTGGCCTCGCGCCGCAGATTGAGAAGCTCGCGAAAATTCCCAAGCAGATCCGCCTCGCGATTTCCCTGCACGGCGCGACTGACGAGGTCCGCGAGAAAATCATGCCGGTGAACAAGCGATACAATCTGAACCGGCTCTTTGAAGCAGTTCACACCTGGCTTGATCATAAAAAGCAGATGATCACCTTCGAGTATATTCTCATCGAAGGCGTCAACGCCGATGTCGAACAGGCCGCGATTCTCGCGAAGCGAGTTCAGTCACTGCACGCGAAAGTGAATTTGATCCCTTACAATACCGTTGAGGGCCTTCCCTGGAAGCGCCCTGACGTCGCCACGCAGGAAGCCTTTCGCGATGTCCTCACGAAAGCCGGCGTCTCCGCAACCCTGCGAACTGAGAAAGGCCATGACATCGACGCCGCCTGCGGGCAGTTGCGATTGCAGGAGGAAACGGCGGAAGGGACGATAGAACGTTCAACGCCCAATGTTAAACGCTCAATTTCTAACTCGAGGTAGCGTCGAGCGTCCCGCTCGACGGATGGGCGATCAGGCGAGCGAGGCCGCACGCCTCTACCTGGAACATGCTTCGTCACCACAACTGGCTTCGGACCTCGAACGAAGAAGCAAGATCAAGAGGCACCTGCTCACCGGCGCAACAAATTCCGCCGCCCCAGTCGGCGGCAGTTGCTCATGATCCGTCGCTCTTCCATCGCGATGACTTTGCGAAGCCGTGGCTCGTTGTTTAGGATTTCGACGAGATGAGTCAGGTTGGCGAGATCATTGCGGTCACCGAGGCGGGACCCCAGTCGTGAAATCCGCAGATCGCGGATTCCGGGTTTGCGCAGCTGAATCAGGGCGAGGAAATCGCGCTGATACCGGAGACGTTTGACCTGCTTCCGCCAGGTGTGCCAGAGTTCGGACTCGTTGTCATGCAGCGCCTTTGCGGTCGCTTTTTTTGCGCCCCGCTGACTTTTCTGAATCGCAGCGCGATGGGCACGAATCTCTGAGTCGTCATCCACAAACTCGACTTGCTTCCACTCTTCGATCTCACTTTTGATGATGGCGCGGACTTGATTCCCTGTCTCGTCGTCCGCTTCGTCGGTGAACTCTCTTTCGAGATATTGAATCACCGGTTCAAAAGCCGGCTCATCGTGACGAGCCGAGAGTTCGCGGCTAAGATTCACAAGGACGGCGAGATCTCGGTTCCCCGCGAGCAGCGCGGAAAGTTCCCGCAAGACATCGCTGCGTTCGGTTTCCGTCTCTTTGCCGGTCACAAGCGCGCCGATCTTCCAGGCCGCACGGAGTTTTTTCGTGAGAACGCGTAAATCGTGCACGACCGCCTCATCACTCAAGCCCTCCGCCGCAGCATCAAGAGCGGCCAAAGCATCCGTGAGAAGTTGTTGGCAATGTGAACTGAGAAGGGAGGAAGCTGGCATGGTGGCAGAGGAAGCCGGGAACAGATACGCTTCCCGCTACGGTCAGGCAAGGTGGCATCGAGCGTCTCGCTCGATGATCGCGCACAAGCCCTGCGCGCGGGGACGCACGCAGCTACCACTTCAACGTTGAGCGTTGGGCGTTCAGCGTTGGACGTTCGCCCCGCCCCGGGGCATCACCCCTTAAACTGCCCCACGAGATCGTTCATCGTCGCTTTCGCATCGCCGTAGATCATGCGGGTGTTTTCGCGGAAGAAGAGGGTGTTCACCAATCCGGAGAAGCCAGCACCTTGTCCACGCTTGAGGGCGAAGACGGTCTTCGCCTGATGCACGTTGATGATCGGCATGCCGTAAATGGGGCTGCTTTCATCTTCGCCGGCGGCGGGGTTCACGACGTCGTTCGCTCCGATCACGATCGCGACATCGACGCTTTCCATGATCGCATTGACGTCGTCCATTTCACAAAGCTGCTCATAGGGCACGTCGGCCTCGGCGAGGAGGACGTTCATGTGGCCGGGCATACGACCGGCGACGGGGTGGATCGCATAACGAACTTCCGCTCCATTGTTCTCGAGAATTGCTCCGAGTTCTTTCACCGCGTGCTGGGCCTGCGCCACGGCCATGCCGTAACCGGGCACGAAGATGACGGACTCAGCCGCTTCGAGAATATAGAAGGCGTCCTCAGTTGAGATCGCTTTCATCTCCCCTTCGACTTCCTGCGCTTCACCCCCGGTAGCCCCGAAGCTACCGAAGAGGACATTGCCAAGCGTCCGGTTCATCGCCTTACACATGATGACGGTGAGGATGATCCCCGACGCTCCCACGAGGCAGCCCGCGACGATGAGGACGTTGTTGAAAATCACGAATCCAGCCGCCGAGGCAGCGATCCCGGAGAAGCTGTTGAGGAAAGAAATCACCACCGGCATGTCGCCTCCGCCGATGGGGATGACCCCGAGGATACCGAGGGCGAGTGACAAGGCGATGACCACGTAAAGTGCCCACGCAGCACCCGTCGCGACGAAGACTCCACCCACGACGAGGAGTGCGATGAAGAGCAGCAGATTAACGATTTTCTGCCCCGGGAAGTTGATCGCGGATCCGCTCATTTTACCGGAGAGCTTGAGGTAGGCGATCATCGAACCCGTGAACGTGATACCACCGACGAGGATCGCAAAGACAACCGCGCAGCCGGTGAAAACTGGATACTCGGACTCGTCAAAATTACCGGCCTTGGCGAATTCCGCCCAACCGACGAGAAGTGAGGCGAGACCTCCGAAGCCATTGAAAAGCGCGACGAGCTCCGGCATTCCGGTCATTTGGACACGCTTCGCGGCGACGACGCCAATCGCGGAACCAATAATGAGACCGGCAATGATCCAAGTGTAGCTAAGGCCGCTTTCGAGGAGCGTGACGACGACAGCGAGGAGCATTCCGAGCGCGGAGATGGAGTTGCCTTTCCGTGCGGTGTCGGCGGAACCGAGCATCTTGATGCCGAAAATGAACAGCACCGAAGCAACGATGTAGGAAATGTTAATCAGATATTCCATGAAATAATTGGGTCGAAGGTCGGAGCTGGATTACTTCCCTTTTTTCTTAAACATGCCGAGCATGCGGTCAGTCACGAGGTAGCCGCCGACGACGTTGATCGTTGCGAGGATGAGCGCGGCGAGTCCGAGCCATTTGCCGAGTTCGCCTTCGATGGCACCGGCTGCGAGAATCGCACCGACCATCGTAATACCGGAGATCGCGTTGGAGCCGGACATGAGCGGCGTGTGTAACTGGCTCGGAACGCGCTGGATCAATTCAAAGCCGAGAAACGCGGCGATGACGAATACGAAAATGAGGAGGATGAGTTCCATGGAAGAAAGTAGGGAAGAAGTTAAGGAGCAGAGAAGTTGAGTAGGCTCTGCGGGGTTAGTCTTTGAAACGTTCGTGGACGATGGCGCCGTCGTGGGTGATGACGCAGCCTTTCTGGATTTCGTCTTCAAGGTTGATCTTGAATCCCTTCGCTTCTGCGTCCCAGAAATGTTCGATCATATTCGCAAAGTTCGCGGCGAGGACCTGGGAGGCGTGCTTGGAAACCTGGCCCTCAAAGTTCGCGAGGCCGACGAGCTTGACGCCGTTTTCGGTCACGGTTTCTTCGCCGGGGGTGATGCCTTCGACGTTGCCACCCGTCTCGGCAGCGAGGTCAACGATAACGCTGCCATGCTTCATCCCCTCGACGACTTCCTTCTTAATGAGCACGGGAGGCTTCCGTCCGAAGACTTTCGCGGTGGTGATGACGACATCGGACTGGGCGCAGACTTTGGCCTGAGCCTCGATCTGCTTTTCAATCTGCTCCGGAGTGAGTTCTTTCGCGTAGCCTTGATCGGTCCCGCTTGTGTCGCCGAGATCGATGCGGAGCGCTTTCGCGCCAAGGGACTCAGCCTGTTCGAGCGCTTCAGCACGGACGTCGAAAGCGGTAACGCGGGCACCGAGGCGCTTCGCGGTCGCGATCGCCTGGAGACCGGCGACGCCGATGCCGATGACGAAAACTTTCGCCGGGGAAATCGTCCCGGCGGGAGTCATCATCATGGGGAAAATACCGTTGAGGCGGTTCGCAGCGGTGATCACTGAGACATAGCCGGCGAGGTTCGCCTGCGAGCTGATCGCATCCATCTTTTGCGCCAGCGTCGTTCGGGGCACCATTTCAAGGCTGATCGCGGTCGATTTTTGCGACGCGAACTGCTTGATGAGATCCGGCTCATTAAACGGATCAAGAAAGCTGATGTGGATCGCGCCTTCTTTGAGCAGAGCAACCTCGTCGGAGGCAGGCTTTCTCACCCGCGTCACGATGTCGGCACTGCCAAGCGAGCCGGCGCGGTCAGAGGTCACCGTCGCGCCCGCTTCTTCGTAGGAGCTGTCGGGGTGATCGCTGAGCAATCCGAGTCCGGACTCGACGACGACCTCAGCTCCGAGGCCGACGAGTTTCTTGACCGCCGCCGGGTCGAGCGACGCGCGGGTTTCAATAGGATCAGTTTCTTTGGGCGCAAAAATTTTCATGCCATGTCGTGCCGACCATGAGCGGTCGTAAAATTGCCCGCGGAAAAGCCTCTCCTTTCCTGACGGGCTGGCTACTCTATCAATTGCTGCGACCGTGTCGACATCATTTCTGTATCCGATAAGGCAGCGAATTGAGCCAAAATAAATGACACCGGAGCCGGAAAGTTGAAAGGCAGCTTG
>CAZOUP010000091.1:0-22706 GCA_964583035.1 uncultured Akkermansia sp.
GCCTCTCGTTCGACAAAGCCAAGGTCGCGTCCGAGCAATGGCTCCTCCGGAACAGCCTCGCTGATGGTCTCGCCATCGTCATGCCCGTCTTAGAGGACGCCCGCACGATCTGCGCTCTCTGCGACTTCAAAGCTTCGGGAAGCACTGATCAGGATGAGTTGCAAAAAATTGCATCGAACCAGAGGGCGGAATTCCTGCAAGAGGAAATCGGACGTAAATTCGAAATTCTCGAAGAACGTTATCAGATCGGATGTGACGTCAAAGAGCACATCCTCGGACTCATGGAGTTCACGAAGGCTTTGATGATGAAAGACGGGATTCTTACCGCCGAGGAGTCTTCCGATGGAGAAAAGCGCCAGTTGAAAATCCGCTCAGTCCAGATTGTTCAGTCCGGAGACGGCGGAGATACTTCCGGATCCTTGAGCCTGACCCGGCGTGTCGGTGATTCTGAGCGCGACATTAAGGTCGGTGATTCGATTCACTTCACCAAGGCTGAGCACATCGGCGCAATCCTCACGATCGGTATTTTCGTGACCGATATTCTCCGGGGTATTCAGGCCTATGCGCAGAGCACCGGCGCGGCAGATTGAAACGCCTGACGCAACCCTGTTAAGTCATTCACCTGACAGGGTTAACTCTCGCGAATTTTACTTCCCCTCCGCCGCCATCTTTTTCATCCAGGAGATGTTTGCTTCGATGATCGCGAGTTGTTCCGGATTTTTCCCGTTCGTGAACTTGGAAAGGTAGGGTGCCATGTCTGAGTCATACATTTCCTCTGACTCAGGGGTCATCCCTTTGTCGTTCGTTTCCTCCATCCAGGCATCGAGGAGACCACGAAGATTGACGAGTTTTTCCGCATGAGCGGGGTCATCTGCGAGGTTGTTGATCTCGTGAGGGTCATTGACAACATCGTAGAATTCTTCAGGCGGACGCGTCTCCCGCATGATAAGTGACTGCGCCTCATCGAGCTTCCCGGCGTCATGCCACTCACGCATCGCGGTGATGATGCTCTTCGCGTCCTTGTAAGCACAAGGCTGCAGATAGGGGCGTTCGGGCAGGAAATTCCGGATGTATTTGAATTCCTTTGTCCGGACCGAGCGCATGTGATCAACCGTTTCGTCGCAGCGGTCACGGGCGCCAAACACGGCTTCGCGCGCCTCGTAGTTGCTCGCAAGAATGTCACGAGCCTGCATCCATTCGGGGATTGCAATCCCCGCCGCCCCGAGCGAGAGCGCGGCAATGTCAATGTGCTCAACGACATCTTCACGAACCGTTCCGGCATCGATCCCGGGACCACTGATGACGAGCGGAACGTGGAGCCCTTCGTCATACATGAACTGTTTGCCGCGCGCATGGCTGATCCCATGATCGGTCATGAAAAGGATGATCGTATTTTCATAAACGCCGTCCGCTTTGAGCTTTGCAACGACCTCGCCCACCATGTGATCCGTGAGCCTGACCGAATCCAAATACGCGGCCCAATCTCTAACAATGTCAGGATGTTCCGGGTAATACGGAGGCAATTTCACAGCATCGAGCGGAGTCCGCTCCCCAAAGACCTGCTCAGCGCTTGCTGCTACCTTCTCCCACCCTCCCTGGTCCTTTCCGCGCAGCTTGCCTCCGGCTGTCTGGATCTGGGCGAAGAAGGGCTGACCGTCGTTGCGCTCGGTCCAACTCGTGCCGTCGTAAACCGCTTTGTCCCACTCGAAGTTGTAATCCGTCTTTCCCGGCTTCCCGTTCCCCGGCCAACCTGAGATAGAGGTATGATACCCCGCTTCCTGAAAAATCTGCGGCACCAGCTTGATGTGCTCCGGCAGTTCGATCTTCATTTCACCACGCCCACTGCGATGATGATGCGCACCGATACTCGTCTGATACATCCCCGTGATGAACGCGGAGCGACAGGTCGAGCACACCGGCGCCGTGACATAGGCATTCGTAAATTTCACCCCGCTTGCCACGAGCGAGTCGACATGAGGAGTCTCGATCGCCGTTTCGCCATAGCTGCCAAAATGGGCTGACATGTCATCTGGAATGATCCAAACAATATTCGGTCGGTCGTCCGCCATGCCGGGAAGGAAGGCGAAGAAAAGAATGAGGAGTAAAATGAACTTCATGAGCCGACTTTAGGCGTCGAGCGCGGTCGGTTCGATCCTTTTTATGAGCGTTTTCGAGACGATACCTAGAAGCTTAAGAGACCCTGCGGGAGTGAGGGCTTGAGCCCTTTTCAATGCTCCTGTCCGCTTCCGAAAAGGCCTGCAGGCCTCACTTCAACCTTGAGAAACCGACCAGGAGGAGATCATCTGCCCGGCATCGAGAGCCGCCATCAGTTCGGCTGAGGACGGCTTCGGGAGCTGCGCCATGATCGGGAGAAACGCCGTTTCCATGAGAAGTCCCTCCGGTTCATTCGTCCCCGGCACCCTGACAATGATGCCTCCCTCAGGTGTCTCCGTCTCGGCAGTGATCCCATATTTCTCCGGGGCCGCGCTATTCCGCACCGCTCCGTGGAGCGAGACATGCCCGACCATGACGAGGTGATTCGGAAAATCTTTGTCAAGAATCTGCGGCGGTCAGCTTTCCGTCGTCGGGATAAATGCTGTCGTCATAGCCATTTCCCATGATGAGGGAACCTTCCGGAATCGCTTTCTCGTCCCGCAGGTCTTTGAGCGCCTGCACAATCCCCTCCTTCGTGTCACCCGGCCCGAAGGGTGCCGCTTAGCAATTCGCCTGATCGGCGACAGTGAGCGCATTGATGAAATGCCCGTGTCCGTCGATGAATCCCGGGAGCATCGTTTTCCCCCCAAGATCGATGACCTGGGTTTCCTCACCCTTTTGTCTCAGCGCTTCCTCTTTCGAGCCTGCAAACGCGATCTTCCCATCCGCAACAACGAGCGCTTCGACATAAGTGGGAGTTTCCCCCGCCATCGTGAGGATCTCGCCGTTGTCGTAAATCGTGTCCGCTGAAACGGTCGTGCCAGTCGACGATTCCTTTGGTGTGTCTCCGCAAGAAATTGAAAGAACGAGGAGAGGCAGGATCGCTATCTTCGCAACGCTTAATAGAGTTTTCAGACAAATGTTCATCTTTGTGAATGGGTAATAGTGGTTTGTAAGAACATGGACCTGACGAGTCGATTCCGTCGATCCTCAATCACGAGAGACGAATTTACAGATCCGGTCTCGTCAAACTTAGTTCCTGAGTGAGGCGGAGCTTTAGTTCCGCGACTTTATCTGGCTCATTCGCCGCGAGAAAGTGGCGTTCTTCATTGTCCGATTGAATTTGGTAGAGCTGGTAATGATCCTTTGCTTTTTGTCGAACTCGACGAGCTTCCAACCATCCTTCGAGATCTGACAGGCGCTTCCCATCTTGTTGATAACGATGTAGTCATGACTCGTCACTTAAGGCTCCCTGAGGAGAGTTGGCAGATAAGAAACACTGTCTTTTCCGACAGGAGCTTCTGCCTCGACAGGGGCCGCCATGAAGCCGCCGTGGGCGATGAGAAAGTTTGTCCCCCTACCTTGAGGTGCGCCATTTCTTGCCCGTAAGATTCGCTTTCTCTCTATTGGCGGGAATTCTCGGTCCATACTGAGACTTGGGGCCATACTAGAATTCGTATTCGCTGTCGGAGGTGAAGACCACGACCTTGCTATAGTCGAATCCCTGAGCCTTCAATTCGGCCATGATGAGTCCGACATGATCGAGGGGCAATATAACCATCGAAACGTATTCCTTCTCAGCCAATGTCAGGCACTGGTGATCAGCATAGTAAGAATGCAACTCAAGGATCGCGACCGGTCCGTGCGGTAGTTACCTCGCGCGATTTGGGAAAGGTCCGGCATTAAACCAAAAAACGGAAATATCCAAGCACCCCTCAACCCTATAGTGATTCGCCATGTGCCCTAAGATCCGGAACAAAATCCTAAGGGAAAAAATTTGGGATATGCTTCGAGACTGACGCGGCAACCGAAGTCGGGAATCGCCGAACGATATGATGGAAGCCGCCACGGGCTGGCTAAATGCCTCTTGGGGAAAATTCTCTAAGATACTTTCGCACTCACTGGCAACGGGGTGGAAGAGGGATCAAGCAAAAGTCCGATACTCACCCTTCATATCAATTGAACCATCCTGAGATTGAAGAAATACCAAAAGGTATTCGCAGCCTCCTGAAAAAGGATTCATGTATTTCCGGGATTCAAAGCAGATTTGCGAAGCTGAAGAAATACCCATATCAGAAAAATCACGATTAACATGATCGCTGCATAGATATGATGCGAGATCCTCGTCGATGGGACGAGATCCGCTGTCGCCCTCGTCGCGGCGGTCAGAACCATGAGCCAGACGATCCACTGCCAACTCCGACTGCGGAGCGGTGGGGTTTTGTCATGATAATGACCCATGACGACGCGATCCGCGACAAGGAGGATTAACTGCGTGAATCCCCCGAGAAAGAGAAGGTGCTCGAAGGCGAAAATCTCGCCCGGTCGGATCGCGCGCAGAAGGAAGGCCGCGCAAAGCATGAGCAGCCCCATCCGCAGCGCCCACGCTCGCGTCCCCGGCGCATGTCCCTGAAACAGAAACGGGAGCAGCCCAATCGCCCACGCAACAACCGCGAAAAGTCGAATCACATTTCCCCAACTTACCGAGAGATAGACTTCGATGAAAAAGGAAATCACAATCGCAAGTGCGCTCCCCCAGACGAAACGGGCGCGCCGCGCCGGGGAAACGAGGGGCGGTCGATTTCCCTCCTCCTGAAAGAAGCGCGGGAAGAGGTAGGAGCCGACGCCGAGAATCGGGAGGAGCAAAAACCCCTGATACCCGAAAAGGCGCAGGAGGTAATCGATTTCCGGAGAAGTGAGATGAAGCTGAAATCCCCACGCAAAGAGGACCGCAACACTCATGACGACGGAGAGAAAGGCGAGGCTGAAGCCCGGAGGAGGCAGCGAACGCCCACCGCCGAAAAGCCTTCTCCCGAGAATCACGAGGAGAAGGCACCCGGTCGCGGCAGAAAGGAGATCTCCGCTCGCAATGGAGGCTTTCGCATAGGCGAGCTGAGCGAGAAACCAGCCGAGTGCGAGGAGCGCGACCTCGGGCCGGTTGAGCGCGGACGATTCGAGAAACCTCGGCCAGGCGGTGCCGAGGAATCCGAAAAGAAACGCGGCACCAAATCCAAAGATGAGAATTCGGGGATGCTGCAAGGCCGGGTAGATTGGCCACCATCCGACGTAGTGAAGGGGCCAGAGCAAAAGCCCAAAGACTGCCGCGATGATTCCCAGCGGGAAAAACACGCGGAACGGTTCTGACGCCCAGAGCGGACCCTCCGTCGGGAGCGTTTCGTCACGGAGTTTTGGCATCACGATCCGGTCCGATGACCTGAAACCACCCAGGTCAAACCGCCGGAAATTTAACCCACTTTTGATCGGAGGCAGAACTTTCCACCGCCGCCTTGATGAAGGCGAGTCCGGCGACACCATCATCAACGCCGGGGAAATCGTAGCCACCTTCGGGAGCAGGATTGCCGTCAATTTTGTCAGCCATCGCCTGAGCCGCCGCGAGGTAGATATTGGCAAAGGCCTCGATGAATCCTTCGGGATGCGCAAAAGGCGTCCTCGTGAAGCCGTGACCGGAGGCAGCTTCGCTGATGTAGTCGTTGCCGCGACGATAGGTTTTCCGCGGAGCGTTCGCGTATTTCACGATGAGCTCATTGGGATCTTCCTGATGCCATTCGAGCGAGGCTTTGGTGCCGTAGACACGAATGTTGAGAGCATTCTCATCACCGTTGGAAATCTGGGAAGCGTGGATGATCCCCTTCGCGCCGCCTTCGAAGCGAACAAGGTTGTTGCCGTCATCATCGAGTTCACGGCCGGGAATGAAGGCGGTGAGATCCGAGCAGATCTCTTCGATCTCGAGTCCCGTGATGTAGCGGACGAGATTGTGCGCGTGCGTCCCGATATCGCCCATGCAGTTGGAAATTCCGGCAATGGCAGGGTCGGAGCGCCAGTTGTTGATCTTGCCCTGGCCGTCGCCCTCGACATCACCCACGGCGTAGCCCTGCGGGTACTCAGCGACGATCTTGAGAATGCGTCCGAGGTCGCCTTTCTTCACCATCTGGCGGGCTTCCTTCACCATGGGGTAACCAGTGTAGTTATGTGTCAGGGCGAAAATCTGATCGCTCTTGTTCACGATTTCACGAAGCTCAACGGCCTGTTCGTAGGTCAGGGTCATCGGCTTGTCACAGATCACGTTGAACCCCGCCTCAATGAAACACTTTGCGACATCGAAGTGGAGAAAATTCTGAACGACGATGGAAACAAAATCGACCTTGTCCTCACGAGCCGCCTCTTTCTCTGCCATTTCCTGATAGCTTCCGTAGGCACGATCCGGATCGATGAAAAAGTCTTCTCCGGAGAGTTTCGACTTTTCGGGATCAGAGGAGAAACAACCGGCAACCAGTTCGATTTTCCCGTCGAGGTTGGCCGCCATGCGGTGAACCTGACCAATAAAAGCTCCACGGCCGCCTCCGACCATTCCCATGCGTAATTTTCGATTCATAAAAGTGTAATGAGGGTTGTCGAGACCGTAGCAAAGCGGGCTGGAAATGCAAACCTTGCGCGACCTGTTGCCCTATCTCCCTGAGCGCGCCTTCGCCTCTGCACCAAGCTTCTGAAATTGCCGGATGCCTTCGTCGGTCAGGAGGGGATCGCCGGTCTCGTTTCGCCACTGAAGGAGCGCCGTTTTCATCTCTGTGATCTTCCCGTGATGATCGCTGGAGTTGATCAGATTTCTGAATTCCACCGGATCACTTTCAAGATCGTAAAACTCCCACTCGGGTGGATCGATGTATCGTTGAAAAGCCCTCGCGGCCGGAGTCCCGAGATACTTGTCCGCCGTCGCAAAAGAGGCAGTCGGATCTCCATCGACCCGGAAGATCGGGAGTGATTTTCCTGCGAGTTGATTGTGGATCAGCTTGTAGCGTTGATCCCGGATTGCGCGGCGCGGGAAGAAATTAGTCGGCCCATGGTAGTGAAACTCTCCCACGAGATGCTCGCGCCAACCCGCAGGAATCGCCTCACTCGCGACTGCTTCACGGAGGGACTCGCCGTGAAAGGGAATCGGGAAATCGCGACCGGCGGCATCGAGGATTGTCGGCACGATGTCGGCGGCGGAGACAAGAGCGTCACTTTTGATCCCGTCTCCCGAAACGCCAGGCCAGCGCACCAGAAAAGGCACGCGGAGTCCGGACTCGTAGCAGGTTGTTTTCCCCCGGTTGAAGGGCGGCCCGTGATCGCCGAGAAAAATGATGAGGGTATCCCCGGCGTGACCGGCTTTGGTGAGTTCCGCAAGAAGTAGCCCGACCCCGACGTCGAGACGCTTCACGGTGTTGTAAAAGTTCGAGACCCGCTCGCGGGCGATCGGCTCATCGAAGCCCTGGAAGTCCCACCCCGGCACGGTGTCTTTCGCGATCGGGTCGGTAGGTATCCCCTTCCACTGCGCTGGAAAAATCGATTTCCCTTTCGTCTTCTCTTTATACACATGGGGATCGGAATAGTTCACCATGAGAAAAAACGGGGCCTCGCTGGTTTCCTTCAGGAACGTCGCCGCATTATTGGCGACCGCTTTGACATCACGGGTGTCCTGACCCCTGGGCCGATAATCGAAGGGAAAGCTGTCCTCCGGCGAGACGTGAAGTTTGCCGAGAATCCCGGTGCGATAGCCGACCTCTTTCAGCCAGACCGGTAGATTTTTCCCCACTTGTGCCGGGTCGAGGGCGAAACCTCCGTTGGCGAGTCCGATCTGTCCGTTCGTGTGCGGATAGAGCCCGCTCAGCATCGAGGAGCGCGAAGAGCTGCAACTCGCGTGCGTCACATACGCGGTCCGGAACATCGTGCCGCTCGCGGCGAGGGCATCGAGGTGCGGCGTTTTGATGTAGGGATCGCCGTAACAGGAAAGCTGGAGACCCAGGTCGTCAGCAGTGATGAGGAGGACGTTCGGCTTCGCGTCGAGCGAATCGCCGCAGAGCACAAAGAGAAGAAGGCAGAGGGACGCGATTCGTTTCATAGAGATTTCCGCAGGGGATCACCGGGAGCGGAAAATCTCGCTCGTGACCGATTCGAGGATGAGAGTCTGGAGACCATAGTCGTTCTTTTTCACCGTCGCGAGAATCTCCTCGATTTCATACTCATCGACGGGTTCCATGTGGCGACCGGTTCCGTAGCTGAGCATTTGCGAAATGAGATGTTGGGCAAAGACGTCTTTTCTCGTGTCGAGGAGCACCTTTTTGAATTCGCGGAAGTCTTTGAAGGTTTCCCCGGAGGAGAACTCTCCGCTTGTATCGACTTCCGGTGCCGGTTTGTCGCCTTTCGGTTTCGGATAATGCGTTCGCCAGGCCCCGATCGGGTCAAAGGTTTCCAAGCCGAAGCCGAGCGGGTCGATCTTGCGATGGCATTCGTAGCAGGTCTTTTCCGAGCTGTGCAGGGCGAGCCGTTCCCTGATCGTCTTTGCCGAGCTGACGTCCGAATCAATCGCAGGGACTTCGTCCGGCGGTGGCGGCGGCTCGACTCCGAGGATGTTTTCTGAAACCCAGACCCCACGGGTTACCGGCGAAGTCTCGACGCCGTTCGCGCTCACGGCGAGGACACCGGCCATGCCGAGGAGTCCGCCTCGCTGCGAATTGCTTGTCAGTTTGACCCGCTCAAATCCGTCGGCAAGGCGCATTTTGTCCCAACCGGGGAGACGGTAAAGTTTGCCGAGCTTCTTATCGACGAAGACATAGTCGGCATCAATAAACCGTGCGATGGAACCATTCCGGACGAGGAGATCCTGGAAAAAGAGACGCGCCTCCTGCTTCATCGACTCGGGGAGATTTTCGGCGTAGAACGCCCGGTTCGATTCGCGAGGCGGAGGCATCCCCCCGAGATCACGAAGGTTCAGCCAGCTGTCGAGAAATCCATTAATGAAACCTTTGTAGCGTTTGTCACCGAGCAGTCGCTCCGCCTGATTTCGCAACTCAGCCGGCTCGATGATTTTCCCGGAATCAGCACTGGCGCGGAGTTCCGCATCGGGCGGGGCCGCCCAGAGCGCGTAGGACAATCTCGTCGCGAGGTCATGCGGTTTAAGGCGTCGCTCATCCTCCTCCGTGATCTCGGAGAAATAGAGAAAAGACGGCGAGCAAAGGACCATCTTGATCGTGTCGAGCGCGGCTTGTCTTGGTCCCGCTTCCTCCGAGAGCCGCGTCTCGTAAGTCTTCCGGATGCTCTTCCGATCCGCCTCATCGAGAGGACGGCGAAAGGCGCGTTCACCAAAGGAGAAGAGTTGCTCAATCGCTTTCGCTTCCTGAAATCCGCCCGGACCGAAAACCGCCAACTCCTCCCGGGTTCCGCTTTTCTCCAAAATCGGGCCGTGGATTTTGATCTCCTCGATTTCGATTCGCGGCAAAGCCCCTTCCCTGAGGATATGCGTGCGGCTCACGCCGGAGGACGAGATATTGCCTTTGAACTCGTCTTTGTATTGCTTGTTAATTTGGAGAACCGAAGCCCTTGACTCGAAGGGACCATTCGGAAAAATGAACCGCGGGGTCTGTCCCTTTTCGAGCCAGACGCGATAGGTGAGCCACTCCGGCTTATCATCAGGGGCTACCTTCTCGGCAAGAATTGGCTCAATCGCCTGCGGGTAGTGAATGTGTCCGGCGGTGACATCGCCGGGGACGACCGCGAGAATGAACGGCTCGGAAAAGTCGATCCCGAAGATCTTCGCATCGTAATGCGTGTCCCGATGCTTCGCCTGCGCGAGGGCCTTGATTTCGTAGATGCCGGAGACGGGAACGCCTTCGAGGAAATCCTCGATATGAACATAGCCGCCCTGCCGGGTGTCGGTGTTCGGCTGCTCGTAGAGAGCGAGAGTTTTGTTTTTGAAGTAGGAGTTGTGAGCGCCGCTCAGTTCCTCATATTGCTGGAAGTTGTCGGTGAAAGTCCAGTCCTTCGGCTCCATGATCGGCTTCCCAAGACGCGCTTCAACGAGACGATGGGCGGACTGAAAATACTGATCGAGGAGAAACCCCGAAGTGACGAGAGATTTTCCGATCGTATCGAGATGGCGGCTCGTTTTCTCCTTCGGGAAATCGGCGGTGAGTCCCAGGGTGTCGACCCGCCGATCAAAGAGGGTTGCGAGGGTGTTCTCATATTCCCGGTTTGAGAGACGACGCATCACAGTGAGTGCGTCCGAGCTTTCGATCTTGCCGTGGGCGAGAGCAAGGCTGTCCCGCAGCGCGCGGATTACTGCGAGGCGCTCTTCGTCGGTGGGCTGGTCCGCCTCCTTCGGTGGCATCTCGCGAAGCGTCACCTGATCGATGATTTCCTTTGCCACGATGAGGTCATGGATCGACTCAAGCGGGAGATCAAAACTCTCGAACTCGCGCTCTGCTTTCTGGACGGACTCATCGTGGCATTCGAGGCAGTATTTGCCGACAAACTGGAAGATCACTTTCTGCGAAGCAGCCTCATCCGCCCGGGAAGAAAGCGTGAGGAGGCCGCACGCGAAGGCCCCGACAAGGAAAGGCCGGAAGGCTCGCACCGTCCGGTTTGCTAAGAGAGAGACCATGAGAACTTAGGAGAAGGTTCCCGTGCTCGAACCAAAGGCCTCAATCTCGACTCCCATGCGCTGCGCGAGATCGACGTAGAGATTACAGAGCGGCACCCTGTTGATTCCTTCAGAAGCGACTTTCTTGAACTCGCCATGGCGATACCCGCCACCGGCGACAATGATCGGTAGATCGGAGTTCTTGTGCGAATGCGCGTTGCCGATGCCGCTACCAAAGAGCACTGCGGTCGAATCGAGAAGCGTCTGATCGCCATCCTGAATTTTGGAGAGGCGGGTCAGGAACTTGTTGAAGTGCTCGACCTGATAGGTCTCCAGAGTGATAAGATGGGCAATCGCCTCCTTGTCATTTCCGTGGTGCGAAAGCCCATGGTAGGACTTGTCGATCCCGAGATTTTGCGGAAGGAAACAGCCGCCGATCTCCAGCGTCGCGACCCGTGTTGAATCGGTCTGCAAGGCCAGCGCGAGCAGTTCGTAGAGCATGGGCAAATCCTCGACCGTGTTCACATTCGAGGGCTGCTCAAACGGGGCCTTCGGCTTCGGGTGACTCGCCCAGCGCTGGCGGAGTTCAAGACGCTTCTCGACATCACGGATTGAGGTGAAGTATTCGTCCAGCTTGTCCTTGTCTTCGCGATTGACCCGCTTAGAGAGGCGGTTCGCGTCTTCGAGGACGGAATCAAGGATCGAAGCCTGAATCTTGTTTTCCTCTTTCCGCTGAACCTTCCGCGCTTCGTTGTCATCGATGAAGAGCTTCTCGTAGAGTTCAGCCGGCCCGGGGATGGGAGGGACGCGGACACCGGACTTTGTCCAGGCGATCTGACAACCACCGTGAATGCCACCCTCGGAGCCGATCGTGAGAGAGGGAAATCGCGTTTCCACCCCGACTTCGTCGGCGATAAACTGATCGAGCGAAACATTGCCATCGGGGCGGTGCTGCGCCTCCGAATTGAGGACGCCGGAGAGAAATGAATGCACCGCAAAGTGACCGCCTTTGATCCCATGATCGAGACCGCGGTAGACCGTCATCTTGTCGCGATTCTCCCATAAGGGCGCGAGAAGCGTCGTCTTCCCATAAGCCTTCCCTTCCGACTCCGGGAAAAAGGAACTCTGCTGGTAACCGAGCAGGTTTCCCACTCCGACGAAGCGCTTCGCCCCGATCCCGGCACCTTTCACCGCCTGCACGGCAGTCGCTTCACCGACATCCTTCGCGAGGAGCGACGGCAAGCCCGGGAGAGCGAGTGAGGCCCCGACTGTCTTCAGCATGAAACGACGACGATTGATGGTATTTCCCATAACTTAACTTCCTCTTTTCGAGTTCCGATGCAAGTCGAGTCGGGGGGCGCTATAACGTGTCACGAAGGGCATCGTTTTGTGCATCCGGAATGGCGCATTCTTAGCTGCCCGTCGCCGGCCACTTGAGAAAATTTCATTTTCCCGGAAACAAATGAGCCGCCCGTCCGTTTCATGACTATGCAACGCCTCCTGCCCTCCCTCCTCGCCGCCTCTTTTCTCACTAGTATCCCTTCCTTTGCCGACTGGAATCAGTTTCGCGGACCGAATGCGCTGGGAGTCAGTGCCGAGGCGGTTCCCACCGAATGGAGCGAAAGCGAAAACCTCGCCTGGACCGCAGAGATCCCCGGTCAGGGCAGTTCCTCTCCCATCATTTCCGGCGACGCCGTTTTCGTGACGAGCTACACCGGCGAAGGAGACGGGATCATGCGTCATCTCATTCGCCTCAGCCTCGCGACCGGAAAGGTCGAGTGGGAAAAGTCAGTCGGGCTCGGCTTTCCCGAAGACCCTGCGCAAGGATACATCACGGAGCATGGCTGGGCGAGCAACACGCCCGTCACCGATGGCGAAGCGGTCTACTGCTACTTCGGAAAAGCGGGCGTCCATGCCTTTGATTTTGACGGAAACGTCCTCTGGACCGCTGAGACCGGGCCTCAATCTTCGGGTAAAAAATGGGGCTCTGCCTCCAGTCCGATTCTTTATGAAAATCTTCTCATCGTCCCTGCCGGTGACGAAGCGCGGGCAATCATCGCCTTTGATAAGAAAACCGGAGAAGAGGTTTGGATGTTTGAGAATTCGAAAACCGAGGAAACCTACGGGACGCCTGTCATCGTTAAGGTCGATGAGAAGAGGACTGATCTCGTTTTCGCCGGGGCAGCCCGCTGGTTCGGACTCAATCCCTTAACCGGCGAAGGAGTCTGGTATGCGAACTACAACCTCCCCGGCAACATGTCGAACACGACCCACCTTTCCGGCGATATTCTGACCGTGTCAGGAGGATTTCCGAGAACCGCCCGCGTCGCGGTGAAGACCGGCGGAACCGGCGACATCACCGATCAGATTCTCTACGACACGCAGAAGCCGGCGACCTACATGACGATGCCGGTCGAGCACGACGGCGTCCTCTACTGGGTTTCTGACAAAGGAATCGCCTTCGCTGCGGAGCCTGGCAAAGAGGAGCCACTCTGGCAGGAACGCGTTCCCGATCTCGATGCTGCCGGAGCCAAGGGCAGCCCATTTTACGGATCCCCCATCGTCGCCGGTGGCAAAATCTATGCCGTGAGCCGCGCCAACGGAACCTTCGTGATCGAGCCATCCCGCGATGGATTGAAGGTTCTCGCGCAAAACAAGATCGCCGGAGACGAGACAATTTTTAACGCCACCGCCGCCGTTTCGGGCGGGAAGCTGTTGATCCGTTCGCAGAATCGCGTTTATGCGATCAGCGAGTGAAGGAACGAAGCGGGCGGCGTGAGCCCTCCTTTCGCATTGCCCCTGCCCATCGTCGTCGGAAGATTTTACATCTTCCGCTACGTTTTCACCCCACGCTTGCGTCCGAGCGTAGCGGACGGCGTCAGCGTTCCGTCAGGCATTGCCCCGGCCCTTCGTCGTCGGAAGATTTTACATCTTCCGCTACGTTTTCACCCCGCGCTTGCGTCCGAGCGTAGCGGACGGCGTCAGCCTTCCGTCAGGCATTGCCTCGGCCCTTCGTCGTCGGAAGATTTTACATCTTCCGCTACGTTTCCCCTGAAGATTACTTTTTCAAAAAACGCACGCAGACCGGCTTCACGACCTCGATACGGCGCCCCGTGTAGTCGAGTTCGCCGTTATCCTGATTCACCGAAAAGACCGCCACCGTATCCGAGTTCTGACCCGCCGCGAGGAGCCACTTGCCCGTGGGATCCAAGGCAAAATTGCGGGGCGTCTTTCCCTGAATCGGCTCATGCTCCACCGCCGTGAGCTTCCCCGTTTCCCCATCGATCTGATACACGGCAATGCTGTCATGCCCGCGGTTTGAGCCATAGAGAAATTTCCCGCCGGGATGACAGACCACCTCGGCGGTCGACCCCTCCGCCTCGGCACCCTCCGGCAATGTGCTGATCGTTTGCATCGCGGTGAGCATTCCCGTGTCAGGCTCCACAGAAAAGGCAGTCACCGTGAGCGTCATTTCATTGATCACATAAGCGAACTCACCTCCGGGATGGAACGCGAAATGACGAGGCCCGTCTCCCGGCTCCATCGCGAATTCCCCGGCGGCGGTCATCCTTCCGCTCCCGGGATCAACGGCATAGATGAAAATTTTGTCCGCTCCGAGGTCGGCCGCATACGCAAAGCGACCGTCCGGTGAAAAATTGATCGAGTGAGCATGAGGATTCTGCTGACGCTTCGGGTGAATGCTCGAGCCCACATGCTGAATCGTGCTCGCCGCCGGAGGAAAAGCCGCCGGATCTCCCACCTCATAACTCGAAACGGAGCCTCCACCATAGTTTGCCACGGCCATGACCTTCCCCCTTTGATCGATCGAGAGATGACACGGCCCGCTTCCGCCGGAAGCCTGCGAATCTATCAAGGTGAGGCTGCCGTCTTCTGCGATGGCATAGGCCATGACCGCTCCCCCACCCTCAAAATCAGCCACTTCCGAAGCCGCGTAGAGAGCCCGCCCTTCCGGATGAATCGCGAGGAAAGAGGGGTTAGAGACTTCGACCGCCAGTTCGGGATCACTCAACGCTCCGGTTTCACTATTGAACGTCGCCCGGTAGATCCCCTCGGAATCCGTGCCCTTTGTGTAGGTCCCGAAGAAAACGTGATACTCCTCCGCCGCGAGCGAAGCGAGGGAGAGAAAAAAGACAGTCAGGAAAGGTAGAAAACAGCGCATCACGAAAGAGCGTCCCGTTCCGCCGCCCTCGCAAGAGACGCGAAAAGGGTGGAAGGAACAAGCTTTCAGCGCGCGGGACAAACGCCGCTACCTCATGGACACAAAAACGGGGCAAGGGATCACTCCCCCGCCCCGTTTTTGAAATTACCTCGCTCGCCGGTTAAATCGCGACGGGCTTGCCGCTCGCAGCGGACTCGTAGACCGCGTCAATGATCTGCATCAGCGCGAGTCCCTGCTCGGCGTTGTTGAGTGGCTCAGCTTTACCTTCAATCGCTTCGATGAAATTAGCCGCCGAGTTAATGCGACCCATGTCGGCACATTCCTCGACTTCGATCTTCTTGTCGACCGACTTGCCACCTTCCTGAACATAGAGCTCACAGGTATCAATCGAGGTGTCGTCATCGCCGTCGGAGCCGAAGAGACGTTCGACTTTTCCACCGGCAGTGACGCCCTGGAAAACGACGGAAACTTCCTCGCGCTTCACCATCTCAGCCCAGGACATCTGAAAGCTCAGGGTCTGGCCGGTTTCGAAGGTCACAAAACCATGCGCCGCTGACTCAACGTCGGTGACACCACCCTCGCGGTCCGGGATTCCCCAGGGACCTTTGAAGTCTTTGTTCGTGATGTGGTCATCAAAAATATTCCCAACGACATAGGACGGCTTCGGATTACCCATGAAATACATCGCGAGGTCGAGCATGTGAAGAAGATCAATAACAGGACCTCCACCGGAAAGCGCCTTCGTCGTGAACCATCCGCCAAATCCGGGGATACCGGTGCGGCGCGCCCACTTTGCCTGTGCGGAATTGATTTTCCCAACGGCGCCGGATTCGATGAACTTCATCATCTCGCGTGACTCGGGACGGGCACGGTTGTTGAAGTTAAACATGAGATGCTTCCCTGACTTGTCGCGGGCGACAATCATTTCCTCCACCTCCGGAGCGCTGATCGCGGGTGGCTTTTCGCAAAAGACATGCTTTCCAGCCTCCAGTGCCTGGATCGCGAGGGGCGCGTGGAACTTGTTCGGCACGATGATTGAGACCGCATCGATGTCGCTCGCAAGCATCTCCGCGACATCGCCGTACGACGTCGGAATTCCATTCGCCTCCGCAGATGCCTTCGCGGCCTCCGCGTTCACATCCGCCATCGCGACGACTTCGGCGCCGGCCTGACGGAATCCTGCAATGTGGTAGTGGGCCATCCCGCCCGCTCCGATCACTCCTACTTTGATTGCCATAGATAAAAAATTACGCTGAATATTGGATGAGTGCTAAACGCAGAGCTTACTCTTCCGCCTTACCTTTTTCGCCACCGCTCTGCTCGATCCCGCCGGTCGGAGTCGCGACTGGAGTCGCCTCAGCCGGAGCCTCGACTTTCATCCCCGCATCCTCAGCCATTTTGGCGGTTGCTTCGGTGATGTCCACGGAAGCCGCGTAAGTGAAAACCGGCGGAGTGACTTTCATGAGGACGACATCGAGTCCTTTCTCTTCAGCCGCCTTGAGCGCGATGGGCTCAAGCTGGATCCGGAATTCATTGATGAGACGGACGCGCTCCTGAGCGAGCGTTTGTTGCGCCTGTGCCTTGAGACGGTTGAATTCTGCATTTAACTGCTGGTTCGTTGCGAGGATCTGGCGGCGCTGATCTTCAGAAGGATTCTCTCCTGCTGACTGCTCCACGCCCGACATCTGATTCTGAAGTTGGGCCTGCGTTCTCTGCAGCTCCTGATTCAGCTGGTTCTGCATGCCGATGAGATCGACACGCACTTTCTCCTCCACCCCGAGTTGGCGGGCGACGGCATCAATATCAAGGATGGCCACTCCCCCGTTCTGTGCGTTCGCGGAGAAAAGAAAGAGGGTCGTTGTGAGGGTTGCTAAGGCAAATTTATTCATATTCAAGATCAGCATTTTAAAGGAAGGCGCAGAGCCTAGCCCAGAATGAGGAAGAAAGTCCAGAATTTTCACGACTTCATTTCTCACGATTCAGAGCGCATAATCCCACCGCCTGAGTCGTCTATACGAGAGTGACCTGTGGCACTTTCCGAGTGCTTCCCCTGATGGCTAATCCTCCAATAAACCAGTCCGCCTCCTGCCTCGTCGCGAGTCCCTACGACGATGATCTCATTCGGCAGGCCGCCAGAGCCTGTCTTGACCAACTCGGGAGCAATCCCGATCTCGTCCTCGCTTTTGTGACTTCCGACTATCAGCCTCATCTCAAAGCTCTCATCGAGGCGTTGCAAATCGATGGCCATGCCACCGCCATCATCGGCGGCTCCGCCTGCGGACTCGTCGGCGTGGGGCGCGAGCAGGAACTGATCAGTGGCATCTCCCTGCTTTTTCTGCGAATGCCCGCGACGACGATTACGATTACCGAAGAGATTCGCGCGATGAACGTCCCTGATGCGGGACTCCTCCTCACGAATCCTCTCGAGACCTCATTCGACTCCGCGCTTGCGGAATGGAAGAGCTCTTATCCTGACAAACCTCTTGTGGGCGGAAGCGTCACCGGCGGTCCCGCTGAGGACGATCTCTTCATTTTCACCGCTGAAGGAAAGTGTAAAGAGGACACGCTCTTTGTCGAATTTAAAGGAGGAGTCCGGCTTGAACCCCTCGTTTCGCCAGGCTGTCGTCCTTTCGGTAAGCCATTTGTGATCACCGCGGCAAAAGGTAACGAAGTGCTCTCCCTCGGACAGCGGGAGCCCTTCACCATTCTCGAAGAAGCCTTTGAGAGCCTCGGCGATGAAATGCAGATCGAAGCTGAAGGAAACATTTTCGCAGGACTCGCGATCGAGGAAGAGGTCGATGAATTCAAAAGTGGCGATTTCCATGTTCACCAAATCGTTAGCGCGACGTTGACTGATGGCCGCCTCATCCTGGGGGCACCGGTTCGCGCGGGACAAACGATGCAGTTTCAGCTACGCGACCCACTGGCCGCCGAATCCCTTCTCGAATCCGAATGCCATCGCATCAAAGATAAATCAGGAACGCCATTCGCTTCGCTACTCTTCATGGGGCAGGGTCGCGGGAAACAGCTCTTCGGAGCCGAGGACCGGAATATCCGGGTCTTTGAGGACGTCTTTGGCCAAACCCCGCTCGCCGGAATCTACTCCTATAGTGAAGTCGGGACAGTAGCCTCGAAACATTTGCGGCACAGTCAGTCGGTTTGTGGCGCGCTGTTTTATTCGCAGGACCACGTTACTACTCGTTCAAGCGCATGAGATTACGATTGTAGGGAGGCGGAAGAAACGATAAACACGACGCGTCATGCCAAAGTCACTTCTTAAGAAATCCCTGCGTGTTGCCGCCTTTTTACCGGCGCTTCTTCTGGGAGTATGGCTGATCAACTACACGCAGGAACAGTCGAGCCCTAAAGCCGAGCAGGCGGACCCGTTTCAGATCGATCTCAATATTGCCCCGGAGGTTGTCGAATTTGATTCCTTCATCAATTACGGCGCCCCCATCGATTCGAAACACGTCGTTATGATCACTTCAAAGCGCATTGAAATGCCGGTTTTTGACACGACGAAGATCACGCAACATGCTACCCCCTTCCTCTTTTCTCCTCCCGAAGAGAGCGACTCCCGATTTAAGCAATTCATTGACCGCCTCTCCCGTGGATTTTTTAAGAACGCGGGCACGCCATGACGGTTGCCGGCTATCTTCTCTCCGTCGGGCTTGGCTTTTTGATTCTCGCCGTCATTTTCCGTCCGCTTGAGTTGGCGTTCCCGGCGAAGAAACAATCCTTCTTCCGTCCCGACTGGTTTCTCGATTTCAGCTTTTTCCTCGGGCAATATCTCCTCTGGGGCGGACTCGTTTTTCTAGCGATCGAGCAACTTGGCTTCTGGATTGGCGACGTTTCTCCCGGAGGTTGGCAGGAAGCCGTTCGTTCTCAGCCTTTCTGGCTTCAGGCGATCGAAGTAATTCTCCTCGGAGATTTCCTTCTCTATTGGGGGCACCGGCTTCAGCATCGCGTCAGCTTCCTTTGGAAAATCCATTCGGTTCACCACAGCATCGAACATCTCGATTGGCTTGCCGCACACCGCGAGCATCCGCTCGACACGATCTATACGGTAGCGCTCGTGAACATACCGGGATTCCTTCTCGGATTTCCGCTGGAAACACTGGCGGGCTTCTTCGCCTTCCGCGGACTGTGGGCTGGCTTTATCCATTCCAACACAACGCTCAGTCCCGGCCCCCTGCGCCTCCTTCTTGGCGCGCCCGAACTTCACCGTTGGCATCACTCCACCGATCGAGCTTCCGGAAACTACGCCAACCTTTGTCCGCTCATGGACCTCGTCTTCGGCACCTACAAAAATCCCGGCGTGGCACCGGATGCATTCGGTCTCGATAGCCCTTTTCCGAAGACCTTCATTGGACAGCTCCTCTATCCCTTCCGTCGTCCGCCGCACGGGAAAACGATCACTGATTCTCCCGCAAACTCGCCAGCGCCGCCTTCAGTTGAAACGCGGTAAGATCGGGGAAATGCTCGCGAAGCTTCGCGGCGATCCCCGTGATTTGCGGACAGGCAAAACTCGTTCCGGTGAACTGCTGCCAACCACCTCCCGGCGTCGGGGCATCGACGTAAACCCCGCTCGCTTCGACCTCCGTGGTCCGGTTGGAGAAAAATCGAAAATCGAGCGGGTCCTCAAAGTAGTCCATGTCCACTCCCACGACCGAGGCGAGTCCCGCCGGGTAGCCCACCTTGTTCCGCTTGTTGTCCTTTGCCGCGACCCAGAGCATGCCCTCGTAATAGGCTCTATCCGCGAGACGGGCGAGTTGCTCATAGCTCGATTCGGTTCCGAGACTGAGATTCAAAATATCCCACTTCTGCTCGACCGCGAACTCAAGGGCCGCGAGCAGCTTCTGCGAGGTCGCGCTGTGACTCGCCCCGATCACGCGAATGCTATGCAACTCCGCATCAGGAGCATGCTGGTGAATGATGTACGCGCAGGCGGTGCCGTGATCGATGACATCCTCGCCCTTCGCGAGCGAAACGACCTCCGGCTTTCCGCGACGGTATTCGACCACTTCGTAATTGCCGACGACCGATCCGTGAAGTTCCGGCAACTCCGAAGCCACCCCCGAGTCGAGAATCCCCACTTTAACGCCTTTCCCTGTTCCCGTTCTCAGGCATTCACGGAGACGTTCCTGATCCACGACTCCGTCAAATGTCATCATAGCGTCCTTCGTCTTCCTCCTCCGCAAACTCTCCTAACAAATCCGCAATCCGCGACAACATTTCACATTCCTTCTCTGGAAGCGCGAGAGACTTCTCGGCGATCAAAGCGGGCATTCTGAACTTCTGCGCAACCGCTCCCGCTTTGGCGAGATCGCCCATCTCCTCGAGTCCGAACTCAGAGACATGCTCCGCAATCTCCAGTTCCGCGACCGAAGTGCTGAACTCAATCTTTCGATAGAGCTTCATCGCCGTCGCATAGATTTCGCCAAAGCCCTGCGCCATCTTCAGCTCCTGAATCGAAAACGGTGTCTCGCCAACCTCGACTGACCGATTCACAAAGGTCGCGACACCGTAGACGCGGTCGTCATCGATGATCGGAACCGCGAGGAGGAAACGCGTCTCGATCTGCGCGACTTTGTCCACCTGGGAAACGCCGGGAGAATCGGGATGCACCTTCGCCATCGCCTGACGCGAGCTGAAGACATAGCCACTCACGGACCCCGCGACCGACACCGTGATATCAGATTTTTCCAAGGTCGGATTCATCGAGACGAGGAACTTCAACTCTGTCTGATCATCCGACGGAATCAAAATAGAACCCTCGGAAGCCGAAATCGCCTCACAGGTATCGACCACGAGCTGCCTAAGCATCGCGGCGGCATCGAGGAGAATTCCGTCCCCGTGCTTTCGAATGCGCTTCAGCGCCGTGGCGAAATCGGACATGGGAGAAATAGAACACAAGCCGCTGAAAAGAGCACGCCGATTCGTCAGAAATCGGGGCACTAAAACCCACCCGGACCAAGCTGATTCGCCCAGGCGGCCCACTCGCGGTCTTCGTATTCTTTCGCGACTTGCTCGTCCTCTTTCTTGAAATAATCCCAGGCCTCTTCGAATTCGTGGACGAGACGTCCGTCACAATCGACGAGCTTTTGAAACCACTCAGGATCGGTGACGCCGTATTGCTTCACTGCTTCAGGAGCGTTTTCGAGAAACTGATCCCGGAACGGCGGGTTCGCAATCCGCCCCATGAGAGCACGCTGAAAGCTTTTCATTCCGGCGAATTCAGGAGCATCCGGGTTCGGACTGATGTCGCGATCGACGAAGGGAACTTTTCCGACCGGAGGCGCTTCCGCAGGACGGTGCGTGTAAAAGATCTCACGCGCCTTGCGAATATCGGTCATGACGGAATCGAAAGGCTTCAGCTTGCTGTCCCGTTCGAGGATGACGTTGCGGAGATTGGTGGCCCGCTTCACGGCTTCATCGAAGAGTGGCCAGACTTCATCCATGACGGGAGCGGAGTGGCTGTCCTCCCATCGTCCGTCGGGTAACTGATGACCACCGGCGAGATGCATTTGGGAGACTCGATCCATGGGGAGTCGGTCGAAAAATTCAATGGGATCGTAGTCGTGATTTTTTGCGTTATTAAAGACGTTCGTGACGTCAAGGAGCAGCGTGCAATCGGTCTCTTCGCAGATGCGCCGGAGAAAGTCGGCTTCACTGAGGGAGCCGTGCGGGACTGGAAAAGCGTAGGTCACATTTTCGAGAGCGAAGGGTCGTCCCACCGAGCGGCGGGCGGCATAATAGTTCTCCTTCACCCACTGCACCGCGACTTCTTCGAAAGGGATCGCGAGAAACATCGTGAGATCATTTCCATCGACTCGATGGTAGGCTAGGTGCTCGCTGAAAATATTGAGACCGTTCTCCTCCATAAAGCGCCTCGTGCTCTGGAGGTAGACCTCATCGAGTTCACCGACCGTTCCGATCGAAAGACTGAGGCCGTGGGCGACGCAGGGAAAAGTGGCGAGCGCATCTGCAAGGAGGCGCTCGTTGGGGTCGCTGTAAGTGCGCCGCTCCCGGATGATGTAGTCCTCCGTCGAGATCTCGAGAAGGTCGATCTCGGAACGATGCTGAACGGCTTCGCGGTGAATATTAAACCGGTAGGCAAGGCCGACGCCGTAGGGTTGCTCGTGGTGGTTGCGGGTGCTCATGTCGGGAAAAAAAACTCTTCTTCTTACTCCTCATCTTCTTCTGGTGGAGTGATTCACCCTACACGAGGAGAGTAAGACGAAGATGAAGAGTAGGAAGAGGAGTCGGGATCAACTCCGGATTCCCCGGGGCAGCGCTTCCACGCTGCCCGGAGATCGAAGGTGCCTGCGGATCAGTGTCCACAGTGGTTGCGCCAGCAGTTGCGACGCCAGCAGTTGTTGAAGTAATTGCGACGCCAGCACCAGTTGTGTGCTTCGACGTCTCCTTCGGCTTCGCCTTCAGGACCCTCTTCATAACCACCCTCGTAGCCGCCCATGGGAGCGCCACCGGTGTGAATCTGAATCACGACCTGACCGTTTGTGCCGGGAACAGGCATTCCCTGGCTTGGACCGGGGCCGGGGCCGACTGGTCCTTCGGTGGGGCCAACGCCCGCATTTCCGAGTTTTTCTTTGATCTGATCCGCCGGGATGAGAGCGCTTTCGAGCTGAGCATCATCGACTTCATAGAACTTTCCGTCACTACTTCTAAGTATAGCCATCGTATTATTTCTTTCCTTGGTTTGGTTGTTTTTATTTTGTGGTTGATGGCTCGCCGCGTGAATAAATTCAGTTGGCATGGGCCAGCAAAGGGTTAGACGCCTTCCGGCTTGGGTAATTCGATGAGCGGCGATTCTGTGTCATTGATCCCGAGGTCGTTCTCGAGGTCTTCGAGGACGATGCGCATCGGCATCTGCACGGTGGAGACACACTGATGGGTCTCGGTGGAATCGAAGGAGCCGTTCTCGTAGTATTTGTT
>CAZOUP010000092.1:0-21785 GCA_964583035.1 uncultured Akkermansia sp.
TCGCCAAAAAATCGTCAAAAAATCCGCTTGAACAATCTGATACTACTGTCCCTGTTTACTAGCCTGTGCGCGTCACCTTTGTTGTTTGGCCCGTTCATGGGGCCATCGGAGAACGGGTGGCACTTCCTTGAGATTTTCATTCAACCCCATGGCTCGCAAAGGAATTTTAGTGATGTGAATCTCTTCTTTGCACATCGAATACAGCACAAACAAGTATCCGTCCCTAACGATAGCGGCTGGATACTGACCGCCGCCTTCTCCTCGCCCTGTGACTCCGCTAATCCTCAAGCGGTGTTTGTCGGCCCTGACGGCAAACGCTCGATCAAACACTTTCCCGTCGGAGCTTAGCGACACGGTCAACGGGACTCTGTCATAAAATTTGACCTTGTCGCCGTTGTCGAACTCGGTTGCCGTCTGATTTCCAATGAGTAGTATTGAACCATCGTCCAATGCCACGCTGATCGTCATGCTGGGAGCATCGGGGATATCCGTGGGATGCGCGGCAGGCCACTCTGTAGGGTCTTCCGAGATGCTGGCATACATGCGGTGTGAAAATTCGTCATCTCGAGCCAGGCAAACAAACGAGCCATCGGCAGCCTCATAAAAGGAAAATTCATTGAGTTTAGTCGAATCGATACCTTGCGGAGGAACGGGCCGGTCAGATGCTTCGCGTATTTGTTTGATAAGTTTCTTTCGTTCCTCAGTGTCGAAATATTCCAACACGAAGTCGGTATCTGAATTTCCAATCCAATCGGGGCTGGCAATCATAAGTGGCCCGCGTTCCCCGGATGGCATGATTTCGGTAAAGATGTAAGTCCTTTGGCTTCGGGACTCAGAGGTATATGCCCCAATTTTCGCCCAGAGCCTTCCATCAAGCTCAATCCATGCTACCGGTGCCAACCACTTTTTAGGCAACTGGTTACTGTCCTGAGGCATTGGCGGCGGGGCCAATTCACGAGGTTCTCTCCAATTCGTTCCATCTTCTGAACTAGAGTAGAGCACACGTTGTCCCGGCCCATCCTCAGCACTAATGTGATTGCTCCACATCGAGTAATATCTACCTCTGAAATATACTAGTTTGGAATGGTGATTGTATCCCCCGTCACTTCGTTGAGGCTGAAAAACCGTTGAGTGTGTTGCCTCCCGTAACTCTTCATACCCCAAATTCCGTTTTCTGCTATCGGGAAAGGGAACCCTCCACATTTCCATAACTTTTACTCCTGTCGAAGTCTGAGCTTGCAGGACCTTTCCACAGGGAAAAGAACCGAACATTAGAGACGCGAGACTCAACAAAAGCCTACTGCACGATTTTGGTTCCATGGTCTGGGTAGTTCGAGGGTTCATTCGGAGGACAGTGTTATTAGTCCAAAAGACTATCTAATAGCGGTCAAGTTTCATACGAGAAGACAGCCGTCGCCCTAGAAAAGGAAAGCCGTTTTGGCCAGCAAAGTCAAGGGTTTCAGTGGTTTTCGGTTTTCTTGAACGGGACGACTCTCCAGCCGCTCATGAGTCTTGATGATTGAGTCACCTGAATCAATGGGTAGTAGCCGGGCAACATCCGGTTGTTCCAGCTCTTTCATGATTAAGGAGAACGAGATAGGTTCTGAGTGACTGCGCTGCGAGCGCGTCGGATCGTGGCGCCATGCTGACCTGGGTGTGGGTTTCTCCGCCGCCTCAAGCTTCATTTCGAATGGTCGCTTATGTCTGCTAATTTTATCCAATGCCTGATAAGGTGATTCGGCTTTTGGGCTCCCGCATTCTAAGGGACAGCAGCCTTATCGAAAAAGAGAGCAAAGCGAAAGAACGTCTTCAGGTCTTCATTCAGCGAGCCTGCCAAATCTCCGGATGACGCTTTGCATGAAGAACGGCAATAATGAAAAGGCCCCCGGATGAGATTTGAGACAGGATCAGGTAAGGGACCCGCCGGACGAGTGCCATTTGCGTTTTGCGGTGGACTTCGGGATAGGACTCCGGTTGCCGAATGATCCTTTCCACGCAAGCATCAACACATCGGAGCATGTCAGGTCCGAAACCGGGTCATTGAGTTTCATACCAATCAGTGGCCCCGACTAACTCGTCTTCCGCCTCGGGACGGAAAAGGACCTTCATTAAAGCGAGTTTAGGATTCGAGTTTTCAACACGTTCCACTCAACTCCTTTGCCCGGGTCTTCCTCAAATCGATCCAGTCTGCGGTCCAGTTCCGCGATTCGGTCAGCTGAACAGGCTTGTAATCGATGGCGATGCTGTCCCAGAGGTCTTCGACGAGTTGAATTTTTTCCGATACAGGCAGCGCTCGAAATTCTTCCATTCCAGTCATGGATGAAGGATAGTATTTTTGGGATGATCCTCCAGATTCATTTTCAGAGAACGACGGGTTTCAAACGTCGCTCGAAATACCTGAAATCCACCCTCAATCCGCGATCTCCACTACCTCCAGCGGCGCATCGATCCAGCGGTTGTGCTCTTTGATGAGATCGGTGAGGCGATCGACCGCTTCCTCCTCCGGAATGTTGAACTGCACGGGTTCTTTGCCGACGTAGAGATTGATCTTGCCGGGGGCGCCGCCGACGTAGCCGAAGTCGGCGTCGGCCATTTCGCCGGGGCCGTTGACGATGCATCCCATCACGGCGATGCGGACGCCTTTGAGGTGACCGGTCGCTTCGCGAATCTTTTGCGTTGTCGTTTGGAGATTAAAAAGCGTCCGTCCGCAGCTCGGGCAAGCAACGTAGTCGGTTTTGAAAATGCGGGCACCGCTCGCCTGGAGAATATTGTAGGAAAGGCGGAGCGACTGGCCGGGGGCCTGTTCGCCCTGGACGAGGATGGCGTCGCCGATGCCGTCGCAAATGAGGGAGCCGAGGTTCATGCTCGCGGTGAGCATCGTTTTCTGAAAATCGGCTTCCGGATTAGTCGAGGGGTGGAGGGTATCCTTGAGGAGAATCGGGTGTTTCGGATCGACCTTTGCGGCGAGGAGGCGGAAGGCGGAAATCACGGGGAGGTCGAGGCCGTCCGTAATGGTGATGAGTTGTGGGTCGGTCAGGGCATTGAGCTCGGCGATCGCGGATTCTTCGCGCGGATCAATTTCGCGGACGCCGCTCCGCTCGACGATGATCTCGGGCTGGAAGTCACCCATCTTCGCGAGCTTGTGGGCGACGGCGTTCCATTTCTCCTGCGAGGTGAAAACGCGGACGGTCTCGTCTCCGCCGAGGTCGAGTCCCATGACTTCGATTTTCTGCGAAGCACGGCGTTCGTATTCGAAGGGGTTCCAGGAAACTTCGTCCCAGGAAAGATCGGCTTCGATGGCGGGCCGGGCGCGAAGCTCCCCGACGAGATCGACGAGGGCGCGGGCGACGGGAATTTCGTAAATGGCGTCTTCGGTGAGGCTGACGCGGACGGTGTCGCCGATGCCGTCGGCGAGAAGCGAGCCGATCCCGATCGCGCTTTTGATGCGGCCGTCTTCGCCGTCACCGGCTTCGGTGACGCCGAGGTGGATCGGGTAATTCCAGTCCTCGCCCTCGCTCGCGAGTCTGGCCACGAGAAGCCGGTAGGCTTCGATCATGACCTTGGGATTGCTCGCCTTCATCGAGAAGACAAAATGGTGGTAACTGTGGCTCCGCGCGATGTTCGCGAATTCGAGGGCGCTCTCGACCATGCCGAGCGGCGTGTCGCCGAAGCGGTTCATGATGCGGTCGCTGAGGGAACCGTGGTTCGTCCCGATCCGCATCGCGACGCCGCGCTTTTTCGCCTCCAACACAAGCGGGGAAAAGGCTTCGTCGATGCGGGCGAGCTCCTCGGCGTATGCTTCGTCGGTGTATTCGAGGACCGCGAACTTCTTTTTGTCGGCGTAGTTACCGGGATTGACGCGAACTTTCTCGACCCACTTGACCGCTTCCATCGCGGCGTCGGGCTTGAAATGAATGTCGGCGACGACGGGGACGTCGGACCCCTGCGCGCGGATCCCGGCGATGATGTGCTCGAGATTTTCGGCGATCTTGCGGGTCTGCGCGGTGACACGGACGATCTCGCATCCGGCTCCGACGAGGCCCATCGCTTCTTCGATGCAGGCGTCGGCGTCACGCGTATCACTCGTGAGCATCGACTGGACGCGGATCGGGTTTTCACCACCCAGTCCAACCGGCCCGACCGGCACGGCGCGAGTGGGGCGGCGTGAGAGGTTCAGGGGCGAAGGAGAATAGGGGCGGCTCATGCCTAGTTTTTTTCCTGGGGTAGAAATCGGGTCTCCTTCGGCGGATCGACGCCGTCGCTTCCTTCCGGAACCCGGTCCCCGACGTCCTTCAGGGTGACGAAGGCCATGAATCCCAGCAGGAAAAGGACAAACGCGGTCTGAACGACTTCGAGCACTTTAAAAGGAATCGGACGTTTTCTGATCCACTCTACGACGGCCATGACGATGTGGCCTCCATCGAGGACAGGAAATGGCAGCATGTTCAGGATCGCGAGGTTCACGTTGAGGAGGACGCTGAACCAGAGGGCGAGCCGCCAGCCTTCCTCGTGTTGAAAAAGATCGTAGTAGAGTCCCATGATTCCAACGGGGCCGCTGAGGTGGCCGGCACTGATGTCGGACTTGGGGGAAAAGACGGCCCCCAGCGTTTTGACGATGGAGTTGAAGCTGTTCACGACCTGCGTGATCGGGTTTTCCCGAACGAGGGTGCGGATGCCCTCGGCGTCCCAGACGACTCCGAGCATGGGTTTTTCTCCGTTCACCTCGGGGACTCGTGGCGTGATTTCCGCTTTCACCTCGGCACCTCCGCGAAGGAGCGTGAGGCTGACGGGTTTCCCACTTTCCCAGGCATATTCTCCAACTTCGATGGGGGTTGAAACCGGGCTGCCATTGATCGCTTTAATGACATCGGCTGCTTCGAGCCCGGCATCTTCAGCGGGGCTGTTTTCGAGGACTCGCCCGACGACCGGTGAAACCTGTGGGTAAACGCCGATCGTCCGGAGCGGTGGACGCTTGCTGACATAGGTCCACGTTTTTTTGAGCCAGCCGCCTTTGACTTCGGCGACTTCTGCTTCAGCGGGGCGACTCACCGTGACCGTCATTTCCCCGACTCCGGGGCGGACGAGATCGACTTTGATGTCGTCATTTTCACTCGAAATGATCGTCCACATGATCGAGCTGTCCATGCCCTGGAATCGCTTGACCTGCTTGCCGTCGACGAAGGTGATGGTGTCGCCCGCTTTTAATCCGGCTTTTTCAGCCGGGGAATTTTCAACGATGCCACCAATCGTGGTCGTGCCGACGGACTCGGAAACCGGTTTCTTCACGACCCAGACGACGCAGGCGAACACGACGGCGAGAAGAAAGCTGAAGAGCGGGCCGGCCGCAGCGACGATGATTTTGTCGAGCGGGGTAATCGGGGGAAGCTCCTTGGCCGGCTTCCCGTCTTCATCGACGCTGCCTTCGATCGCCTCCATCGGAGCCATTTGCGGGAGCGAAACGAAGCCACCGGCGGGAATTGAGCCGAGACCATACTGCACGCCGTTGTAGGTTTTTTTCCAAAGCGGCTTGCCGAACCAGATCTGAAAACGGTCGATGTAAAGCCCGCGCCAGCGCCCGGCGAGGAAATGGCCCCACTCGTGGACGATGATCATGAGGTTGAACACCATGAGCACGAGAAAGATGATGCCGATGAAACGGAGGATTGAGATGAGGATTTCCATGAAGGGCTAGAAAAAGAAAAATATCAGTCGTGAGCGTATCACGCTATGAATGGATACGAACGAAAGGCCGCGAATATAGCACCGCGGGGCAAAGAGGCAAAACCTAGTAATTACTGATTTTATACAAGGCTGTCGTGATGAAATTACAAAGTGTGAAGGGTAAGTCGAGATGAGAGTGCTGCTGCAACGAGTGAGTGACGCTTCCGTGACGATTTCGGGTGTCGAAAAGAGCCGGATCGGGGCCGGAATGCTGCTGTTGCTGGGGATCGAGCAAGAGGACGGGCCGGAGGATATCGAGTGGCTGGTGGGGAAATTGATCACCCTGCGGGTCTTTGAGGACGAGGCGGGGAAGATGAATCTCTCCATCGTTGAGACCGGAGGCGAGGCGCTTGTCGTGAGTCAGTTCACCCTGCATGCGCGGGTGAAGAAAGGGACACGGCCGAGTTTTGAACGCGCCGCGAGACCCGAGGTCGCGATTCCGTTGTATGAAAAATTCGTCGCCGCTTTGGAGAAAGAACTCGGCAAGCCCGTCCCGACCGGCGAGTTCGGGGCGATGATGGATGTCGCACTCACCAACGACGGCCCCGTCACGATCTGGATTGATTCGCGGAATCGGGAGTAGTTGGATGGTCAGTTCGGTTGCCTACTCCCCCGCTGTCTCAGGAGGCGGGGGAAGGAGCCGGACTGCCTTGCCGAAGCGGGCGACGGTCTTTTCGGTGACTTCCTGATTACTCGCCCCGACTCCGAGCGAGAAATGGTGAATCACGCCGTCGAAAAAAGGAAGGCTGACGCCGGAAAGGGTTTTGCCACTCTCATCTCCCTCTCCTGAATCGCCGAGGATGAGGTGATTAATCTGAGGTATCTTCAACCCTCCGGCGGGGACAGTGTCTTCGCTGGAGAGATCCCCGATCACGGTGTTTCTCGTTCCGTCGGTCCTGATGACGATGGCGAGATTGATGAGCTTACCGGATTCGATTCTGCCGAGGACTGCCGTCATTATTTTCGCCCGCCTCGGTTGATAATCCATGAGGAGTTCCCCCTCTTTCAGATAGAGTGTGAAGCCGCCCAGCCTCGGTTGTGAAGTGTGCGCGAGAATCCCGTTCCCACTCCCTGCTTCAAACTGCATGCGGAGTTGCAGGAAAGGAGTGTTGGCGTTGAAGGGCTCCAGTCGGAGAAAACCACCGGTTCCGTCAAAACGATAGCTCTCTCCTTCTTTGGTGACTCCGCCGGTCAGCGTGAGGGTTTCATTCCCGTCGCCGGCACCAATGACATAAAATTTATCGTCCAGTTCTTCGACGAGGAGAAAGTCCCGATCCTCTTTTGCCGCCAACGTCGCGACGGTCGCGGATTCTTCGACGACGGTTCCCTCCATGCTTCCGGATTCCCCCGGCTTCGCCATTTCGTTTTCGGCATCGCCGAGTGGCTGGATTTCCCCTTCCGCGAGCGACGCAAGCTCGGCCGGTGCCCCTTCCCAGAGATTACCTTTGCCGTAGAGATCACGATAAATTTTCACCTGCGCCTGGAGCTCTGCCTTTTTGTCAGGGTCACCCATTTCATGAATGAGCTGGGAGGAGCGCTGCAGCGATTGCCGCGTCAGGAGAATGGAGCCACCGAAGTTCAACACATACGCACCCGCGTATTCGGAGACGGCTTCTTCCTTCCGACCGAGTGCTTCGAGGACTCGCCCTTTCAGGAAAAACGCTTCCGCACCGGGCGCTTCGATTCCCTCCAGTGCGGTCAGGGCGGCCGCCCACTTTTCGTTCGCGATCGCGGTCCAGGCGGCGGTTTCCGGCTCGATGCGGTTGAGTTCCGGCGGGAGGTGGAAAAACTCTTCGCGAACGACCTGCGCCTGCTTCGCAATTTTCGAAGCATCGAGTTGCAGCCGATAGCAGCCGAGGACGCGCTCTTTGGCGAGGGAGGCAAAGTTTCCCGGTAGCGGGAAAAAGTGACCGGTGGGATCGGCGATGACCTCTTGATAGAGTTTGAGCGCTTCGTCAAGTTGTCCGGACTCGAAAGCGTTTTCCGCATTCCTCCAGGCTTCGGTCGTGGGGAAAATGACGTTTTCGACCTGACTTCGGGGGGTGACAACCACGTCAGTCGAGGAGGCATTTTCCTTCCAGAGGAGCTGCGCCCGCTCCACGCCGACGAGTTCCACGGTTGTCGTCTTTCCATCCTTGAAAAAGACGGTCGCCAACTCTGCCCGCGCTTCGCTCCGAAGCGAGAGGATGCAGACTAAGAGGAAGCATAAGGGGGTGAATCGGTGTTTCATTTCGCCTCCTCCTCTGACTTCACTTTCTCGGCATATTCGACCCGCCACTTCGCGAAAATTTCTTTGCCTTTCTGCACGCCGGGATGGTCGAGGTGGCCCATGCGTTTGAGCATGTCCTGCAAAATTTGAAGCGCTTTGAGATCCTCGCCGCTCCCCTTCGTGATCGCTGCCGTTCTCAGGTAGGCGCGGGTCGACCAGTCGAGGTGGCCGGGAAAATTCGCGTAGACGCTGACGTAGATTTTAAGGGCGTCGGCAAGATTGCCCTGTTGCTCGTAGCAGGAGGCGAGGCTGTAGTTGGCCTCGGGCCGGCTCAGAGCCCAGCTCCGGTTTTCGAGGTACGCTTCCCAGTGACTGATAGCTTCCTCGTAGTTTTTGTCCTGCATGCGAATGCGGGCCATCCCGAGGACGGCTTTTTCCTGAAGCTCTTCATTCGGGACTTCAGCGAGGACAGCAGCGAATTTGCCCATCGCCTCCTCGCGCTGGGCGGGGTCGTCAGAGGCGGCCTGGATCTGGGCGACATCGACGAGGCAGAAATCGTAGTTCGGGGTCCCGGGTCGGTTTTCGAGAATGTATTCGTAGAGGCCCCGGGCTTCTTCAGGGCGTTTGCGAACTTCAGTGATCCAGCGCGCGAGACGCACCGTGGGGTAGTTGCTGTGCTCGGCTGGTTGGAAACCCGCTTCAAGCTGGTAGTAAATTTTGTTCACTTCGTCTGCTTCGGCTTCCGCATTTTCCAGAGAGTCGGCAAGGGCGACCATGGCCCATCCTTTGAGGGCCGGAGTCGTGGCCCGTTCGAACTGCATTTCGCGGAGCTTTTCCTGCGCAAAATCGGTTTCGTAATTCGTTTCGAGGAAATCGACATAGCTTCCGAACATTTCGCTCAAGGTGACAGACTCGGGATCGGTGCGGTTTTCCCAAACCCGGTCGCGCAGGAGTTGGAGTCCTTCGTCGCTGCGTCCCTGTTCGACGAGCATCGGCAGCGCGGCGACGAGGAGATCGTTCCGGTAGTCGGAATCCGCGTAGTCACTCTGAAACTGCAGGTAGTGCCCTTCCGCACCGGCCCAGTCTTCGTTATCGACCGCGAGCATGAGGAGCTGCCACAAAGCATAAGCGGTGGTGTCGGGCTGTTGCATCTGAACGCCCTTGTCGCGGCCGTTGGCATAGCAAAGCTCGATCTCTTCAGCAGGAGATTCGAGGGTGCTCGCGAGGTCGCCTTTCAAATTCCACGCCGGCGGGGCGGTTTCGTGATCCGGATATTCCTGATGGATGCGGTTCACCTTCGCGACGGCTCCTTCGAGTTGATCGATCATGAACTCGCTTAGGGCTCCCTGATAGAGCACGGCCGGAGTGAGGAGCGATTTCGGATAGGTGGAAAGAAAATCGCTGAAGATTCCGGCGGCTTCCTCCCATTTGCGAAGCTGTACTTTGGTCAGGCCGAGAAAGAAATGAACCATCTCGCGTCGTTCGCCCTGCGTATGGGTTCCGAAATAGCTCGAAAGTTCCGTCTCGGCAGTTTCCATTTCACCAAGGTGAAAAGCCGCCGCTCCATAGACGAAGTCGGGGATATCGCGGATTGAAGAACCTTCCTCCATGCCCTGACGAACTTCGCCGGAGACGCGGAAAGCTTCTTCATATTCCTCGCGGAGAAAGAGCAGCTCGACGAGGACTCGTGCCACGGCCGGTTTCAGCTCGTGGTCGGGGAATTCATCGAGGAATTGTTTCCCGTATTGGTAAGCCTCCGTCCATTTTTGAATTTGAGCAGCGGAGACGACGGCGTTGTGGAGAAAGACGGGGCGCTCCGAGTGACCTTTACCCGCTTCGTCTGACAAACGCGCAAAAGCGACGTAGCTGCCGGGGAAATTCTGAAGCATGAAGTGGGCGGAGCCCACTCCGTTCAGCGTCTGAATGTATCCCTGCTCGAGATCGTTGAGTTGCTTGTTGAGTTCATCGAGGACCTCCGCTTTTCTGGCTGTCATCGCCTCGGAAACGGGTCGGTTTTTCAGGGAGTCATAGCGCGCTTCGAATTCAGGAAGGAGAAGGCGGGAGTTCACCATGCGCTCATACCAGGCAAGGGCGCGGACGGGATCCTGCTGCTGCAGGGCGACCTGCGCGAGATACTGAAAACGTGGATTCCGCTCGTAGCGTTCGAGGAATGGATCGCGATCGACCACGTTGCTGAAGGTATCGATGAAAGATCGGGCTTCGGCGAAGGCAACTTCGGTTGACCAGTCCTCGGCGATGATCATGTAAATCGTTTCGCGAAGCCCCTCGCTGAGGTTGGTATTGCCGAGCGGGCGGGACATGAATTCGTAGCCTTTTTTCAGATCACCGGCCTTGAGGTAGCAGCGCCCGAGGTTGACCCCGACGTGGATCATGTTCACTTTCGAATCGTCTTTTCCGACGACGAGAATCTGCTCGAAGCGCTCCTTCGCGGCCTCGTAATTCTCAGTCTTCATCTCCGCATTCGCCCACTGGACGAGCGCGGCGTTGCGAAAAAGATTGGGGAGGAGTCCCTTGGTTTCATCGTCCGTCCCCGTCGAGAGGATCTCGTTCGAGTAGGTCTCGTAGCAGGTTTTAAAAGCCTCGATCGATTCTGCCGCCTGATCACTTCCAAGGAGGGCGAGCCCTTTCAGGAAATAAAAGTGGCCGAAGACGGGGCCGTATCGTTTCAAGGCTCCATCACCGTGCGCCTGAATAATGCCATTCGTGAGCTTGAGTGCTTCCTCCCAATTCTGGAGCTGGATCGCACTGACCGATTTGTTGTAAGCGACGACGGGGTCGGTGAGGTCGTCTTCCTGCGCTGAGCCATTGAAGCACGCAAACATGAGCGCGGCGGCGATCCATGCGGCGCTTTTTCCTGAATTCGGATGCTGGGAGAGGTTGCTCACGGGACTGTTCAGATTCTTCCTTTAAATTTTTCGGGGTTCGCGAGGTACTCGAAGCCGTCGATCGGCTTGCCCTTTTTATCGACGATGATGAAAGTGGCTCCCGTTTTCCTCGCGATCTCTGCGAACTCTTTGCTTCCCTGAGTTGTCTGCATTGCGACCATGTTGATGGGAGGTTTACCATACTTGGCGTTTGTCTTCAGGATGGGGGCCGGTGCATTGCCGCCGCTTCCGTCCGACATGAAAAAGATCACATCCGGGGCCGGTTCCATGCGATGGGCAATGTCGAGCGCAAGTCCCCAGTCGGTGCCGGGGAAGAGTTTGTCTTTTTTGATGCGCTCCATCGTCTTTTTGACATTGGCCGCATTGGTGGCGAGCCACTCGCCCTTTGGCAGGCTGCTGTCGGCGCCTTTGAAATCGTAGTCATCGTAAGCACCCTTACTGATGAACTGGTAGGTTCCCCCGGGGCCTTTAACGGTGTTGTCTTTTCCCTTGGTCGATATGGACCAGCCGTCGGAGGCAAAGTAGCCACCCCCGGCGAAAAGGAGGACCTGATACTGCACTCCTTTGAGTCCTTTGAGCGCTTTTTCCAGTTCGTCGTTTCGCAGGTTCACCTGATTGGGCTTCATCGATCCGGAATGGTCGAGGACAAACAAAAAGCGGCGCCCCGTCGAGGTCCCGCCGAAGAAGGAAGCCCCGCTCCCGAGGCCATCACCACTGCCGCCGAATCCCCCGCCACCGAAGTCGGCGTCACCGATCCCGAGCGGGCCTTTGCTGGTGCGGGTCACGTTGGGCAGCGAAATTTTAGCCATTGCATTCGCCCGCATGAGTTGGGCGAGCGGAGCGGCGGCGGCCGAGGAGGCTGAGGTCTTTTTCGTCTGCTTCACGACGTTCTTTTTCTGCATCTCCTGTTTCTTCGCGGGAGGTCCGATCACGGCGGCGACGATTTCAGGCTCGTCGCGGTTCGGTGGAAGAATGACGACGATGGTTGCAATGATCGCGATGAGAAGGTGCACACCGATCGCGACGAGGATCGCGGTCGCTTTAGCCCCGCGGGGTTTTCCGCGATAGGGTTTTCCGATGAGGAAAGGATTCCCTTCGGTGGCTGCGTCCGCGAGAGCGAGATCGGGCGGCGGAAGCGTGATCGGAGGAATGATGATGTCCTCTCCAGCGACTTCATCGACCGGCGTTTCCTGCGAAGGAGCTGCTTCCGGCTCCAATATTGAAGGGGTGTTAGTGGAGTTCAGGGCGAGAGCGACGGTCCGATGTTGTTCGGCTTTGGCGAGATCCCCTCTCGCAAGAAGCAAATCAGCCAGCAAGGTGTGGCCGTATCCGCTTGCAGGATTTCCGTGGAGATAGCTTTCGATGAGAGGGATTGCCCCGAAGCCGCCGAGTTCGACGAGGCGGTGAAGCTGAGCTTCGCTCTCCGGCGGGCAGGGCGCGGCGTTGACGAGCGTGGCGGCATCTTGAAGGGCGGCGCGTTCCAGCATCTTCTCGGCGACAAGAATTCGAAGCGCCCAATCCTGCGGGTGGACTTCGAGTGCTTGTTTGAGAGAGTTTTCCAGTTCGCTCATGATGATCCTAGTTCGCGAGACTGACGTTTTTGATGTCCGCTTTCGTACAGACGTTTAAGACATCGATAAATCGTTGCCCGACCGCTTCCTGATCGCAGTCAATGATGACCTGCGTTTCCGTGTTCGCGACGACGGCCGACGCTGAATATCGACTGAGGCGTTCCGTGAGATTGGGGAGGTCACGGTCGTTCGGGTCCGAGTCGGAGACCTCCTCATTGACCATGACGACACCGGCGGCGTCGATTTTGACGAGCATCTGGTCGATCTTGACCTCGCGACTGTCTTCCTTCGTGACGCCGGGGAGGACGAGGCTCAAGTCCGCCTCCGACTTCTGCAGGGTCGTCGTGACGAGAAAGTAAATGAGGAGCAGAAAGGCGACGTCGATGAGCGGGCTGATGTCGAGCACCGGGTCCTCTTCGCCTCCAAATGGATCACTGTTTGCCATCTTAGTTCGCCGTTTGGTAGGTGGAAAAGATGACCGTCGGGACCCCCGCTTCCGCCGAGGCGCGGCTCACGGTTTGAATGTGCTTGTAGGGCACCTCTTTGTGGGCGCGCAGATGGAGGCGGGTGTTCGGGTTCGTGCTCCGCGCCATCGAAATCTTCTGTCGGAGATCCGGGATCGAGAGCGTGTTGCCCTCGATGTCTTTCACGGTGCCATCGACATAGACGTTAATAACGATGCGGCCCTCGACGAGAGTCGGGACTTCCGAATCACTCGCGACAGGAATGACAATGTTAGGGTCTTTCGGAAAGGTGATGATATTCGCCGCGACCATGAAAAAGATGAGAAGGAGAAAGACGAGATCGATCATGGGCGAGAGGTCTGCCTTCAGCCCCGGCCCCCCAAATAGATCGTTCTCTTTTGCCATGACGTTGGTCCGAAATGAATCCGTTTTCCTACTCTCCTTGCGATGCGACCACGGTGCGGCGCAGGGTTGCGATGAGTGACTCCGCGCTCTCGTCTGACTCGGCGACCAATTGCTGGAGCCGGTCCCGGAAAATGAAGTAGCAAAAGATCGCGGGGAGGGCGACGACGAGACCGGTCGCGGTCGTGATGAGTGCCTCCGAGATGTTACCGGCGAAGGCGGAGGGATCACCGGTGCCGCCCTGGCTCAGTTTCGCGAAGGCGCCGATCATGCCGGACACAGTTCCTAACAAACCCATCATCGGGGCTGCCTGGGCGATGATCGAAAAATAGTTGATCGTGCGGACACGGCCGCGATTGAATTTTCGCGAAGCGGCTGACATGACTTCTTCGAGCTTCTCGGTGTCGAGGACGCCATAGCCGCGATCCACGATGTAGAGCATCCCGGCTTCCATGACGCTGCTGAGGCAGGTCGAGGTGCCCTGCACCTTCTGGAGCGCAGCTTCGAAGTCGGCCCCCTCCATGTCCTGATTTAAAGCGGCTTCGAGATCAGCGGGATAGAAGTGCTTCCGCTGAAGATCGATGAGGCAGTAGATGAGTAATCCGATCACCGCGAAGGAGAAAGACCCGAGGACCCACATCGACCAGCCACCGGCCTTGATCATTTCGAGGAGATTGACTTCGCCGGAAGATGCAGTGCCGGCGGTTTCCTCCTGTGGCGTCGGGATACTCACCTCAGGGGCGGCCTGACCGGGGATGCTTAAATCAAAGTCATCCTGAGCGGTGGCGGGAGCATTGAGGAGCAGAAGTCCGGTAGCAAGAATGAGAGGGAGAAGGAAAATCGATCGATTCATGAGAGGGATTTCCCGCAGGACCATTCTGCGGGTGAGATAGGAAACTGAATTTTGTGGCTTATAAGCAATCAAAATCGGATGAAATCGATCTTCTCAGGCGGGACCCTGGCGTAAATGCAACAGGGTTGAAGGTGAGACCTATCCCTGTTAAGTCCCTGTTACTCATGAGTCGCGGGTTCGGCAGAACGAAAAAGAGCGGTGGTGAGTGGAGGCTTGTTTCCGTCTCCGGAGAATCTTGTCGAATGCGACGACACGGGATAACTTCCCAGCATGAAAGCTTCCCTGCTCGCGATCTTTGCCGCTCCGGCTTTTGCTTTTTCGGCGGATCCGGATTCGTTCGATCAACTTTTCAGTGAGATCGCGCCGCCTGCAGGAGAAGTCTGGCGATCCATCCCCTGGGAGACTTCGCTGCTTGAGGCGCAGGCGATGGCGGCGGAGGCGCAGAAACCACTCTTCATCTGGGCGATGGATGGGCATCCGCTGGGGTGCACATGAAACAATGGAGTGCTCGACCGTGCGTCGACTTTCAGTGATCCGGAATTGGTCGAGCTCCTCAAGAGCCAGTTTATTCCTTTGGCGATCGACCAGCATTATGAGCGGCGGCAGGAGGACGCCGAGGGTGAATTTTACCGGAAGATCGCGAGGCAGGGGCCCCGTGAGGTCGGGAAAGAAACGACCCAGGGGCACTACCTCGTGGCCCCGGACGGGACCTTGCTTGGTTTTCGAAATCATCGCGATCCCGAGGTCATGAAAGACGTCATGCGGACCGCGCTGGCGCAATACAAACCGGGAAATGTCGCACCGCTCGAGCCGGGGGAAACAGATCCGAAGTGGGGCTATGAGGCACCGGAAGGCGGGTTGGTCGTCCGGGTGAACACGAAAATTCTTGGCGGCTACGATACTCCCGTGAATGAGCGAAGCCGCACGTTTCAGGAAGGAATCGGACGGGATAATTTGTGGATCCGTGAGGATGAACACGCCGCCCTCGCCGAGGGGAGAATCGAAGAAAGTCTTCTCCGCCGTCTCGTGAAGTTTCACTGCGTCGACAACACCCGCGGCGAACCGCCGATGTGGGAGACGGAGGAAATCCAGAGCCTCTCGCTCGATTGGAAAGACGGCCATGTCGAAGGGCAGGTGCACGCCAGGACTGCTTCGGGAGACCGGGACTTCAAAGCGGATATTTTCGGCTACATCGAGGCGCTCGATGGAAAGGTGACGCGATTTGATCTCGTCGTGAAAGGCCTTTTCCGTGGGGAAGGCCAATACACGAGAGGTGCGCCTGAGGGTGAGTTCCCGCTCGGGATTCGCTTCACTCTCGCCGACGGGACCGATATCGCTGACGATGTCCCGCCGCAGGGCGCGCGAGGTTGGTTGGAAAATTATTTGCGGTGAGGGCGTTACTACGTGTTGCGAAAGAAACACAAAATCGGTCTCTGCTGAAATTAACCAGGTAGAACAAATTCCTCAACTCCGTTAAGTGTCTCTAGTCGCGACCATTTTTTCTGCGATCGCTTTCGCCGACTCGACGAGGGCACTATCGCCGATGAATTCGCCAAATCTTAAGTCGGGTAACCCACTCTGCTGGGTGCCGAGGACTTCTCCGGAGCCGCGCTGCTTAAGGTCTTCATCAGCGATACGAAAGCCGTCGCGGGTTTCGGTGAGGATTTGGAGACGTTCGGTAGCGCCTTCAGCTTCGGGGTCGATCATGAGAACGCAGAAGCTTTTGTGTTCTCCCCGGCCGATACGACCGCGAAGCTGGTGAAGCTGGGCAAGTCCGAAGCGCTCAGCGTTGTAAATGAGTATCACATTCGCGTTGGGGACATCGACGCCGACTTCGATAACGGTGGTGGAGACGAGGACCTGGGCTTCCCCGCTGCGAAAGCGGGTCATGACTTCGTCTTTGTCTTGGGCGGAAAGGCGACCGTGGATGAGGGCGAAGGTGGCGTCGGGGAGGAGCGTCTGCCATTTTTCAAACTCGACGCTAGCGGCTCCGGCTTTCAATTTCTCGGACTCTTCGATGAGGGGATAGACGATGTAAATTTGGCGACCTTCGGCGAGCTGGTCTTTGAGAAATCCGGCGGCTTGTTTAGTCTGGGTTGTCTTGCGAATTCCGGTGATAATTTTGCCTCGACCGGGAGGCAGTTCATCGAGGATGGAGACATCAAGATCGCCATAAAAAGCGAGGGCGAGGGTCCGGGGAATCGGAGTCGCGGTCATGACGAGGACATCGGGCGAGTCGCCGCGCTGGATCAGTTTTTGTCGCTGATCGACACCGAATTTGTGCTGCTCGTCGATGACGGCAAGGCCGAGACCGTTTGGGAACTCGCTCTTGTCGTGGATGAGGGCGTGGGTGCCGATGAGGAGGGTTCCGTGGGCAAGCTGCTTATCTGAAAAGAGAGGAAGGTCCCCGCCCGCTTCTTTGCTCCCGGTTTTGAGTTTCACTTCGATCCCAAGAGGCTCGAACCACTTTTGAAAAGTCAGGAAATGCTGCTCGGCGAGGATTTGAGTAGGGGCCATGAGCGCGGTATCGAACCCGGCCTCGACGACCATGAGGATGGCTCCGGCGGCAACAAGTGTTTTTCCCGCACCAACATCGCCCTGGAGAAGTCGGACCATGGGATAGGGGGCGCTGAGGTCATCGCGGATTTCCGCCATCGTTCGCAGCTGGGCATTTGTCGGCTCGAAGGGGAGGTTTTCGAGAAACGACTTCAGGAGGGTGCGGTCGCGGAAGTGAACCTTTCCTCCCCGGGCGCGATGGTCGGCCCGTCGCTTCTGCAGAATAAGCTGCAGCTGAGTGAACTCTTCGAGCGCGAGGTAGCGTTTCGCCGGGGCAAGAGCCTCGACTGATGGAGGGTAGTGGATCGCGTGGATCGCGGAGGCCCGCGTCATACCGGATTCATCGCTTCCGGGCGGCAACCAGTCAGGGAGTGCATCGTCTCGAATATGCTGTAGGAGTTGAAAGATAAGACTCCGAAGTGGCTTCTGCGAAACGCCGCTAACGAGTGGGTAGATCGGGACGATGCGGCCCATATGGGCATCGGCGGAGCTAGGGTCGTCGTCGATGATTTCGAAATCGGGTTGGTCGATGACGATGCGTTTCCCGCTCACTTTCGGCTTTCCGTAAATAACCAATCGGTGTCCGACGGCGAGGATTTTATGAATGTAGGCGAGGTTAAACCAGCGGAGGACGATCCGGTTGCCGAGGACGTCGGGGCCATCGGCGGGTTCGACCGTAGCTTCAAAGAAACGGCTGCCGCGCCCTTTCGCAAAACGGCTTTGGCAATCGATGACGGAGACGTGGAGGCAGACCGGCGTCTCCATGGGGCCTTCGGGAAAGCGGTCAAACTGGGTTCGGTCCTCGTGACGCCTCGGGTAGTGAGCGAGTGCGTCCTCCACAGTGATGAGGCCGAGCTTTTCGAATCCTGCCGCCGTTTTTTTGTCGAGCCTGATCAAGCCCGTTTCGTCGATTCGCGTGTCGAGTGGGAACATCAGTATTTCTTCCAGAGCGACGGCACGAAGAGGACTAACAAAGCGAAAAATTCCAGGCGCCCGAGGATCATGAGAAAGCTCAGGACCATCTTTGTGGCGGGATTAAGAAAGCCGAAGTTCTCCATCGGGCCGACCGCTTCGAAACCCGGACCGATATTGAAGAGCGTCGCGAAGACACACCCGATCGTTGAGATCATATTGAGGTCAGGCTCTAACAAAGAGACGACAACGCAGGCAGCGCCTGAAATGACAAAGCCGAGCGCGATGAAGAACGAAGTCGTGGTCAGAGCTTGCTCGTCGGGAGCGATGCCATTGAGCCGAATGCGGAAGACTTTGTTCGGGCGAAATGACCGGACGAGTTCCCGTTGCGCAGTTTTCAGGTAGAGGATGACCCGGTTCATCTTGATCCCACCAGCGGTGGAGCCGGCGCAGCCGCCGATGAGCATGAGAAGCATGAGGAGCATTTGCGAGAAGAGCGGCCACTTCGAGTAATCGGAAACTCCAAAGCCGGTCGTGGAGCTGATCGAGATGACGTTAAAAAATCCATCCCGCAAAGCCTGTCGATAGCCGAAATGGGTGGAGGCGAGCATGAGATCAAGCGCGATCGCAAAAACAGCGACGAGGACGAGGATGAGGTAGTATTTTGCCTCCTCCTCTTTGCGGAGTCGTTTCCAGTTTCCAGTGACGACGAAAACGTAAAGCATGAAACCGATCGAGGAGAGGAACATGAAGAGTGCAATCCACATTTCGATCTCTAGATCCTGGTAGTGGCCGATACTTAGATTTTTCGGACTGAAGCCACCGGTCGCAATCGTGCACATTGAGTGACAGATCGCTTCGAACGCGGGCATGCCGAGGACGACAAGCCCCACGGCGCAGATTGCGGTGAGAATGAGGTAGACCTTCAGCAGGGCAAAGGCGACGTCGCGAATTCGCGAGGTGCGGGCATCGGAGATGTTGAGGCTCGACTCTTGCGCGACGAGTGATTTGCTGCCAGCGCCCAGAAAGGAAAGGACGGCCACGAAAACAACAAGGATACCGATTCCGCCAAGCCATTGAGTGACGGAGCGCCAAAGAAGAACAGCATCGGGAAAAGATTCCACGTCAGTCATGATCGTGGATCCGGTCGTGGTGAAGCCGGAGACGGATTCAAAGAAGGCGTCGAAAAATCCGAGTCCCTGTTCGCAGAGAAGGTAGGGAAGCATCCCGAGGAGGCTGACCTGAATCCAGCTCAAGCCGACAATGAGGATCGCCTCGCGTCGCAGCACTTCTGTTTTTCCGCCAAGACTGACGAGGTAGAGGAAAAGGCCGAAACCAATCGAGATGCCGATGGATTTTCCCATCGCGTTGCGGGCGCAAATGTCACGCGCGGTGGCGTCGGCCTGATCGGCGACCCAGGCGGCATAGCCCCAGCAGGCTCCCATCGTGATGCCGATGAGGATCGCGAGGATCCCGAGAATCTTTAAAACAATGCGAAAATTCATCAGGGAGCGACGAGCTTCAGGAATTCGCGTTTCGCTTTCGGTTTCACGAGCGCGTAAAGACTGTCGCCGGCGTTGATGATGTCATCAGCGCTGGGGACTTCGCCGCGAACGCCATGAAGTTGCCCGACGAGAACGCAGTCCGTCGGCCACTTAATTTCCCGAACCGATTTCTCGATGATGGAAGAATCGTCGTGAACGGTCGCTTCAATCAGCTCAACACCTTCGAGGGTCTGAAGGAGGTGAAAACGATCCGAGGTGATGAAGCGGGCGAGGTCTTTCCGTGTCGCCTCGCGCGGGCTCACCGCTGCGAGAATGCCCATTTTCTCTCCAAATCCGGTCATGGCATCGGCGTAGTCCGCCCGGTGGATCAGGGGAAGACAATACTTCGTGCCGAGGCTGTGCGCCTGGAGACAGGTCATGACGTTGTCCTCATCTACTCCGGTTACGGCGATAAAAAAGTCAGCTTCGCCGATGCGCTCTTCTTTCATCTCTGCGATCGAAGTGGCGTCGGCATTCAAAACCGTGACGTTCGTGAGCAGGTCGCTGAGTTCCTGGCAGCGATCCGGATTTTTCTCGAAAATCCGGACTCGGCAGTTCCAGCTTTCGAGGGTTTGCGCAAGGGAGAAGCCATACTCGCCGCCCCCGAAAATGACGATGTTACTTTTCGCGTCTTTCGCCGATTTATTTTGCAGGCGGAGGACTGTTTCATGGAGTTTTGACGGTTCACCAAAGAGGGTGACGCGGTCGTTCGTCATGATTATCTCCATCGCAGACGGAACGATGGTTTCGCTCCCGCGTGTGATCGCTCCGACCCGGATGCGACTCGGGAAGTTGATGTCCCTGAGAGCTTCGCCGCACAATTTGCTGTCGGCGCTAACCGAAACCTGCTGAACCTCGACATAGCCTCGCGCGATTTCTTCGACCATCGCGGATTTCGGATTTCGCACGTGCTTCGCCAACTCGATCGAGGCCAGGCGCTCCGGGCTGAAAAGATAGTCGATCCCGAAATGCTCCCCATAGTCGAGGAAGAGAGACTCGCGCTGGATGCCCGGGTGGACGCGGCAGATCGATTTCGCCGCGCCGAGCTGCTTCGCGACTGAGGAGGAAACGAGGTTGATGTTGTTGTCGCTCGTGAGTGAAAGAAAGAGGTCGCAGTCTGAGACGCCGGCTTCGATGAGGACGCTGATCGAAGTGCCGTCGGCAATCATGACGCGGGCATCGATGCGGCTGTTCAGTTCGCTGGCAACCGTCTCATTCGCCTCGATGACGACGATAGAGTGGCTTTCTGAGGCAAGGCTCAGTGCGATATGGGTGCCGATCTCACCGGCACCGACGATGATGATATTCATACAAGCGGAGTCTTTTTATCCTAACGCCGTCGCGAGGGGATTCAATGCGCGAAAAGCTGGGGCACCCCGGGGGATGCATTGACTAAGCAATTGGCGTCGAGGTATGCCAGATATTACAAGGGAATCGGTAACTGGGGAACCAGGGCTATCCGGGAATTATCTCCCGGCTAAATCCCGACCCGCTCCCGGACCTCGTCGAATTTGTCGCTCGATCTTGCGTAGGAGGGATAGTTCTCTTCCTGCCCCGCGGGGAGGTAGCGGAAATGTTTATACATCCAAAGCCAGGGAGCGGGGTTCTCGCGAATGATGGGCTCGAAGACGTTCCAGCAAGCCTGAGCGATGCTCTGGTCGGTGTCGTCGGGGCCGAAGGTGAGCATTTTGAATCCCCGAATGAGGTAAGTCCCGTCTGCTTTCGGGATACAAATGCCGGCCATGACGGGGAGCCCGGTGCGCTTCATGAGCTCGGCGTGAATCGCGGTGACGCAGGTCATTTTGCCAAAGCATTTGATGATCGTGGCCGGTTTTGAGGGTTTGATCGTGAGATCGGTGAGGAAGGCGGCGTGGCCCCCTGACTTGAGATTTGAGAGTAATTTTCGAATCGCTCCCTTTTGTGAGATTACCTCGTGACCGGAAACCTCCCGGTTCTTTTTGTAGATTTCGGTGAGGCTGGGGTTTTTGAAATCCTGAGCAATGATCGTGAATTTGTAGCCGCGAAAACCCATCATGAGGCCGACCCACTCGAAGTTACCGTAGTGGGGCGTGACCCAGATCGCGCCGGTTTCGAGGGCGGCATCGACTGCTTCGGGGTCGTCGATTTGCACCTCGATAAACTTCTCGTAGTTGTCCCGATTGAGACGGCTGCTCCAGAACTGATCAATCACGGTCTGGGCGAACGAGCGGTAGGAGTCGCGAGCCCACTGGCGGATTTCAGGATCGCTCTTTTCTTCGCCGAAGATGAGAGTCAGGTTCTCGATTGCGGTGGTGCGACCGCGTTTATCGACGAGGAAGGCAATGCTCCCGAGCATCTTGCTTAAGCCGTGGGCGGCGCGGCGTGGAAGGAGTGGAATCGCGAAATAGAGCCAGGCGAGGCCCAACCACTCGAACTTGTAGCGTATCTTTTTCCAAACAGACATCGTGTCGCGGAAGTTCGTCGAATGCGGAGCCTGTGCAACCGGTGTTCAGTTTTCAGTTTTCGCGCCGCGTCCCATTTTGAGGATTCTGTGCCATATTGCGCGACGCCATGCACCACCAGACCTTTGTTTCCCTCTTTAAAAAAATCCTTTCAACGCCGACGGCGCCGTTTCATGAATATCACGTCGCGGCTGAGATCCGCGAGC
>CAZOUP010000093.1:0-21174 GCA_964583035.1 uncultured Akkermansia sp.
ATGAGATTCCGGACTGCGGCTTCGATGTGGTCGCGCGCCTTTCGTCGATTCTACTCAGCGATGAAAACCCGGCGAAGATCAATCTGCCGAATGGAGGGCATGCTCGTCGGCGCGCCGGGGTTCTGTTTTTGGAAAAAAGCGGGGAGGCGCTGCGATGAAACCGCTGCGCATTCTCGTCACGGGCGGGGCCGGTTTTATCGGGTCCCATCTCGTTGAGCATTTATTAGGGCGATCCGGCGAGGTTGAACGCGTCATTGTCCTCGACAAGCTGACCTATGCCGGGAGTCTCGAAAGCTAAGCGAGCGGAACGATGCCGAACTCCTCCTTCAGCGCGGCGGAGACTTCATCCATGGGGAGACCGATCACGTTAGTCATCGAGCCTTCGATGCGGTCAATGATGAGTTCCCCGTGTTCTTGCGCGGCGTAGGCCCCGGCTTTGTCCATGGGATTGATCTTCGCGTGGTAGGCTTCCATTTCCGGTTCCGTGAGATCTTTGAAATGAACATCGGTCGCGATGGTGAATCGGTGCGTCTTTCCGGTGCCGTCCTGCATCAGGGTGACGGCGGTGAAAACCTGATGCGAATTTCCATTGAGGGCCGCGAGCATTTCGACGGCTTCCTCGCGGCTGAGCGGTTTACTGAGAACGCGCTCTCCGAGGAGGACGAGGGTGTCGGCGGCAATCACGACCGCTTCGGGGTGAGCTTCGGAAACGGCGGTGGCTTTGAGCTTCGCGTTTTCAGCGGTGACGATCCGAATCGGAATCGAGCCGTCTTCGATTTCCTCAATCTCCGGTTTGACGACGGTGAAGTCGTAGCCCGCTTCACGGAGGAGATCACTGCGGCGTGGCGACCCGGAAGCGAGAATGAGTTGGGGCGTGTCAGGCATCAGCGGAATTCGGCAGCGAAGAACGGGTTGTTCCGTTTTTCCTCACTGACCGAAGTGATCGGGCCGTGGCCGGGGCAGAGGACGGTGTCGTCAGGGAGGGTGAGAATTTTCTCGCGATTGTTTTTCCAGGCATTCTCGAACGAAACGATTCCGCCTCCCATCGAGCCGGCAAAGAGAGCGTCACCGACGACGGCGACGGGGCGTTCGAGGCCTTCGATGAAATAGGTCGTCCCTCCAGGGGAGTGTCCGCTCGTGGTCAGGGTCGAGACGCTGAGTGATCCGATTTTGAATGACTGGCCCTCGGCAAAGGTTTCCGTGCCGGGCCAGGATTCGAGCTCGTTCGAGTAGGCAATGGCGTCTTCGCAGGCGGACTTGAGGCGATCAAGGTCGGCGATGTGGTCGTTGTGCGTGTGGGTGAGAAAAATTTGCCGGATTGTGACTCCGAGTTCCCCTGCTTTGGCGCTGAGGAGGCTACTGTCGGTGCCGGTATCAAAGGCAGCTCCGGAGTTCGTTGCCGGGTCCCAAATTAGAAAGGCGTTTACCCGCATGTCGCGGTAGGGGGTGTTGAACTGAGAGACGCCTTCGAGAGAAACGGGTCGGGGATTCCAGACTTTGGAGGCCGCCATCGTGAGCGCCTGCGGATCGAGGCGGAGTACCTTCGCCACTTTGATCAAGGCCGGCTCGTCGCAGAACTCGCCGCGGATGAGGCGTTGTAGAATGTCATCGGCGACTCCGGTGGCTTCTCCCAACTCAGAAATCGAGATGTGATGACCGCGCATCGACTTGGCGATGATGTCTTCAAACAAGTCTTCGATGGGGATAGGAGCGATCATGGAAAAGGGGCGGTTGGTTCCGGTCAGAAAAATCACACGGAATGAGAATTTTTCTTGTCTCAAAATCCAAAAAATGGCATTCTGAGCATGGAGGTGATGTATTTACTTCGTCATCTCTTGCACTAAATACGCGATTCCGATTTCTATTGGAGGAGCACATCATAAAATAATAAAAGGAAAACCCATGAAACTAAATCGAGCAACACAGAGAGCGTTTACTCTCATCGAGCTGCTGATCGTGATTACGATCATCGGCATTTTGGCCAGCACGGCGATGCCCGCCTACAATGGCATTCAGGAGCGCGGTAAGCGCATTAAATCAGTCAGTAACGTGAAGAACATCACCTTGGCCTGCCGGTCTTTTTCGGCGGACTGGGAAGGTTTGTATCCTTCATTCGATCCGGATGCGGATACAAGTGGCGGAGGCGGAGGTGAAGACTCCGAGTTTAGTACGTCTACGGATGCATTCAATGTTCTCATTCCTGACTACATCGACACCGAGTCAATTTTTTGGACTCAGACCCGTCATCCCGACAAGCTTCGCCCTCCACGTGAGGACGGCCAGTTGGAGAATCAGGAAAATGTCTATTGCTACGTCGTGAACCAGACAGACACGAGCTTTAGTCGCTCTCCTCTTGTCGCGGACGGTCTCATGGATGGAATTGGCGTTTATGGCGAGCATCACCCATGGCTCCGCTCTAAAAAGGCGATTGTAGGATATTGCGGTGGGCATGTCTCGGAAGAGAAGCTTACGTCAAACCAAGCGGGAGCTACGGTTCGCAGCCGCGACGGGATGACCGACAATATTTTCACGGAGCGCCAGTCTGACGGGGACGGTGCGGCTTCCGGTGGCTATCTTGACACCACGCAGGACAACGTTTTGCTTCCTGATTAATCGAAAAATTTAAAACATCGCAACAATGCCCGATCAGGTTCGCCTAATCGGGCATTTTGTTTTCCGGTGGTGGTCCAGATCGAGTGAAAATGGACTCGTCAACGCGATGGCGATGAGTTAGCTAAGAGACGATGAAGTTTTCAAAATCCCTCATGACAGGGCTGTCGATGCTGGCAGCCGGAATACTTGTCGGCTGCGGCGGTTCGGATAAGGCACCGGCTTCTTCCGTCGAAGAAGTGGAGGTGCTCTTTAACGGGGCCGACCTCGATGGTTGGACCGGCAATGCCGAAAACTGGGCAGTAGTCGATGGAACAATTGTCGGCACGACCACGGACGAGAATCCACTGCCTTACAATCAGTTCCTCATCTATGAGGGGGATCCAGTAGAAGATTTTGAGCTCACTGCAGAGTTGAAGCTCACCAGCGACGGCAATAATTCAGGCATTCAGTACCGTGCCCAGCTCCGCCCGGATCTCGGCGACAACGTCGTGAGCGGCTATCAGTGCGACATGCACCCTTTCGTCTGGGCGAATGGCATGTTGTACGACGAAAAGGGTCGCGGCATTCTCGCGAAGCGCGGCATGAAGGCAGTCATCACTGCCGGTGGAAAAGCGATGCAGGTGGGAGATCTCGGGGAAGAGCCGGAGTTCAACACGGGCGAGTGGAGCACCTACAAGATTACCGCGCGGGGTAATCATCTCGTCCACGAAGTGAACGGAGTGCAGACGGTGGATGTCTACGACCATCAGGAATCGGAGCGCGACCTGAGCGGAGTGATCGCGTTTCAGATTCACAAAGGACCCGCCATGAAAGTGGAGATCCGCAACGTGACCCTGAAGCGACTTCCCAGGGCGGAGCTGACCTCGGCGGAAGCCACTCCAATTCCGGCCGATGCCAAGCCGGTGAATCCTCCCCCGGTGCCGAAAGCGAAAGCGAAGGCAAAAGCGCCAGAGGCGCAGTGAGAGGTGGAAAGGTTCTGATCCGTCCCGCCGGTGCGGGAATGTAGCGAGCGGCGTCAGCCTTCCGGCGTTTCAGGAGTAGCAAATTTCACTCGCACTCTGCGCGCGGGATCGTATCAGGAACGGTGCCGAAGATGCTGAATCTTTGGAAGGCGGTAGTCCCGCCCCGCCCGATGACTCCACTCCGCCGCCAGTTTTTTCTCAGCTACGCCGTCATCGGGAGCGTCATGCCTCTGATGACGGTTTTTTTGCGTGAGCAGGGCGGTTTCGACTTTTGGCAGATCGGTCTCGCGATGTCGCTCATGAGCGTGCCAATGCTCTGTTCGCCCGCGCTCATCACTCTGCTGGCGGATCGAAACCTCGACGCTCGTCGCATCCTCGCGGTTGCCTACAGTTGCAGTGCGATTGTTTTGTCGGCTTTGTATTTTTCGGAATCGATTGCGTTGACGCTGACGCTCTTCGTTTTCCACGGATTGTCATTCGTCGCGATGCTGCCCTTGCAGGATGGCTACTATTTTTCGCTCGCGGAGGAAGCGCGGAAGAAGGGGGCGACGGTGGCGACCTACCCGCTCGTTCGCGTATGGGGAACGGTCGGGTTCATTCTCCCGAGCCTGATTCTTTTCTATCCGCTCTCAAAGGGGGCGCCCGCCGGTTCCATCCTGCCCTGTGCGGTTGGCTTCTGTCTCCTGAGCCTTGCTAACAGCTTTACGCTTCAGCGAATTGCGCGCCCCGTCGGCTCGCTAAATAAGCTGCCGACGACTGCCGCGCTAAAGGCCATTTTTAAGCCGGAAGCGCGGTGGCTTTCGATAGGGCTGTTCTTTGGATTCATGGCGGCCTCGACTTACTATGCGTTCATCGGAAACTATCTTGATGAGGTCGTGGGCATTCCTAAGAAACACATTGGGTTGATCATCAATCTGGGGGTCGTTCTCGAGATCGGTTTTACTTTAATTATGCCGTGGATGCAGCGGATCATTCATCTCAAAGGGATCATGGTCATCGGTCTTTTTGCGATGATTGTGCGGATGATTCTCCTCGCGGCGTTTCCTGACCCGTGGGTCGCCGTGATGGTGCAACTCTGCCACGGCATGGAAGTGCTCGCTCTTTTCATTGGGCCGGTCATGTTTCTCGACCGCCTCGCGACGGACGAATTTAGAAACTCGATTCAGGGAGTCTTCACGATGGCGATTGGAGGGGTTGCCCGCGTCTGCGGTGCGATGCTTGCGGGACTTGTCGTGACCCGGTTCGGGCTTGAGGGAGGCCTCTACTATGGTGCCGCACTCGCCACGGTCGCCTTCCTGATCATCACCTTTCTTTTCTCCAGAATTCCGCCACGAAGCGAGATTGGAGTTTCTTCCGGGGGCTCGACATGATAAATCATTCTGACGTTTTGAAATGACTCAGACTTCCCCTCCAGTAAACGCACCAGAGCATTGGTCCCGAACGGCCATTGCCAGTGCGATTCTTGCAGTGATGGGTTTCCTTAGTTTGACACTCGTCTTCGGATTGTTCCTCGCGGCTGCCGGCGCGGTCTGTGGTCATGTCGCCCGCTACACCACTTCCGCGGAGGAAATGAGGGGCCGCCGTCTCGCGACACTCGGAGTTGTGGTGGGATATTTTTCGATGTTGTCTTTTCCCCTCCTGCTCATTATTGCGTCGCTTTCATTTCCCGCCTTTTCGATGTGGAAAAATGAGATGAACGCAAATCAGCGTGAAGCCAGCCAGACGCAGGGATCAAGCTTGTTCCTCGCCTGCGAAGCCTACTCGCGGGTAAATCGGGGACGCTACCCGGTGACATGGGAAGATTTGTCCGGTCGGTTTATCGCCGGGAAAGAGTTGAAAGATGCTCTCAAAAGTCCCTATGAAGATGGACAGGTGGTTGCTTTTGAAATTGTTTCACACGATCGCCCTGTCCTCGATGCAATCGCCGACTCGGTGATCGTGATCCAGGAAATTGCCCCGCCCGGAGTCAAGGAAATCGCGGTGGTCTATGCTGACGGAGCTGTTAAATCGATCCACAATCCTGATTATCAGTCGCCATGACGATGACACGTTTTCTTCTCCTCATTCTTCTCACCTTTACCCTTCAACTTCGCAGTGAAGAAAATGCGCCCATTTATCTTGCCGCGAACGAGAGTGAAGCATTGATCGCTAAAGAAGGTCAGAAAGTGATCGTCCACGGTGAGACGAGTGGTTCCGCGAAGTCGTCCTCGGGCGCTAATTTTGTGAATTTTAAAGGTGCCGATTTTTTCCTGGTGACCTTTAAGAGCGATCTCGATCAGTTTGAAGAGGGAGAACCCTTCGAGCTCTTCGAAGGCAAACGCATTGCGGTGGAGGGAGCCATTTCCATTTATCAGGACAAACCTCAAATCAAACTGACGAGCCCCGGGCAGGTCACGGTCCTCGAAGCGGATGAGGTATTCCCGCCCCTGATGGAAAAGCCTGACAAAGTCGTCGCGGAAAAACCCCCGGCGAAAGCCATGGAAAAATCTGAGGAAGCGCCCGTGGAGGAAGAGCCGAAACGCAAGCCTCCCGTCGATGCCTCCGAATTTTTCGATTGATACGCAGGAAATTACGCGCTGCCTGCAGGCATGAAACGCTCTCATCGCCCGATCCCGGGGTGCTCTTAGGGTCGAAGCCCCACCGCAGAGCGAACGCGTTCGATGACCTCCTGCGCCTGGGCGCTGGCGCGCTTTGCCCCCTCTGCGAGGACATCTTCGACGTAGGCGGTGTCTTTCACCAGTGCCTCCCGTTTTTCGCGCATTGGGGCAAAGTGATCGCGAATGCTTTCGAAGAGGGTCTGCTTGTAATAGCCGTATCCATCGCCGCCGGCCCGAAATGAGCTCTCCATTTCTGCGACCTGATCCGGTGTCGCGAAGAGTTGATAAAGTTGAATGATATAGCTGTCGGTCGGGTCTTTTGGATCTTCCACCGCGGTGGAGTCCGTCACGATCTTCATGATCTTTTTGCGAAGCTTCTTTTCGGTTTCCTCGAAGATATCAATTGTATTCTCGTAGCTCTTGCTCATTTTCCGACCGTCGAGGCCGGGCACGGTGGCGGCCGATTCACGAATCCGCGGCTCGGGAACGACGAGGAGATCTTCCCCGTAGCGATCATTGAACTTGTTCGCAATGTCGCGCGTCAGCTCGAGATGCTGCTTCTGATCTTTCCCTACCGGCACGATGTTGGAATCGAAGAGAATGATGTCCGCCGCCTGAAGAACAGGGTAGGCAAAGAGTCCATGAGAAGGGGAGATGCCTTGGGAAATTTTGTCCTTGTAGGAAACGCAGCGCTCCAACATTCCCATCGGGGTCACGCAGCTAAGGATCCAGGAGAGTTCCGTGACTTCAGGGACGTCCGACTGCTTCCAGAAGGTAGCCTTCTCTGGATCGAGTCCGCAGGCGAGAAAATCGATCGCGAGATCGAGAACATTTCGCCGCAACTGATCAGGGTCATGGGTCGAAGTGAGGGCGTGGAAATCAGCGATGAAGTAGAACGCATCGTCCTCGTTCTGAAGAGCGATGGACGGCTGCATCATACCGAAATAATTCCCAATGTGGGGACGCCCGCTAGGTTGGATGCCGGAAAGAATGCGCATGAAATGGAGGGCCGGTTACGGCGTAGGGCCATCATTCAACAGCCTGCGTCTTAAATCAAATTTCCACCGATAAATCGGAAAAAAGAAACATGTTCACTTTTTTACTGGACTTACGAACAGTATCCGGTATTATCATTGAAATCCTTTGGCAAATTATGGTTGAACTGCTATCTCCTAAAGACAACGAAGCTGATGAGAGCACTGCTCAAGACACAGTTTCTCTCGAATCTGCCCCTTCTCAAGAAGCGGCATCTCCTTCCGATAATCCGACGACGACACCAGCGACAAATACGACGCCGTCCTCAAATGCGGAGTCCTCGGTTTCCCGAAAATCATCCACCCCAAAATCCACCACGTCTTCAAAGTCTACCAGTAGTAAGGCAGTGAAGTCGGACAAACCTGATCCAATCAATTCGATGGCCTCCTCCTCACCCAAAAGCAACGACAAAGAAGGGAACCGTATCGCAGAAGCGCGCGCAAAAAATCTCGATCTCGCGATCTCTCAGATTCAGAAAGATTTTGGTGAGACGGCGATCATGCGGTTGGGAACGGACACCCACATGGATGTGGAAGTCATCCCGACCGGCAATCTCATCATTGATCGCGCCCTTGGTGCCGGCGGATTTCCCCGCGGCCGGATTGTCGAGGTTTTTGGTCCCGAATCTTCGGGTAAGACGACACTCACGCTCACCGTCGTTGCTCAGGCACAAAAAGCAGGCGGCCTCGCTGCGTTTGTCGATGTCGAGCACGCCCTCGATCCGCAGTATGCAAAGCGGCTCGGGGTGGACCTGGATAACCTCCTCCTTTCCCAGCCGAGTTCCGGCGAAGAGGCGCTTCGAATTGTTGAGACGCTGGTTCGTTCGAATGCGTTAGATGTCATTGTTCTCGATTCTGTTGCTGCTCTCGTGACCAGACAGGAACTGGATGGCGAGATCGGTGATACCACCGTCGGTGCGCAGGCTCGTCTCATGAGTGCTGCGTTGAGAAAGCTCACCGCGATTATTTCGAAGGCCCGCACCGTCGTCATCTTCACGAACCAAATTCGAGAGAAAATCGGGGTCATGTTCGGCAGTCCCGAGACACAGCCCGGCGGTCGTGCGCTGAAGTTTTACAGCTCCGTTCGCTGCGACATTCGCCGTACCGGGAGCATCAAAGCATCCGATGGTAACGTGACCGGAAACCGCACCAAGATAAAGGTGGTGAAAAACAAAGTCGCGCCTCCCTACGGTGAGGCTGAGTTCGATATCATGTTTAACGAAGGCATCTCTGCCGCCGGTTCACTCCTTGATCTCGCGATCGAGCATGAGGTTCTGCAGAAGCGAGGTTCCTGGATCAGCTACAAGGGGTCGCAAATGGCCCAGGGGCGCGACGCTGCCAAGGAAGTTCTGAAGAATGACGAAGCGCTCTATGCCGAGGTGGAAATCGAAGTGAAGGCGGCGATGGACGCAGCGGCTGGCTAGCAGACCGTTGGAGTGAAGCCCCGCGCATGCGGGGCCTTTTCGAAAGTGCAAGCTCCGCCAAGGCCTAAAGGTCTCATTCCAGCACCGCGCGATTTGACGCCATAAGGCTGAGCGTGAGCGAAGACAAAACCGCGTCCGATCATGCGGTTGCCGGAATTGTTGTCGCTTCGCCAAATCTTCAGGGAAAAGAGCCCCGCCAAGGCCCAAAGGCCTCACTCCAGCGCAGCGCGATTTCACGCCGTAGGGCTGAGCGTGAGCGAAGGCATAACCGCGCCCGATTCATTAGTTCACCGGGGAAAGGAGTTCCCCCAAGACCTAAAGGCTTCACTTCAGCGCAGCGCGACTTCACGCAGTGGGGCTGAGCGTGAGCGAAGACGAAAGCGCGTTCATCTGCCCAAAACCATCCGAAGCCCGAGCCTGCTCACTGAAAACTGCTCCCCCCTACGCCTTATGATCTTCGATGAATTTCTTCACTGCATCAGGCGTGGCTTCGACTTCGTAGCTCACCGGTTTCTTATTCTTCAACGCTTCGAGTGAATCATCCGTCGGCGCTTCTCCGAGCGCTTGTTTCATCACCTCTGGGAATTTGGCGGGATGCGCGGTCGCGAGGACAATGTGAGTCTTCGAGCTGTCGATGTCCTGGAATCCACAGGCGGTGTGCGGATCGACGATGTAATTGTATTCCTCCTTCACTCGCTTGATATTCGCGATGATGTCCTCGTCGGTGCTCATGGACGCCGAGAAGTTGCTCGCATTGAAGTTCGGCACTTTGATCGAACCACTGCTCATGAATTCAGCCATCTGGCTTAGTGTCGCGTCCGCGTTCTTCTCGTTGTGATAATAGAGGAATCGCTCAAAATTGGAGGCGACTTGAATGTCCATGCTCGGCGCTAAACTCGGATTCACGCTCTCGGGGCTGTATTCGCCGGTATTAAAGAGTCGATAGAGAATGTCGTTCTGATTCGTCGCGACGACGAATTCATCGACCGGGAGGCCCATCTGGTGAATCATCCAACCAGCGAAAATGTTTCCAAAGTTACCGGTTGGGACGACGAAGTTCACGTCGTCGCGGTTCTCAGGGGGTAATTGCATGTAAGCGTGGACGTAATAGACGGCCTGCGCCAGAACCCGCACGATGTTGATCGAGTTGATCGCGGAAAGGTGAAGGTTTTCCTTCACCGCGAGATCGCCCATGAGCTCTTTTACAATTGCCTGGCCATCGTCAAAGCTCCCTTCAATCGCAATCGGGAAAATGTTGTCAGCCCCCGTGCAGGTCATCTGGAGCTCCTGGAGCTTTGAGATTCGTCCTTTCGGATAGAGCACAAAAACATTCACTCCCTTCTTGCCGGCAAGGCCATGGATCGCGGCGGAACCGGTATCACCTGAGGTGGCACCGAGAACGTTGATGGTCTGGCCGGTCCGGGCAATCTGCTCTTCAAACAAATTTCCAATGAGCTGAAGGCCGAAGTCTTTAAAGGAAAGCGTTGGTCCGTGAAAGAGTTCGAGAACAAAGAGGTTATCTGCAATCTGCTGCAGGGGGGCACTCATCGTGTCGCTGAAATCGCCGTAGCTCTTATCAATTAACTCGATGAGGTGATCGGAATCGTGATCGGAGTCGAACAGCCCGAGGACGTCCCAGGCTAGCGCGGGGTAGGGAAGCGCATCATCGACAAGCAGGTCGCTCGGAAGAAGGGGGAGATTTTTAGGGACGTAAAGTCCGCCGTCAGGAGCGAGACCATTGGCGAAAGCGTCGAAAAAACCAACAGGCTCAGAGCCACCGCGAGTCGAAACAAATTGCATGATGAAAGCTAGGGGAATTTTGGGGGATTAAAACGGGAATTTCGGGAGAGTTGACTATCCAAGGTCTTCGACACGCAAAAGGATAGGCGCATCGCGGATACAATCCATGGCGTTGATCTGCTCAATTGCTTCCCGGACTTTGCCAAAAGGCGCGAAATGCAGCATCAGGACGATTGGGGCGTATTCTTCATCATGATCCTCCGGCTGAATCACGGAGAGGATTCCGATGTCATGATTCCCGAGGACCGTCGCAATGCGGGCTAAAACCCCGGGGCGGTCTTCCGCTTCGACCCGGAGATAGTATTTCGAGATGCTTTTCTCAATGGGGAGTGGCTTCCCGTAAAGCCCATGGGTGACGAAGCCGGAACCGTCCCGCGTTTCGATTTGGTAAGAAGCATCCGCAATGTCGGCAATGACCGAACTTGAGGTCGGATCCTGTCCGGCACCGGACCCGTAAAAGAGCGTCTCACCGACGACATCGCCCTGGACGAGAATCGCATTAAACACCCCTTTGACCGAAGCGAGGATATGAGTTTTCGCAATCAGGGAAGGCTGCACGCGAACTTCGATTGAGCCGGTTTCCTCATGCAGTTGAATGATGCCGAGCAACTTAATGACATACCCCAGTTTGTCCGCAAAATCGATATCAGTCGCCGTGACCTTCTCGATCCCCTCGACATGAATTTGATCGCAGGGAACCCAGCAACCATAGCTGAGCGAAGCGAGGATGATCGCCTTGTGCGCCGCGTCCCAGCCGTTGACATCGAGGGTCGGATCTGCCTCCGCGTAGCCGAGAGCCTGAGCTTCCCCGAGGGCAGTCTGATAGTCCAGCCCTGCCTCGGACATGCGGGTGAGGATATAATTACAGGTGCCATTGATGATTCCTGCGACTGACTGGATGTGATTTCCGATCAGTGATTCCTGGACGGTCTTGATGATCGGAATCCCGCCGGCCACCGCCGCCTCGTAGTAAATCGGACGGCCGTGTTTTTCGGCGATTGCAAAAAGCTCCTGACCGCGCTCCGCGAGGAGCGCTTTGTTGCCCGTCACCACAACTTTGCCGTTTTCGAGAGATGTCTTCACCAATTCAAAGGCCTGGTCAATTCCTCCGATCAACTCAACGATGACGTCGATATCTTCGTCGGAGGTTAAATCAGCTAAGTCAGTGGTCACAATGTCCGCGGGAAGTTCGACGGGGCGTGTTTTCGTCAAGTCCCGGACCGCAACCCGCGTCACGATCATCTCGCGTCCAGTCCGCTCACGGAGAAGGTGGCGGTTCTTTTCGATGTTTTTGTAAACACCGGCACCGACGTTGCCGAAGCCTGCGAGGCCGATTTTTAGAGAGGGGGCGGACATGGCTTGAAAAGAAGGACTTGGCGGCTCGAATCGCAAATGGATATTTCTTTCATTCTGTCATCGCGTTTCTCCCTGAAGGGGCGCGTTTCTGCGCTTGCATCGTCAAGTTGAGCCTGTCTAATGGCAGTCATGAAAATAAATCTCATTCCTGCGGCACTGGTCGCACTTGTCTCGTTTGCGATGACTTCCTGCACCGAAGAAAAGCCTGCCGCTGAAACTTCTGCTGATACAGGGGAAGGATTCGTCGAACTTTTCAACGGCGAAAATCTCGATGGCTGGACGACCTCGAAAGAAGCGCCTGAGTCATTCTCCGTTGCGGACGGTAAACTGATCGTCAAGGGCGGCAAGAGTCACCTCTTCTACACGGGTGACGTCAATGGCGGTAATTTCAAAGATTTCCACCTTAAGGCTCGCATCATGACGATGCCGGGTGCCAATAGCGGGGTTTATTTTCACACCGCTTACCAGGACGAAGGATGGCCGGACAAAGGTTATGAGTGCCAGGTCAATTCGACTCACAAAGACCCGAAAAAGACCGGCAGCCTCTACGCGATCAAAAACATCATCGTCCTCGCCGAAGGGCAGGAGCCACCAAAGGGCGGCGAGCACGAGGAGCGGGAGGCGGCGCCGAGCACTGACAATGAGTGGTTTGACTACGATATCATCGTCAAAGGGCAGCAGATCACAATCAAAGTGAACGGCGAAACGACGGTTGACTACACAGAGCCTGAGGGCGGCCCCGGCGTGGCGAATTCGCCTGAGCGCAAGCTCGACAGTGGCACTTTCGCGATCCAGGCCCACGACCCTGACAGCATCATTCATTACGAGCGAATCGCGGTGAAGCCTCTCTAGTTTAGCGGCTGGAGTGACACCTTCAGGGCTTTCCCTCTTTATTGAGGCCTTCCTGAAAACCTTTCATTTTCCGGTTGTTTTTCCCCGTTTGACGGCAATAATTCACTCCCCGCAAAATTTCGGTATCCGGAATTTCGCATTAAGGGTGGAATGGCTTGATAGCTCAGTTGGTAGAGCAGAGGACTGAAAATCCTTGTGTCCCCAGTTCAAATCTGGGTCGAGCCACTTTCCATTCCCTCAAAAAGCCCGCTTTCAATTGAAGCGGGCTTTTTTGTGTCCGGGACTCCGCATTACGATTTTGTAATCTGCGAGTAATCGAAGCGACATGCTTTGGTGGTTTACTAATTAGTAGCAAGATCCCCTGACTTTATGAAAACTCGATTATCCCTTCTCTTTGCCGCGCTCCTCGGAATTTTCGTTGGCACTCTTTTTCCATTCGTTGGCTACACTCAGGAAAAGGAAAAGCCGCGCTCTGAAAAGGCAGGCAAAGGAAAAGGCGGTGGACCCAAGATCGCCAAACCGCGTATCACCGACACAGTCAAGGCGACGATCTACGCGGACAATTGGTTCAAGCTCTATCTCAATGGGAACCTCGTCGCGGTTGATTCGATTTCGTTCATTCCGCACAACGTCGTTTCGGTAGATATCCTGCCGGAATATCCTATGACCGTCGCGGTGATGGCAAAAGACAATGCCGATTCCGTGACCGGTCTCGAATACGATGACACCAATCTCGGTGACGGCGGTTTCATTCTGAAGTTCGGCGACGGAACCGTGACCGATGCTTCCTGGAAAGCGAAGAGCTTCTTCCATGGTCCGATAGATCGTGAGATGCGGGACCCCAAAACAACTCATGCGGCGATACCGGAAGACTGGTTTGAAATCGAGTTTGATGACAGCGCTTGGGCCAATGCGGTTGAGCACGCGGAGGAGGCAGTGGGGCCGAAAGAGCCGTTTTACGAAAATGACTTTGCAGGAGCGAAATGGATTTGGACGGAGGACCTCGCGCTCGATAATACAGTCCTCTTCCGAAAGGTAATCGCGAGTCCTCCCAACGGTGACTCCATTCCCAAGGATTGGCCTCGTGGCAAAATCGACGCTTCGAATCGCTGAACTACTCTTATCCCCTTCAGATCATGAACGAAAAATCAACAGGGTTGGGTCATCGACTCAACAGGGTTAAGTCGAGGTTAAAGGTGAGGGAATGGGCAGCGATTCCGCTTTTGATCTTGTTCAGCACGATCGTGATTCCGATTGCTGTCGCGGCAGTGGTGCCAAAATTGGCGCCTTATGCAGCAACTTTTCCCGGGGAACACACTTTCGAAAATCCGGGAGAAGAAGTTCCCGGGCTGGCACGGGCCTTCGCCCCGTTTCGGGAAACACTGGGTATTTCGTGGGACGACGAATTCCTCTATGTGGAGGGTAATGGGCTTCCCAATCATCCGATGATGGCGGGGATCACCGCCTGGCAGCAGCAGGTTCCGATTCCGCATGACTTCACGGGAGAACATCGGTTCAAGCTGCCGCTTAACCCTCAGTACCTAGAAGAATCCGGTGAGCTGACTCTGATGGGGCCGATTGCTCTTGCGGTGAACGGGATACCGATTTTTCATGCGCTCACCCAGAGCGGGAAGGATGCTTATGCCGCCGGCGAGCTGGATCAATGGGGCGGGCACTGTGGACGTGCCGATGACTACCATTATCACATCGCTCCCGCTCATCTTGAAGAGATGGTGGGCGAGGGGAACCCGATCGCGTTTGGTCTCGATGGCTATCCGATCTACCTCGCTGATCCATCGAAAGACAAACCGCTCGATGACTGCCATGGCTACTTCGACGACGAAGGGAACTATCGCTATGCCGGCGAGTTGAAGCCGCCCTATGTCATGTCCTTTTTTCGTGGAAAGGCCGACTTGGAAGATCGTCCCCCCACTCTCGGGGTGAGACCCCATTTGCCGCCGCTGCGAGGAGCGGAGATCTCCGCCTTTGAAGGGACCCTCGCTGACGGCTTTAAGCTCACCTACGAGGTAAATGGAAAAGAGGGTTCGATTGACTATCGGAGCAGGGAGTCCGGTGGAGTGGACTTCATCTTCACGGATCCAGATGGCACGATTCGCGAGGAGTCTTATGAGCGCCGCCCCGAGAAGGGGCCTCGTCCTAAAGATGGGAAAGGAAAAGGCGGCGGAAGAAAAGGTGGCAAAGAAGAGGGGCGCAACCCAAGATAGTGATCTATGCGAATCCTCGTCGTCGAAGATCAGGCTCAGATTGCCGGATTCATTCAATCAGGTCTCGAAGAATCGGGATTCGTCGTCGTGGTCTGCCGCACTGGCGAAGAGGGTTTTGAACTGGCGACGACGGAGTCCTTCGACGCGATGTTGCTCGACATCATGTTGCCGGGTCGCGATGGCCTAAGTATTCTTCGCAGCCTCCGGGAACGCAGCGTGACGCTTCCGATCATTCTTCTTACGGCAAGGAATGAATTGAACGAGCGGATTGAAGGATTAAATCTCGGAGCTGATGATTACCTGACAAAGCCCTTTTTTGTGGAAGAACTGGTTGCCCGGCTTCAGGCGCTTCTGCGTCGTTCTTCCGGAACCGCGTTAACCATTCTTCAAGTCGATGACCTCTCACTTGACCTTATCAAGCACGAGGCGAAGCGCGGGGATCGTGAGATCGAATTGAGCCAGCGGGAATTTGCCTTGCTAGAGTATCTCATGCGCTCACCGGGTCGGGTCTTCTCGCGGTCTCAGATCTGTGAGCACGTTTGGAACACGCATTTCGATACGGGGACAAACATGGTCGATGTTGCGGTGACGCGTTTGCGAAAGAAAATTGAAGAGCAAGGGGAGGCTAAACTGATTGATACCGTGCGCGGAGTTGGATACCGCATGAAGGAGAAGCCATGAAGCGACGTTCCTTTCGTTTCCGCCTTGCTTTGATATCGATGGGCTTGTCGGGCCTCGTCCTTCTCGTCTTCGGACTCGTTGCCTGGGCTGCTCTTTCCCAATCGCGAGTGAGCTCGCTTGATCAGGAACTGTCGAACTTTGGTTTTCGCTTCGCGAGCCGTTCAGGACCCGGCGTTATCGTCGAGCGGCAGGAGGAAACTTTGGTGAGCATGGTAGGGTCAGAAGTCGCCCCCTATCGTTTTTTCCATGTCCTGAATCGAAATGGCAAGTCAGTTGCCGGCTCTTCAGGGTGGCCCGAAGAGTTGGACCCAACGCAGTTCCCTGCCTCTGACGTGGTTATGGACTCTCAGCCTGATCTCGTCGTCGTGAGTCAAAAGCTGGGTGAAAACCAACCGGAGCGTCGAATGAGGCCGGTGCATGAACCCCGTTTTTATACGGTCAAACATGATGGATGTCGCTACCGAATCGGTGTCTTTCGAAACGCCGATGTCATTCTCGCGAGTGGTGCCGACCTCGATCAATTTTCTCAGGATGTGATTCAACTGAGGAAAGCATTTCTTGTCGCGCTTCCGGCGGCGCTTGCGGTGATTGCGCTCGGGGCGTGGTGGCTGGGACGGAAAGCGCTTCGACCGATTCGTGTGCTCGAAAAAGACATGGGGAGCCTCTCGGTGAGAGCATTGGATCAACGTCTCGAAGCGGGCGATGCTGACATCGAGTTTGCGAGAATTATCGAAGTGTATAATTCAATGTTAGAGCGTCTTGAGCGAAGCTTTCACCAGGCGAACCGGTTCAGCGCTGATGCTTCTCATGAATTGAAAACGCCGCTTGCGATCATGCGGGGTACTCTGGAGCGTGGTTTGTCATCCGTGAAGAATGAAGACGAGGCTCAAGAAGTTTTTTCGGATCTTCTTGAACAGACCGGGCGGCAGGGGGCGATCCTTGAGAGCCTTCTCCTCCTCGCGCGCGCCGACGCCGGTCGCCTTGAAATCAGTGCAGAGCCTATTGACTTGAGCGCCTTACTTGAAACCTGGATGGAGGACGCCAGTTTCCTCGCCGAGGAAAAGGGTCTTTCGATTCAGAGTGAGATCGAACCGGGGATCGAAATGGAAGGGGATGCCATCCTGCTCCAACGCGTCGCTCACAATCTGCTTAGCAATGCGGTTCGCTACAATCACGCCGGTGGCGAGATCGCTTCTCGTCTCCGCCGAACTGACAGTGGAGTCGAGTGGACGCTTGCCAACACGGGAGAACCGATCGCCGAGTCAGATCGCGAACGTCTCTTTGAGCGTTTTGAGCGCATGCCTTCTTCGACGGAGGGAACAGGGCTTGGACTGAGCCTCGTCAAAGAAATTGTCGCCGCGCACGGCGGTCAGGTTTCGATTCGAGACCGGGACGACTCGATGGTCGAATTTCGTATTCTGTTTAACGGGACCCCGGAACCTCACGCCCCTGGAAAAGTGAGATCGAGGTAGATCAAGCGGACACGAATCCCGGCAAGGACCCGAATCGTGATCGGTACCGTCGCCCCGCCGTCGAGAGATTCGTTGGGGAATGCGAAGCAGCGCGTGTCTTCCGCCGTTCCCAGCCATGTTTCGTCGTAGGGGTGCGGAAGAGGCTTTTTGATAAACTCGATCTCTTTGAGGACGGTCTCACTGCACAACACTTCAAGCTCGCGATCGGAGATGACTTCATCGGATCGGAGTCTTAGAATCCCATTGCTCGCGACTTTCATCGTTTGAGAAACCGGCATTTCGAAAACGTAGTCCTCTCTGCGATTCATGATCACGGGGAGCGTTCGTTCACCGAGAATTCGGTCTTTTCGTCCTGAACTGAGGAAGTAGGAAGGCACTTGCTGACTGAGAATGTCGCGGTCTTTCAGCTTTGCTAGAATATGAAAAGGCGGCTCGTGAAAGGGGCCAATATCCTCGGTGACGTGATAACGATAGTAGGGAAAATTGAAAAGACTCACGCCGGTCGCGCCCTGCTCATGTGCCATCCTTGTCGTCGTGTAGAACTGCTCATCAGTCGTCCGCAGAAAGGGTTGCGTGCCGCTTCCGTTGGTGGCTTTGCCAGTCATCGTGCAGTGCGTCATCTCCAGATAGATGGAAACGTTGTCTCCTACTTCACGACGTGCTGCGGCAACGCTGTCATCCTGCCAGGTGAAGTAGCTGTTCGAGAGATTGATCATCTCGACTCCGGCATCGACGAGCGCCGCGAGATCGACACCCTGTTCGGGTCGGACTTCGGGATTTGCAGGAACGCGGATGCAAAGTTGTCGAGGCGGGAGGTCCCGGGTGGTGGTGGTTCGATCGAGCATTTCCCGAACCCGTCGAACGAAGTCGGTCGTGATCTCCCGACGTTCCTCCTCGGGGAGATCACTTTTGAACCGAACCCAATGCCGCAGGAAGTCGAGTTCCAGTCCCGCGATATCGTAGTTAGCGCAGGCTTCTTCGATGAGCGCAAACTTGTGATCTCTCACCTCCGGAATCGCCCAGTCAAAGACGGCCTCGTCCCAGTTCTCAAAATCGGATCCGATCCGGAACCGCTCATAGTTGTCCCAGTAGTGGCGCGACATCTTGGCGGTGGGGTGGCCCTCCTTCAGCGCCTTCGCCAAATCCCCGACATGATGCCCGTCGTTGAGACGGAAGCTGAGGAAGGGTTTCACGCCAATCACGGAGCAAGTCTTGACCAGTGTTTCAAGGAGGTCGCCGCCCTCGAGCATGTATTGGCCGATTTTGTCGACCCCTTTGACTCCGTGCGTTTCCCGCAGCCATTTGTAGTGGTCAGCCGCAGAATAGATCTGGGATTTCCACCAGGGTATCCATCCCAGTCCCGGTTGCAGAAAGTGAGCATCGACTCCGGCTGCTTCCGTGATCGAACCGGTGAAGAGCTCATCGGTGAAAGTGGTCGCCCGCCGCTTCCCTGGGCGAAGGCACGAGAAAATATGAGTCGTGTCGTTGCTGTAGATCGTCTCAATCGGAGCCGCCCAGTCAGCGCGGGCAACGGACACGAGCGGTGCCGTTCCGAGTAGCGGCAGACATTTAAGAGCAGTTCGGCGTTTCATGGGAGCGGCTTCGTCGTCCTCAGGTAAAGCACGAGATCGCGAACATCCTCACGTTTTAGCGTGTCGAGAAGTCCCGGGGGCATCAGGGAAATCTCGGAGACCTCGCGCGTGGCGATCTCCGAGGTGTCGATCCGCTCCATCTGCCCAACCTGGCGAAAAGTAATCACTTTCTCATTCTCTTCGACAATGTTGCCGACGAGGGTTCTTCCGCTCTTGAGGGAGAGCGTCACGAGCCGGTAATCGGGAGAAACGTCCTCGGAGGGAAAGAGAACGTTGATCAGAAAGTAGTCGAGGTCGGCGCGGCCTGAACCAGTGAGGTCAGGTCCAATCACGCCTCCTTCGCCATAGAGCTGGTGGCAGGCCGCGCAGACTCGCTGATAGACCTCGCGACCATCGACTGGATTGCCATTCGCGAGATAGTCATCGGAGAGGCGCTTTTTCCAGAGTCGAATCTGGGCCGCTTTTTCCGCGGCGTCTTCCTCATTGATTTCCATGAGTTGGGTGAAAGCTTCTTTCTGTGAAGTTACCATCATGACCTGGCGGGAAACGTAAGCGGGGATGATTTCTTTTTCGATCTCGCCGGAAAGGAGCGAAGCGACGAGGGCGTCGGCGAAATCTTTTCTCCCGGAGAGGGTTTCAAGAATAATGGCAGCGGTGGAGTCGTCCGCGCTCGCGGTCAGGAGCGAGAGGAGGCGACTTGCAGAGGCATCACTTGGAAAGATCGCCTCAGCGCGAATTGACTCCTCAGCCAACTCCGGAAATTGAGTGAGCTCAGGAATTCTCGTGGCAATCAAGGCGGACCGGGCTGAGATCAGCATTCTCAAGTAGTCCAGCCGCGTTCCAGAGGGAGTCGATTCAGCGAAGACTCGCTCCGTCATTTCCGCTTCGGCGGCTCGATCGCCAAACCGAAGCGCCAGTTGAAAGACATCTTTTTGAATCGCGGGGTTTTCGACGGTGTTGAGACGGGAATAGAGTTCCCGCCATCCATCCGGCATCTCCACTTGCGCCGGAAGTTCTTCAATCAACCCGGAAAGGATTGCGGCCAGTGGTTGATCCGGAATTTCTTCTAAATTGAGAGTGGCGATGACCGAAGAAAGAGATCCTGCTGAAATCGCGCGGCGCGTGATCGATTGGGAAAGCCATGAATCGCCGCTCTTCGTCGCAATCGTCATGGCCCGGTTAGGGTTTTGCGCAACAAGCGGCTCGAATCCATACCAGCGCATGAGCGAGAAATTGCGATCACCTTCGTCGAGAGGAATATCGGTCATGGCTTCCGCAATCTTCCAGCGAAGCTCGAGAGGGATGCGTTGGAGCAAGGCGGCGATTCGATAGAGAACGGCGGAATCTGTTTCCCGCGTGATCGCCTCCTCCAGCCACTGAATCTGCTCCGATGTCGGAACGGAGTGCGTGAATGTCAGGGTTAAAAGATGAGTCCGGATCGGCGCTCTTTCTTCCGCGGCTCCGTTCTCAAACGTCGCCTCATAGACCTGCGAAAACCATTCGTCGCGAGGAGAAATCGCATGCAGCGCCTGAATTGCGCTGATGGCATTTGGAATGTTTCCCCCTCTTGCCGTCTCAAGGAGAAGTTGCCTCGCGCTCTCATCGACCGCGAGGGCTGACTCTGCCGAAACCGCGGCCCGCTCGTACAAATTTCTCAGGGCATGTCGCCGCCACCAGGCGTTTTCGTGAAACATCATTCCGATGAGTGATTCCGTGCTTTCCGTCGCAACATCGAAGTTTGTCCGCTCAACACGATCACCATACCAAACCTCGTAGAGTCTCCCGCTGCTGCGGTGAATTCCATCGCGGTCGTGGCATTCGCCGAAGTCGGTCCATTCCGCGATCATCACTTCCCCGCGGGGACCCTGACATAAATCCACGGCCCGAAACCACGGGCTTGCGCTGCGGAGGAAATCCTCCCCGTGAGTCGCGGTCCACGCGGCGCCTTTGCGCTCGACGGTGTCCATGTTGATCCGCTGGCCGAGGACATTGCTGAAGAAGGCCTTGCCCCGGTATTTCTCAGGCCAGACGTCGGCTTGGTAAATCATCATGCCGCAATGCGAGTGGCCGCCACCGGCCTCGTCGTTGCCGGTGAAATCTTTGCGCCCCGTCTGCCCACCCGACCAGTGCCGATGATCGGAGGTCGGCTCCATGAGGGCGTAGCTGTAGGGATTGGTTCCCAGTCCGGAGCCACGATCATAACGGGCCCCGGGGACGAGGTGCCAGAAATGATCGATTACACTGGTGTTGATGAATCCTTCGCCCTCCTCGTTCCAGTCGAGTCCCCAGGGGTTTACGGTTCCGTCGGCCCAGACTTCGAAGTCCTTTTTCACGGGGTGGTAGCGCCAGATTGAGCAGCTGAGATCAATCCGCTTATCGTGAGGCGTTCCCGGTCGTCCCACCTTCGAGGGCTTCTTGATACCGTGACGGCCGTAGAGCCAACCGTCGGGACCCCATTTCAAACCGTTGAAAAAATTGTGCTCCGCCTCGGTGGTCCAGCCGTCGAGGGCGACTTCAGGTGGACCGTCGGGAATGTCATCGCGGTCGCGATCAGGAATGAAGAGAA